>JAVHPG010000054.1:0-15942 GCA_036170455.1 Elusimicrobiales bacterium
ATGCCCGCGGCCACCATGCCCAGGGCCACGGCGTCATTGCCGGAGATAAGCATCCTGTTCGGCGAGGGTACCGGCCTGAAGGCCGGGGCCCGTACGTCCCTGGCGTCGATAAAAGCGGCGACCGCGGCCACGGCGTCCAAATTGGCCTGCAGCGCCTCCGGCTTCAGGCGGCCTTCGAAAAGTTTTTTTACGGAACCGGCCAGGACCTCCGGCGGGAAACCGAGGCTCGAGAACAGCATGGCGACCAGTTTCACCGCGGCGAACTTCTCTCCCCGCGCGGCGGCCGGCCCCGCGGAGTCCGGCAGTACCCGCAGGCGCGGGTCGGCATTGGCGCCCTTATCCGCCTCGAGACAGAAAGCCAGCCCCGCGGGTCCCAGTTCGCCGAGCCTGAGGCCGACGCTTTCTTCGTTCAGGGCCAGCAGGTAATCGGCCCGCCGCACCGGGGCCGCCAGCGGCGCGTCAGAAAAGCGGACGCTCAGGAAATTATGCCCGCCCCTCACCCGCGACTGGTAATCCTGCGTGATGAAAACATGGTAGCCCAGGCGGAGCAGCGTCTTCCCCAGTATCTCCCCGGCGGACTGGACGCCCTGCCCCGCAGCGCCGGCTATAACAATATTGAGATGTTCCATATCAGCGCTTTCCTATCAGCCTGCGCAGCACGTAGTGGAGGATCCCGCCGTTGCGGAAATACTCGAGCTCTATCCGCGTGTCTATGCGGCAGAGCGCTTCGAAATAACGGGTTTCGGCGCCGTCGGCCTCGACGGCCACTTTCACGGTCTGCCGCGGCGCGAGCTTATCGTCCAGGATGACGGTATATTTTTCCCGGCCGGTAAGTTTAAGCGGGCCTATCCCCTCGCCCGGCCGGAACTGCAGCGGGAGCACGCCCATGCCGACCAGGTTGGACCGGTGGATGCGCTCGAAAGATTCGGCGATGACCGCGCGCACGCCAAGCAGGAAAACGCCTTTTGCCGCCCAGTCGCGGCTGGAGCCCATTCCGTAGTCGGCGCCCGCTAGCAGCACCAGCGGCACGCCCTCTTCCCTGTAGCGCTCGGCGGCGTCGAAGATCGACATCTTAACGCCCGAAGGTTGGTGGAGCGTCACCCCGCCTTCGGTGCCGGGCACTAGAAGGTTGAGCAAGCGCCTGTTGGCGAAAGTCCCGCGCGTCATAATTTCCGCGTTGCCGCGCCTGGTCCCGTAGGAATTGAAGTCCGCCGCGGCCACGCCCCTGCCGGAGAGATAGAGACCGGCCGTGCTGTCGGGGGCGATAGAGCCGGCGGGGCTGATATGGTCCGTGGAAATAGAACCGCCGAACATCGCGAGGACGCGCGCGCCGCGCACCGGCGCCAGCGGATTCGGTTCCTCGGTCATGCCTTTAAAAAACGACGGCTCGCGCAGGTAGGTGCTCTTCGTATCCCAGGGGTAGAGCGGTTCTTTCCCGCTGCCTATACCGTTCCAGACCGCGTTTCCCGTATAGAGGCCGGCATAGGCCTCGCGGAAAGCCGCGGGGTCCTCGGCCAGGGCCAGGTGGGCGTCTATCTCCGCTTCCGTCGGCCAGATATCTTTCAGGAAGACGCCGGGAGCCAGCTGGTCATTTTCGAAATCGAAATCGACGGTGCCGGAAAGCGCATAGGCCAGCACCAGCGGCGGCGAGGCCAGGAAGGAACCTTTGCAGTGCGGATTTATCCGCCCGTTGAAATTCCGGTTGCCGGACAGGACGGCCGTCATAGCCAGGGCGTCCGCCGCGGGCACGACATGGTCCGGGAGCGGTCCGCTGTTCCCGATACAGGTAGTGCAGCCGTAGCCTACGGTATGAAAGCCGAGTTTCTCTAGGAAGGGAGTGAGGCCCGCGGCGTCGAGATAGCGGGTCACCGCCAGCGAGCCGGGCGCGAGGCTGGTCTTGACGTAAGGCTTCACCTTCAGCCCGGCCTCTACCGCTTTTTTCGCCATTATGCCGGCGCCTATCATTACCCTGGGATTGCTGGTATTAGTGCAGCTCGTGATCGCGGCTATCGCCACCGCGCCGTGGCCTACGGTCGCTTTAGACCCGTCCGGGAAATTTATCTCCGCTACCCTTGCCGACTCGGTCTCCGGCACGCCCAGGCCCTGCGGCCCGGGCGGGGAGGTGAGTATACGCCGCCAGTAAACCTTCGCCCCGGCAAGAGGTATACGGTCCTGCGGCCTGGAGGGTCCCGCTATTGCCGGAATAATGCCGGAGAGCTCCACTTCCACGGTGTCCGTAAACACCGGGGCCGGGGTTTCGTCCGTCCTGAACAGCCCCTGCGCTTTGCAGTAGCGCCCGGCCAGGTCGACTTCCGCTTCCGTGCGGCCCGTGGCGCGCATATAGCGCAGCGTTTCCGCGTCTACCGGGAAGAAGCCGCAGGTGGCCCCGTATTCGGGCGCCATATTCGCGACGGTGGCCCTGTCCGCCAGGGTAAGCGAAGAGAGGCCGGGGCCGAAAAATTCAACGAATTTACCGACCACTCCTTTTTTACGGAGTTTCTGGGTAACCGCCAGGACCAGGTCCGTGGCCGTGCAGCCGGCCGGCATCGCGCCGGTGAAGCGGACCCCTATCACTTCCGGGAGCTGGATAAAGACGGGCTGGCCGAGCATAGCGGCCGCGGCCTCGATGCCGCCGACGCCCCAGCCGAGGATACCGAGGCCGTTTATCATCGTGGTATGGGAATCGGTGCCGACGAGCGTATCGGGGCAGGCGATATCGGCGCCGTTCTCCTTTAAGCGCCAGACCACTTTTCCGAGATATTCAAGATTGACCTGGTGGCAGATGCCCGAAGCCGGTGGAACTACTTTGAAATTAGTGAAAGCTTTCTGGCCCCAGTGCAGGAACTCGTACCGCTCGCGGTTGCGCTCGAACTCCTTGCGCGCGTTGACCGCCAGCGCTTCCCGGCTGCCGTAAGCGTCCACCTGCACGCTGTGGTCTATGATCAGGTCGACAGGAAGCCGGGGATTTATCTTCTGCGGGTCCCTGCCCAGCCGGGCCAGGGCGTCGCGGAGGGCCGCCAGGTCCGTCAGGGCCGGCACGCCGGTAAAATCCTGCATCAGCACGCGCGCCGGCACGAAAGGGACTTCGGGCCCCGCGGGAGTTTTCGCTTTATACCTGGCCAGGTTCAGAACGTCTTCGGCCGTGACCTCGAGCCCGTTCTCGGCGCGCAGCGCGCCTTCGAGCAGTATTTTTATCGTAAAGGGCAGGCCGGCAAGGTCCACGCCGGGCTGGCCGGAAAGGGCTTCAAGCCTGTAATATTGGACGCTCCCCTCCGACAAAGGGAGGACGGAGCGCGCGTCGAAAGAATTTAGGCCGGAGGATTTTGACATGATCGCCTCTTTGATAAAACCGGGCTTCTCCCGGCGCCGACAGGCCTGGAAGCCCCCCTATTACGGCTATAATACAAAAAACCGGGATCCCCTTTCAGGGGTGGAAATCGGTTTTCCCGGGAGGAGGAGGCGGCGGCGCCAGTTTGGGCAAAGCCATCATTTCGGACACGCACTGCTCCAGCTCTTTGGTGGAGCAGCCTTTCTTCAGGAACCTGAGCCGGGAATTTTCCGTCAGCATCCTTTTTATAAGCCCCAGAAGGGTGGAAGACAAAAATATCACGGGGATGACGGCGGTTTCCGGATACCTGTGCAGCTCATTGTAGGTCTCTACGCCGTTCTCGCCGGGCATATTGAAATCGAGCGTTATCAGGTCCGGCAGCAGTTCCCTCGCCCTGGCGGCGCCGGAAGGGCCGTCGGCCTCCCGGCAGACGGTATAGCCTTTAGAAACGAGGAAATCCCTGAGCAGGCTTGAAAGCGCGTCGTCGTCGTCGATGATCAGGACTTTTTTTGACATAGCTATTCGCGGAACTACCTCTTGATAAAAGTGCCCTTGCGGTATTCTTCAAAAGCTTTTTTCAGCTCGGAGTCCGTATTCATTACTATCGGGCCGCGCCAGGCCACCGGCTCTTTAAGCGGCTTGCCGGCCATAAGCATGAAGCGCAGCCCCTCTTTGGAGGCGGAGCAGGCGACCGCTTCCCCCTCCTCCAGCACCGCCAGCTGGCCCGGGCCGACTTCCCGGGTCTTTTTCCTGTCGAAGCAGCCCTTCCCCTCGAACACGCAGCAGAGCACATTGTCCTCAGGCCTGACTTTCAGGGAGAACTCGGCGCCGGGCTCGGCCTGCACGTCGAAAAACCAGGGGTTTATCACTATATCCTGCGCCGGGCCGCTTACGCCGGCGTACTCGCCGCAGATGATCCTGATCTTAAAACCTTCGCCCTTGAACTCGGCCATATCATCGGCTTTTATATCCCGGTAGCGCGGGCAGCACATTTTTTCTTTCTTCGGCAGATTGGCCCAGAGCTGGAAGCCGCGCATGTTCCCTTCCCAGGCCTTGGGCATCTCCTGGTGAACGATGCCGGAGCCGGCGGTCATCCACTGCACCTGGCCGCTTTTTATCATCCCGGAGTTGCCGAGCGAATCGCCGTGCTCCACCACGCCCTCTATCATGTAGGTGATGGTCTCGATCCCGCGGTGCGGGTGCCAGGGGAAGCCGGCGATATAATCCGCCGGGTCTTTGGAGCCGAAATTATCCAGCAGGAGGAAAGGGTCGGTAAGGGCGGTGTCGCCGAAACCGAAGATGCGCCTGAGCTTGACGCCGGCGCCTTCCATCACCATCATGCCTTCAACGATCTTCTTGATCTTTCTTTCTTTCATAATTCATCTCTTCGGTTTTCCAGGGGCTCCCCTTTATTTTACCATTAACGAAAACCCTTAGCCCGTGGGAGGGAACTTCCGTTTCAATTACGCCGCCTTTAACTTTAAGCTTTAAGCCGGTATAAAGTTCTCGCCAGTTCCCGTCAGGCAGGCCGGAGGCCCTGAGCTGCGCGGGCTTCTCGTCCTTATTAAGTAAAACCGCGGCGGTCTCTCCTTCATAATCCCGCCGGAAAGCGTACTGGTTCGTGGAGGACAGCAGCCTGGTCTGCGCGCCGCGCCTCAGCGCAAGCGCCGAGCGCCTTATAGCGTTAAGTTTAACCAGACGCCGGTACACCGGGTCCGACTTGGCCTTTTTTATCCCCTCGGCGCCCAGCATCCTGCGGTTGTCGGGGTCTTCCCCGCCCTGCATCCTTATTTCAGTGCCGTAATAGATACAGGGGATGCCTCTCGCGGTAAAGTAAAAATTCAGCGCGTCTAAATACTGCTCCGCCGGGGCCGCCGCGCCGGTTCCGCCGCTGAAGCGCGGCTTGTCGTGATTATCGAGGTAAGTGACCAGGTAGCTTGCGTCTTTGTATTCCCCGTCGTGCCTGAGGAGCTCGTCGGCCTGCGCGTAATCCCCGCCCTTGAAGACCTTCTCCATAGGCCCCCAGCCGCCCATGGAGGAGAGCGGCATATCCAGCACGCTCAGCGCGCTGTTCATCGGGTCCCCCGGGGACAGCCTGGTAT
The DNA here is from genome assembly GCA_036170455.1 of Elusimicrobiales bacterium. Lineage (GTDB taxonomy): Bacteria > Elusimicrobiota > Elusimicrobia > Elusimicrobiales > UBA9959 > UBA9959. The sequence continues at coordinate 5,431 of JAVHPG010000054.1, forward strand.
AGGCGGCCAGCATTTTGAAATCGTCATTGGTCCAGGCTTCCCCGAACATGAAGAAATCTTTTTTCCCTTTGTGCATCGCCGCGGCGAAATCGCGCCAAAAATCGTTCTTCATCCAGACCAGGGTGTCCACGCGGAAAGCGTCCACGCCCAGATCCCGGTATTTGCCGTAAATAGCGGTGAACCACTTAAGCACTTCCGGGTTCTCGTCGTTAAGGTCAAGCAGGTCGGCCAGCACCGGCCCCTTGTGGGTGAACCAGTCCCGGTCGTCGGCGAAGTAGTCGTATTCGCGCCCCAGCCCGCGCACTTTGCCGCGGCCGGCATACCACTTTACGGAAGGGTGCGTATCTCCGCCGTGCCCGTGGTTGAGCACGATATCCTGGATAAGCTTCATGCCTTTGCCGTGCACGGCCTTTATCAGGTCGGCGTACGAGGCCCCTTTGGACTCAAGATGGGGGTCTATCTTCGAGAAATCCCAGGCCCAGTAGCCGTGGTAGCCCGCTGCGTCGTAGGTCTGCGAGCTGTTGACATAGCGCCCGGGCGGCTGCATCACCGGCGGCGTTATCCAGATCGCGGAGAAGCCCATGTCCTTTATATGGTCCAGATTGTCTATAAGGCCGCGGAAATCGCCGCCCTGGTAATAGCGCAGATTGCCGGGAACATACTCGTCCCCGTAAATATTATTATTGGCGGGATCACCGTCCACGAAGCGGTCCGTTACCGCCAGGTATATGGTTTCGTCCCTGAAATCCGCCGCCGGAACGGGCGGCGGGCAGGCCAGGAAAAAAGAGAAAAAAACCGCGGTTTTAAACATAGAAGAGTTTAGTTTAGCAAATGGGGGCATCAGCCGTTTACCGGTGCCGCGCCTGGCGGCGCGCGCCGCTTCCCGGACCGCGGCGCGATTTCGCTTCGTCCCGCCCGGCCAGGGCCGCCGCGGCTTCGGCGGGCTGTTTCAAAACCCCGGTAAGATAGGCCGCCAGCAGTTCCCTCAGGCGCGGGCGGGCGATAGAGTGAGTCCGGCCCGTCCGGGCGTAAAGCCAGTCGCTGAGGGCGAGAAAATTATTAAAGGGAGACGGCCCGGCGCAGACCCGCGCGGAAGTCCCGGAGAAGACGCCGCTATTTGCGACCAGGTCCCAGTAGCGCGCGAAACGGCGCAGGCGCTGCATGGTGAAGAAATCAAGGAGCCCGTTCTGCCTCAGCTCGTAGGGCGGCTCCTGGCTGTAAACCATTTCCCACTCCGCATCGTGCCGGGCTATGGGCGCGCCGCGCAGGCGCTTAAGTATCCCCACCTGGATCTCCTGCGGCCCCAGGGCAGCAAGCCTGTCGAAGCCGGCCGCGAAAGAAGCCAGGTCTTCGCCCGGCAGCCCGATAATAAGATCGGCGTGCAGATGGGCGGAAGTTTCCCCCCTCAGGCGGAACAGGTTCTTCTCTACTGCGGAATTGTCCTGTCTGCGCCCGATCCGCTCCGCGACGGACCCGTTAAAAGTTTGCACGCCCGCTTCGAGCTGCAGCGAGCCGGCCGGGAATTTTTTAACGATAGCGTAAAGTTCTTCAGGGAAGCGGTCAGGAACCACTTCGAAATGCAGGAACAGCCCCGGCCGGTACCGCTCCAGGAAAAAATTCAAAATGGCGGCCGCGCGCCCGGTTTCCAGGTTGAAAGTGCGGTCCACGAACTTGAATTTAAGGGCGCCGCGCGAAAGAAGCTCTTCCCAGGCGGCGAACAGCCGCCCCAGCGGGAAATTCCTGACCGCTTTATCCAGCGAGGACAGGCAGAAATCGCAGGCGAAAGGGCAGCCGCGGGACGCTTCTACATAGAGCACGCGGTTGGCTATGTCCTCAGCCGTGTATAAGCCATAGGGCAGCGCCAGGAGCGGCAGCTCCGGCGCCGACGGGCCGATCGTCTTTTCGGCCGGAGCCTGCCCGGAAAGCAAGGCGCAGCATAGCCGCGCAAAAGCGGTTTCCCCCTCGCCTTTTATCACATAATCGGCGTCGCGGCAGATCTGCTGCTCCGGAATTTCATAGCTTACCTCCGGCCCTCCCAGGACTATGATCAGGTCCGGGCGGAGCCGTTTAAGTTCGGCAACCAGCCCGGCGCTTTCCCGCGCGTTCCACACATAAACGCCCAGCCCGAGTATCCGCGGGGCAAGGGCCAGGACGGCCTCCGCGGCCTCGGCGGTGCGCATCTCCGTGTTAAATTCAAGTATTTTGGCGCCAGGGGCGAGCCCGCCCAAATTAGCCATAAGGCAGCGCAGCCCGAAGGAGCAGTGCTCGTACCGCGCGTTAAAAGTGGCGAGTACTATATCAGCCATAAACAAAGTGTATAAAATCCTGCGCCGGAAAAAATAAGGCCGCCCGCCTTAAGCGGACGGCCAGGAGGGCCCCGCTCCGTTTATTTAGAGCCCTTTTTAACCTTCTTCAGGACTTTCGCGAACTGATCGGAGCACGAGGTCGGCCTGTCCCCGCAGGCAATGCCTTTTAATTTCAGGATGACCTCGTCCACGCTCATCCCTTCGAGCAGCACGGCCATCGCCTGCAGATTCCCGGGGCAGCCCTTGACGAACTCGACATCCTTCAGCTTGCCGCCCACGATCCTGAACTTAACTTCCTTCGCGCAAACGCCTTTAAGCTTATATTTCATATTTAGTCCTTAATGTCCGCAGTCGCTCGGGCAGCGGCCAGCCTGGGCCCGTTCGAAAGCGTCACAGAGCCCGTCGCCGCAGCGGGTCCGCTGCTCCGGGTTCTTCCCTCCGGCGCGCCGGCCGAACAGCAGCGTCCCTACCTTGCCGTAAAAAGGCTGGACGGGTCGGAGACGGGGGATCCCGGCCTGCGGCGCCTCCGGCTCCGGCTTGAGGATAATTTTCTCCTCTTTTTTTACCGGTTTAGGCGCGGCCCCGGCTTTTTTCTCGGCAAGCAGCCCGCCCTCGACAGCGGAGGAGACCGTGCGGCTGCGCAGGCCCTGCGGGTCTTTGCCTTTCAAAAAAGAAAGCCAGGAATAAAAAGCCCCGAATTCGGACGGAGAACTTTTGAAGGAGGCGCCGTAAACTCCCGAAGACAGGGCGGCGAAATCTTTCCTTGCAGCCAGGATGCCGGCCTTGTCCGCCGGATGGAAAACCGAGAGCTTTTTTCCCGGTTTCTCCTCTCCGGAAACGGCTACGAAATTATTTATCCCCTTATCGCCGGGCCTGCCGCAGATCTCGTAAGCCGGCGCCGCCGCCCTGAATTGTTTATCTTTCCAGTCCTGCATGCAGCCGGCCTTTATCCCGTAATCTAGGCGGGCAAGCTCCCCGAAGTAAGCCGCGTGGCCCTGCGAAGCCGCGCTCTTACCGCTGTCTTTCCTCAAGCGCCCCAAAGCTTCCGCTGGCAGGTCCGAATAACCGTCCCAGGCCCTGGTATCCGGCCCCTGGTGATAGGCCCCTACCTCATGCCCGGTCTTTTTCCACCCCTCCAGCTCCACCAGCCGGACCGGGTCGGAAGCGATATAGACGGCGTACTGGGCGCTGAACAGCAGCGTCAGCCGCGCGTTCTGCGCGTCCGCCAGCTTCACCATCCCCTGCAGCGCCTTGTAAGACTCCTCCAGCTGCGCTTCCCCGCCCTTGAAATTATAAGCCCCGTTCTGCACCGCGATAAAATAATAAGCCCCCGGCCCGTCCGCCATGGCGGCCGCCGGAAACGACAACATCAGGGCGATAACTATGCGCATTCCTGAATAATAATAGCAAAAGTAGGAATAGGGCTGTTCAGCTGCGGAGTTTGGCGTTGAAGTTCTTTGTGAGCTTATCCAGAACCGCCGTCATGCGGGCGCCTACGTCGGCGTCGTTGAGCGTGCCGGCCATCGAGGAGAAAGTGAAGCGGATGGTGAGGCTGCGCGAGCCGGCCGGAATGTTCTTGCCCTTGTAGACGTCGATAAGGCGCGCCGAGGCCAGGTCCTGCACTCCCGAGAAAGAGCGCTCCAGCTCGGCCCATTCGTGCTTTTCCTCCAGCACGATGGAAAGGTCGCGCCAGTTCTGCGGGAAGGCCGAGACCGGCTTTATCTTGATTATCTTCTGCCAGAAATCCGGCTTCCACGCCGCCGCCATGCTGGTCAGCGGGATCTCGAAGTAAAAAATATTATTGTCCTTGAAATCGAAGGCCGCCGCAACCGCCGGGCTCAGCTTGCCCGCATAGCCCGCGGAATTGCCGCCCAGCTTCATCTCCAGGCAGAGCCCCGGCTGGAAATAGCCCGGCGCGTTCTTCGGCTTCCCGAAACGGAAGCCGCCCTTGCCGGTGAAGATCCTGCTCATCATCCCTTTCAGGTGGTAGAAATCGGCAGAGCCCTGCCCGCCCTGCCAGAAGCCGCCTTCGGGGAAAGCCCCCGCCATCAGCCCCGCGCAATGGACCTGCTCCGTCTTGCCGGCGTCGGCCTTGGCGTAAACGGAGCCGGACTCGAAGATCTGCACCGTCTCGCGCCCGCGGTTAAGGTTGTAGCGCAAAGTTTTTAGCAGCCCGGTCAGCAAAGACTGGCGCATGAACTGGTAATCCAGGGACAAGGGGTTCTTGACCTCCAGCGCCATATCGGCGTAAAAAGCGCAGGCCTTCATCTCTTTTACCGAAACGAAATCGTAGTTATAAACCTCGCTGAAGCCCAGGCCGGCCAGCGTGTTCTTCATCTCCAGCCCGACCGCCCACTGGGCCGTTACCGCGGAGGGCAGCATGGGCATATGCGACACGGACGGGATAACGTCGTAGCCCACGTAGCGGGCTATCTCTTCCGCCGCGTCCCAGATCGTTTCGATATCCTGCCGGCAGGACGGCACGGTGAATTTCCAGGGCTTGGAGTCCCTCAGGTCGGGCTGGAAAGCTTTCAGGCAGGCGTAGATCTCGCCGTCGGCTATGCCGGTGCCGAGGATCGCGTTCACGCGCGCGGGGTCGATTTCCACCACGGGCCGCTCGTATTTAACAGGGTAAGTATCGCTGATCTGCTCTATTTTCGCTCCGGGGGCGGCCTCAAGAATAAGTTTCGCAAGGCGGCGCGCGGCCTTCTTCGGCAGCTCGGGATCGGTTCCGCGCTCGAAGCGGTAGGAGGATTCGCTCTTGATCCCTGTGGTCTTGGAAGCCAGCCGCACGGTAGGCGGGTGGAAGCGCGCGGACTCTATCAAAATAGCGTCGGTCTCTTCCGAGACGGCCGTATAGAAGCCGCCCATCACGCCGGCCAGGGCCACGGGCTTAGAAGCGTCGGCTATCACCAGCATGCCGGCATCCAGCTTGATGGCCTGTCCGTCGAGAGGTTTGAGCATTTCGCCGGGCATCGCGCGGCGCACGATTATTTTGGGACCGGCGAGCTTGGCAATATCGAAACAATGAGTCGGCTGGCCAAGTTCGTACATGACATAATTGGAGCCGTCGATCAGGAGGTTCCCTTTCGGGTTGGAGCCCATAGCGCGCAGGCGGTCGGCCATCCACGCCGGGGTTTTTGCGCCGCGCACGCCCTTTATGACGATGGCGCCGTAGCGGGGACAGAGGTCGGGCACGTTTATGTGGACAGGCACGACCTCGCCGGAGGATTTGCCTTCGAAGATCGCGGCCTCTTTCAGCTTATAGCCGTAGAAAACGCAGAACTCGCGGGCCAGCGCGTAATGGGAAAGGCAATGCGACTGGTTCGGGAGCATCTCTACTTCGAGAGTATAGTCGGCTTTCGGAAAAAGCGTGACCGCGTCTACTCCGATGTCCGTAGTGTCAGGCAGCAGAAGTATGCCGGAGCTGTCATAGCCCTCGAGGCCCAGTTCGGCCGCCGAGCAGAGCATGCCCTCGGAGTCCACGCCGCGGATCCTGGCTTTCTTCAGCTCGCCGCCGGAGAGCCTGGCACCGACTTTGGCGAAAGGGATCTTCTGGCCCACGGCGATATTCTTTGCGCCGCAGACCACGCGCATGGTCACCTTGCCGTCGTTTACGTCTACCAGCGCCAGTTTGTCGGCGTTGGGATGTTTGTCAATCTTTAAGATCTGCCCCACGCAGACGCCGCTAAAAGAGGCGCCCGTCTTCTTTATCTCCTCCACCTTCAGCCCTATGCGGCCCAGCTTGGCCGCCAGCTCCGCCGCCGGGGGAGGATTCTCGATGAAGTCCGAAAGCCAGGAATATATTATTTTCATACTTGTGTAGGTGCCGTATCAAGCGCTATGCGCATCAGACGGCCACTTACTGCACCTGTTTTAAAATGCGGAGGTCGTTCTCGTACAGCATGCGCATGTCGCTGATGCCGTACAGCAGCATGGCGAAGCGCTCTATGCCGGCGCCGAAGGCGAAGCCGCTCCATTTCTCGGGATCGTACTTGCAGGCCTTCAGCACGTTGGAATGCACCAGGCCGGCGCCCATCACTTCGAGCCAGCCGGTGCCTTTGCAGACCGGGCAGCGCTCTCCGGCTTTGCAGAAGACGCAGGACATGTCGACTTCGGCGCCGGGTTCGACGAAAGGGAAATAAGAGGGGCTGAAGCGAGTCTTCACGCTTGAGCCGAACAGATCTTTCATGAAGGCGTCCACGGTCCACTTCAGGTCCGCCATGCTGACGCCTTTGTCGACGTAGAGGCCCTCGATCTGGTGGAAAGCGAAAGAATGGCTGGCGTCCACCGCCTCGGAGCGGAACACGCGGCCAGTGTGGAAAACCCGCAGCGGCGGGTCCTGCTTCTCCATGGAGCGGATCTGCACAGGGGAAGTATGCGTGCGCAGCAGCATGCCTTTGCCCGCCTCGTCTATCGCGCCCACATAGAAAGTGTCCTGCATGTCCCGCGCGGGGTGGAAAGGCGGGAAATTCAGCGCTTCGAAATTGTGGTAATCGTCTTCAACCCGCGGGCCGTCGGCCATGGTGAAGCCGAGCTTGAGGAAGCCCTCGGCCAGCCTGTTCATAGTATGGGTGAGCGGGTGCAGGCTGCCTTTGGGAAAAGGCCAGCCGGGCAGCGTCAGGTCGATGTCAGCCCTGACTACGAAGCCGGCGGCGTCTGAGACGCCTTTCAGCTCGGCCAGCTTGGCGGTCATTTCTTCTTTTGCGGTATTGCCGAGCGCGCCCAGTTCCTTGCGCTCTTCTATCGGGATGTCTTTAAGGTCCCTGAGCAGCAGGGCCAGTTCGCCTTTGCGGCCGAGGTAATGAAGCTCGATAGCCTCCGGGTTTTCGGCAGGGGTTTTGGCTATAGAAACGGAAAAACTGTCCCGTATTGCGGACAGTTTTTCCTTCCAAACCGTGGAGTTCACGGCGAGGCCTTAGTTAGCGGTACCGACAACTTTCTTGATGTTGCCGATAGCTTTCCTGGCGATCTCAGCAAGCTGCTTGAAAGACTTCGGGTCGCGGATGGCGATCTCGGACAGCATCTTGCGGTTCAGGTTGATATTCGCTTTGTGGATACCGTCCATGAACCTGCTGTAAGACATCCCTTCCTCGCGGGCGGCGGCGTTCAGGCGCACTATCCAGAGCTGGCGGATATCGCCCTTCTTGTCGCGGCGGTGGATATAAGCGGTGGTCAGCGACTTGTTGACCTGCTGTATAGCCTGGCGCAGGCGGTTGCCCTTATTGCCGTAATAGCCCTTGGAGAGCTTTAAAATTCTCTTTTTCCTTTTATTTCTCGCTACGCTGTATTTTATTCTCATTTTATTATCCCTGGTTTTATTATTTCTTCATGAACCCGCTTTTACTGGTAAGGCAGGTAAAGCTTAAGCATTTTGCCTTCGGCGGAATTCTTTTCTTCCACCTTCACGGTGCGCAGGTTGCGGCCGCGCTTGGCCGACATCCCGGTCAGGAGATGGCGCAGGCCGGTTTTCCGGTGCAGCCATTTTCCCGTGGTAGTTTTTCTAAATCTTTTCTTGGCTCCGCTATGTGATTTAATTTTAGGCATAGTGTTTCTCTTTTTTTAACTCCGGCTTATCCTGATATTATATAACTTTCCGGCCCACCTTTAAAAGGGGTCAGGTTCCGGGAGCCTGCTCCGGCTTAGGAGCTGGCGCCGGCTTCGCGGCGGCGGGCTTAGGGGTATGCGTGGCCGGGGCGAGCATGATGCTCATGCGGTTGCCCATCATAGAAGGGCGGCCTTCCACGACGCCGACGGAGGACAAATTGTCGCGGATCGCGTTAAGGATTTCCTCGCCGAGGTTCCGGTGCTGGTTCTCGCGGCCGCGGAACACCACGGTGACGCGCACCTTGTTATGCTCCTTGAGGAATTCTTCGATATGCTTGACCTTGGTCTGCAGGTCGTGGCTGGCGATGCGCGGGTTAAGGCGGATCTCCTTCAGCACGCCGGCTTTCTGCTTTTTGCGGTTCTCGCGGTCCTGCTTTTCTTTCTCGTAGAGGAATTTGGAAAAGTCCATCACCTTGCAGACGGGCGGGTTGGCGCCGGGGGAAATCTCCACCAGGTCCAGGCCGGAACCTTTGGCCATGGTTACGGCTTCGATGAGCGGCTTTATGCCGAGCATGGTGCCGTGCATGTCTATCAGACGCACCTGCGGGGACGTGATGTTGCGGTTAACGCGTACTCTCTTATTGTTGTTCAAACGCTTCCTCCTGTGAACTTAAGACAGCAAATGATACCTGACAGGCTTTCTAGCCCTGCCTGAACTATATTCTACCTTTTTTGGCCTATGAGAGGGAATAATAAAGGCGGTAATAAAGGATGCCAAGGTATTCGTTAAGGGCCTGCCTGGCTTCGAGTCCCCCTCCGGGCAGATAATCGGAGTAGAAGCGCGGCCCCCCGGAGCGGCGCACTACCGGGAAAGGGACTATTTCAAGGGAGCCGGCCTCTCTGAAAAGCAGCACCGAGCGCGGCATATGGTAGGCCGAAGTGAGCAGAATGATCCTTTTATACCCTTTCTCGCCGCAGATCTTCAGGCTGAACCGGGCATTTTCTTGAGTATCTCTGGACCTTTCTTCCCTGGTAATTCTATTTTCAGGCACACCCAGTTCCTTAAGGTAAGCCGCGGCGGCTTCCGCCTCAGGACTCTCCGAAAAAGGCGCCCCGCCCGAGATCAGCAGCGGCAGCCCGGTCTCCTTATGAAGCTTGAAAGCCGCGTCGGCGCGCTCCAAAGTCCCGGAAGCCAGCCGCTCCGAAGCCGAAAAAGGCCTCCCTCCCCCCTTGAACCCGCCGCAAAGCACCACAATAACGTCCCCCTCCGCCTTCGCCGGCGCCGGATAAGCCCGCTCCAGCGGCCCCAGCAGCAGGCCGCCAAAAATATTAGAAGTCCCCACCCACATCACCCCCGCCAGCCCCGCGCAAACCAAAGCCCCCGCCCGCGTCCGCTTCCTCAAATAAAAAGCCAGCCCCGCCAAGGCGACAATATAGCACCCCGGCGGCAGAACAAAAGCCTCAATAATCTTCTTAATAAGGAACATCACAAACAAATAATACAAAATTGCTCGATACGCATTGGGGGCGCCACGGGGGACGGAACGCAAAACGCGTTCGGGCACACCGTGCCCTCACTCCTCCTCCGGCTTCGGCGCTTACGCTATCAAAAAAAACCGCCGAGTTGCTCGGCGGCCTTCCGACACCTCCCCCTAATTAGTCACGCACAGTTATCAGCGTTTCCTATTTCTACCTACTAGGTCTTTGCTTTAGCCATTGAATAAGAATCGTTAGGAAGGCTGAAAAACCAGCTAAGCAATATAAGGCTGTTGTTGCGTCGACATTATGGACGTTAGAATATGTATTAAGACTAAGAAAAAGTATCAATCCAGCCACCATAAACCCCAAGAACAAAGGTAAAAACTAATCATAGTGCCTCCAGCTAATTATATTTAACATTCTTGCAGCTAGAAGAGTTCATGAGCATAGGGAACGCACATGACTTTATGACTATTTTGATGGCGCCACGTCCCGCCCGATATATTCTAGCAAACGAAGCTATTTCCAGGGTTTGAAGCCCGGGATTGCTTTGGGGCCGGGGTCGGTGTCGGGGGGCGGGGTCATCAGCATTCTTATGGCGTCGAAGACGCTTTTTAACTGCGCGTCGTATTTCTTTTCCAAAGCCTGCAGCTTGCGAGCCAAGTCCTTGAGTGAAATCGGAGGATATCACAGATTGTGATATCCCGATTGGGGATAGGGGGATAGGGGACGCACATGACTATATGACTTATTGCTAACAATCCTACTCGCACTGTTAATAAATAGTCATAACGTCATATGCGTCCCCATCTCCTCTCTTTAAGATGACAAAATGGCATCTTAAAGAATTACCTACGGATAACTGAGCAGTCTACGCAAGAGTGCGGAGGAGCGGCGAGGGGATGGGTTCGGAGCGACCTCTCGGAGGCCCGGGCTTGCATAAGCGCGAGGGCCGAGAGGGGAGGCGCGGCCACGGTGTGGCCGACGCCGTGAGCGACGAGCGCATACCCTTGCCGCCCCGACTTTACATCTCGCGGTTCTTCCTTCCCCCATAAAATAAAACTCCCCGCTTTTTAGGGCGGGGAGTTTTAGTCCTTGTTCGCGGATCCTTACTTCACTACGGGGATGCGCATGCTGTAGAAGGAGCGCCAGACGAAGATCACGCTGATGGCGAAGAAGA
>JAVHPG010000055.1:0-3274 GCA_036170455.1 Elusimicrobiales bacterium
GCTCGCGAAGAACCTCCCGAAGCTGGAGGGGGCCTACGCTTTCGCCTTCCTGGCCCCGGGCAGGATCATCGGCGCGCGCGACCCGAACGGTTTCAGGCCGCTGGTGCTTGGGAAACTGGGAAAATCTTTCATGCTCGCGTCCGAGACCTGCGCCATCGAAGTGGCCGGGGGGAAGACGGTCAGGGAGATATCGCCCGGCGAGATGGTAACTATAGCGGGCGGGAAAGCGACCTTCAGGCGTTTCGCCCCGGCCAAGAATTTTACCCGCTGCATCTTCGAGCAGGTTTATTTCGCCAGGCCCGACTCCGTGGTGGCGGGCAGGAGCGTGCAGACCGCGCGTTACGAGATCGGCGCTCTGCTGGCCCGCGAGCTCAAGAACGTAAAAGCCGACATCGTGTCCGGCGTGCCGGATTCCGGGACGGTCTACGCGCTGGGCTTTTCCGAAGAGTCCTGCATCCCTTTTCAGACCGTTTTCATGCGCAACCATTATACCGGCCGCTCTTTCATACAGCCGGACCAGCGCCTGAGGGAATTCACCGCCCACCTTAAGCTGGCTCCCATCCGGGACGCCATACAAGGTAAGACCATCATCTTGATAGACGATTCCCTGGTGCGGGGGACGACTTCGCGCAAGATAGTGAAAAGTCTCAAGAAGGCCGGCGCCAGGAAGATAATTATGGCCATCGCCTCCCCGGCCATCATTTCCCCGTGCTTTTACGGAATAGACACGCCCAGCAAAAAAGAACTGATAGCCTGTAATCTGACAGTAGAGAAAATACGCCGCTTCATCGGCGCCGATGAACTGCATTACCTCGGCCTGGAAAGCCTGGTGTCCGCCTGCGGCGATAAAAAGGACAGGAATTTCTGCGTTTCCTGCTTTACAGGAAAATATAATACCAGGGTTGACGCGGTGGCCAAGGCCTATGGCCTCCGGGCCAAGGCGGGTTTGTGAACGTACTGCTGATAGGCTCCGGAGGCCGGGAGCACGCCCTGGCCTGGAAGCTAAGGCAAAGCCCGCAGCTCGGGAAGCTCCACGCCGCGCCCGGCTCCGCCGCGATGAAAAGCCTGGCCGAATGCCACGCTATAGCGGTCGATGATTTCGAGAAAATACACGCCTGCTGCGCCGCGAAGAAGATAGAACTTGTGGTCGTCGGGCCCGAAGCGCCGCTGGCCAAAGGGATAAGCGATTTCCTGACGGCGAAGGGCGTTAAGGTATTCGGTCCTTCCCAGAAGGGAGCCCTGCTTGAAGCCTCCAAGCAGTTCGCAAAGGAGTTCATGGGCAGGAATTCCATCCCTACGGCTTCCTTCTCCATCCTTTACTCGGCGGAGTTCGCGAGGGAAAAGATAAAAGAGAACACGAAGTACCCCGTAGTGATCAAGGCCGACGGCCTGGCCGCCGGCAAAGGCGTGCGCATCTGCGAGAACGAGGCTGACGCCCTTTCCGCCGTCTCGGATTTCATGGAAAAGAGGATCTTCGGCTCTTCAGGCTCGAAGGTCGTTATGGAGGAGTTCCTGACCGGCCGGGAGGCCTCGGTCCTGGCCCTGGTGGACGGCAAGTCTTTCCTGCTGCTCCCCATAGCGAGGGACCATAAGCGCCTGGGCGACGGCGACCTCGGTCCCAACACGGGGGGCATGGGCGCGGTAGCTCCAGTCGAGATAGCCGCCCCCGACCTGGAAATAATTAAAAAAGAAATATTGCAGCGCTTCGTGGACGGCGTAGAAAAAGAGCAGATCCCTTTTTGCGGAGTCGTTTTCGCGGGGATAATGTTCACTCCCGACGGGCCCAAGGTCCTGGAGTTCAACTGCCGCTTCGGCGATCCTGAAACCCAGGCGATAATGCCGCTCCTGAGGGGGGACCTGCTGTCGCTGCTCAAGGCCTGCGCCGATGGCAAACTGGCCGGGAAGGAGCTGGAGCTTAACGGGCAGGCCTGCGTCTCAGTAGTCCTGGCGGCCGGGGGCTATCCCGAGAACCCGGAGAAAGGAAAAGAGATAACCGGCCTCTATAAAGTTCCCGCCGGGGCGCTGGTCTTTCACGCGGGAACGGAGAAAAAAGATGACGGCTATATAACCAGCGGGGGGCGCGTCCTCTCGGTGACCGCCGCCGGAGCCAACCTCGAAGAGGCCAGGAAGAGCGCCTACGCCGCGGTCTCGAAAATACATTTCGAAGGGATGCAGTACAGGAAAGACATAGGTTTGTGAGCGCCCGAGGAATATAATTTACCTGGTACAGGAGACATAATGACGACTTATAAAAAAAGCGGAGTGGATATAAAGCTTTCCGATAAATTCACCGAATTCCTCGAGAAAAAGTCCAAAGCCATCGGCGGCTTCGCCGGGCTCCTGCCCATAGCCGAAAGCAAAAACGAGTTCAGCCTGGTCGCTTCCACCGACGGCGTAGGAACGAAGCTGAAACTCGCTTTCCTGCTGGATAAGCACAATACCATCGGCATAGACCTGGTCGCCATGTGCGTAAACGACCTCCTCTGCTGCGGCGCCCGCCCTATGATCTTCCTCGACTATTACGCCACCGGCAAGCTCGATCTCGCCCGCTCCAAGAAAATAATCGACGGTATCCTGGAAGGCTGCCGCCAGGGCGAATCGGCCCTGCTCGGCGGTGAAACGGCGGAAATGCCCGGCTTCTACCAGCCCGGCGAATACGACCTCGCCGGCTTCTCGGTCGGCATCGTAAAGAATTCCGAGATCCTCGACGGCAAGAAAGTCCGCCCCGGCGACGTCCTTATCGGCCTCAAATCCACCGGCTTTCACTCAAACGGCTTTTCCCTTATCCGGAAAGTCCTGGACGATAAAAAACTCCTGAAAAAATACGCCGCCCGCCTGCTCACCCCGACCAAAATATACGTCAAGGACGTCAATAAACTTCGTTACGCCCTGCGCAAAAAGAAGCATGACGTCCTCGCCCTCGCCCATATCACCGGTTCGGGCATCCCCGGCAATTTGCCGCGCGTCCTCCCCAAAAACCTTAGCGCGGTCGTCTATAAAGACTCCTGGAAAACCCCTTCTATAATGCGCGAAATCCAGCGCCTTGGCAATATCCCGGAGGCCGATATGTGGGACTCCTTCAACATGGGCCTGGGCATGATAGCCGTAGTCCGCAAAGAGGCCGTTAAAACCGCCCTAAAAACCCTTAAAGATTCCGTGCTCATCGGTGAAATTGTAAAAGGCAAGAAGGAAGTTATTCTAAAGTAAATCCTTTCGGAGGGGTGGCAGGGCTATCGCCCCGCGAACCCTTTGCGGAAGGGGGGGCCCCGCCTTG
>JAVHPG010000056.1:0-3262 GCA_036170455.1 Elusimicrobiales bacterium
GCGCCGAGCACCTGCGCAGCCGCCGCGTCCAGGGATGGCAGGCCCGCGAAATAGCGCTGGCGCACGGTATCAGCGAATTTTTTAGAACCGCTCTCCGCGTATTCAGTGCCAACTTCAAATTTCTTAGACGCATACGCGGAGCCGTTGTCCCTGCTGGAGGTGTGTATCCGGCTGTAATCCGCGTCCTTGCGCATTTTCTCGGTGGTGTAAAGGCCTTCCAGGGACATAGCCTCTACCTCATCCTCCTGCGTATGCGGTTTATAGATGCCCTTTTGTGAAGCCCAGTCCGCCTGGCTTTTATGCGCGGATTCGTAAACCACGGACGGCGACATATACTTGGCTATCTCCTGCACCTGGGCGGGGCTGCTCATCAGCGAGGCCGCGGTATAACCCTTCATGCGCATATACTGCTGGATGGTCTCCGAATCGAGGAGGATGCTGCCGGAGGCTGCATCGTAGCCGGAATAACCGCCGCTCAGCGGCTGTATCCTGATCTTCAGCCCATTGGGCGAGGCCGCCAGGGCCCTGTCGCCGGCTTTTGTGCCGGCCAGCTCTTTAGCCACCGCGGTATTGAGCATGCTCCCGAGGAGCTCCCGCTGCTGGGCGGGCAGGACTTCCTGCGGCAGGGAACCGCGGGCAGCGTTTATTTTAGCCTTGGTAGCGGGATCCACGTTTATATTGCTGTTGTCGAACATGTTCCCAAGCAAATAAGCCTGTTCTGAGAAAGACTTGCCCTGGAGCTGGCTCTTCTGGGCGGGCGTAAGCGCGTCGGAATTTATTACGGACTGCACCGCGATGTTCACCGCCACGTCGTTCTTGGCCGCGGCCAGCCTCTCGTCATTGTAAACGAGGAACTTTGGGTCGGCCTGGATCATCTTTTCTATGACGGAATTGCGCTCGCGTATCACCATCGCTTCCCAGGCGGTTTTGGTGACGGTGACGGCCTTGCCTTCACGCATTTTGGCCTGGCCCCAGCTTAAAGAGCGGGTATCGGTCATGGTCCCGAAGATCACTTCCCACTGCCTTATCGCTTTTTTGACCAGCGCTTTATCCGCGGCCGTATGACCGGGCCGGTATTTATCTATCCAGGTTAAAAGTTTCTCGGGCTGGGGGCCGATACCCATTTTGGGGAGCGGCCTGTCCACATCTATCCTTATAGAAAGCGCCTGGTTGAGCTTGTTTACTTTCTGCTCGTCCCAGGACATGGCCAGCAGCTCTTTAAGGTCTTTAAGCGCCTCGGCTTTGCCAAGCAGGGCGGCGGCTTTCTGCGGTTCGGCTTCAGCCAGTTCGCGGGCTTCCCCGTCTTTAAGGAAAGCGGAGGCGGCCACGGGGTCCCCGCTTGAAATAGCGACGCTGTAAGCCTCCAGGCGCTCCGGGGCGGTCATTTCGGCGCGGGCGTCCAGGCCGCAAATAAGCAGCCCCGCCGCTATAGCGGCCAGGCGCATTATTCTGGCGGTCCCGGAAGTCATATTACTTAAGCCTCTCTTTCATCATCGCAAGAAGGAAATCGCCCCAGAGCGAATCGCCGGGGAAAGCGAGTTTCTCGTAATTGGCCGAATTGTACTGCAGCTCGGGAATATAGATAGCCAGGCCGCGGGCCTTGGTGTAGGGCTTCCTGTTCGCCGGCTTCCCTATACTGGCGATTATAAGTTCATTAGAAATTGAATTCCTTAATGCCGCGCCGGCGGCTTTGACGGGCTGGCTGGCGGGAAGTTCGGCCTCCACCTTTTCAGTATAGTCGATAAGATCTTTAGATTCTTTCTGGGAGAACCTGGAAGTTTCACCCACGACAGAAGCGTCGGTGGCGGCAGCGAAAGCCGCCCTGTCCCCTTTTACCGCCATGACCCAGTTGTTCAGCGCGCCCACAAAACCCGGCAGGGCCGAGGTCCTGATAGCAGAAAGAGTAGCGTCGGAGCCGTAGCTCGCCCCGTAGGTATCAACCATCGCCCGGCCGAGCGCTTCGGCGCCCATTGAGGGGTCGGCCGAAAGCCGGCCAAGCAGGGAAGTGTATTGATAGCCGTTGCCCGGAACCTCTTCTTCAGAGCCAACTATAACATCGGCGGATTTTCCCAACTCATAGGCAACGCTGGCCATCTGCATCAGGCAGGCGTCGGTGGCGAAAACGTCTATATTGCGGCCCAGGGCGCCCTTTATCTGCGCAAGCGCCGCGCCCAGCCTGTCCACTTCCATATAGTTCTTGCTTACATCGTCGAAAGAGATGCCCAGGCGTCCGGCGCCGTGGTTCCAGAGTATCAGGGCGACCTTTTTAGCCGGGTATTTGCGCAGGCCGCGCTTTACGAAGCGGACCAAGTTGGCTTCGCTGCCCATGTCGGCGTCATTTGAAGGATAGATAACGGGCGAAGTTATTTTAGAAGCGTCCGCGTCGCGGGTGATATATATGGTTTTGGAGCCGCGGGGGAACTGGAGGTTCCGGCCGGCCTCATCGTCTATGCCGAGGATGCCGTATTCCACCACCACGGCCATCTTGTCGGAGGAGCCGACCTGCTCCATTTCGTTTATATCTTTGTTCGCGTAGCCGAGTATGCCAAGGTCGTTCACGCCGTTTATGAAGACCAGGACCAGCCATTCGCGGTCGGCGGCTGTGGCTGAGGCCTTAGGCGCGGCGTCGACCGGGGCGGGCGCCGAAACCTCGACGGCCGAGGGGCGCGGGAGGTCCGACATCAGGCTGTCGAAAGAAGCGTCCTGGGCTTTTAAACCCATGGTCATTGCGGCCAGTACCGCTAAAGTAAGGAGAAACCGTTTCATAGTAATATTTTCGTACATTGTTTGACTTTAATCAAAGGCCCTAAGCCCCAGACAGTAATAGGCCTTAAGGCCTATACCAAGCAAGCATTATTTGGGCCATCGACGGTGCTTATATATTATAGGCGAATATCTTGACTTGTCAAGGCCGCCGGCAAGCAGATTTAAGGACTACCCGAAAAGGCTATTAACCTAGCCGGCGGCTTTATATACAATGTTTTCACGGGTTAAGGTCCGGCGCCAGGCTAAAAACGGCGCCGGCAAATAAAGGGGACAAAATGAAAACAGCTGAAAAAGTCATAGGAACCGGCATCGGCATAGCGGCGCTTGCTGCGCTGGGCACCTATTTCCTTACGGGGAAAAACAATGAAAAGAACCGCGAGGCCGTACGCGGCTGGACGCTTAAGATGAAAGGCGAGATACTCGAGAAACTAGAGGACCTGCGGGAAATAAAGAAAGAGGACTATTACAAACTGGTAGACGAGGCGGCGGCCCGCTA
>JAVHPG010000057.1:0-15819 GCA_036170455.1 Elusimicrobiales bacterium
CTCTCGCGCTCGGCGCTTACGCAAGCCTCGCGCTCCGAGGGGCTTTTGCTAACCCTGCCCGCACGGTCTCCGCCCAGATTACTCGTTTAGCTTAAAACGGGCTGACGCAAAATTTGAGCGGAGGGGTGGCAAGGGTATGGGTTCGGCGGGCCTTCCCGCAGGCCGGAGCTTACGTAAGAGCGGAGGCCGAGGGGTGAGCGCGGCCACGGTGTGGCCGATAGCGCGCCAGCCGGGCCCATACCCTTGCCAGGCCCCCGACTGGGCATCTCGCGGTTCACTATTTCACTTGCAAATTCCGTGCTAGACCTAATTATTTATATAATTAAGGCCGGTGGTTCTGTCTGGCCACGGGGATTTGTTTTGTTTCTATATATTAATGCAACCTAGTTTCATACATCTTCATAATCACTCCGAGTACTCGCTGCTTGACGGGATGCTGCGCATTACCGACGGGCACGGGAATCCCTCGGACTTCCTCAAGGGGCTGGCCGCCCACCCCGGGAACGCCCTCGCCATCACCGACCACGGCAATATGTACGGCGCCATGGAGTTCTATTTCATGGCCAAGAACCTCGGCCTCAAGTCCATCCTCGGCTGCGAATGCTACATTACCCGCGGCTCCCGCAAAGACAGGGACAAGAGCCAGGGCCGCCGCGAGAACGGCCATATGACCGTCCTGGCAAAAAACGCGGTAGGCTACCACAACCTCATCAAGATGGTCTCAGCCGCCTACCTCGAAGGCTTTTACCACGACCCCCGCATAGACGCCGAGCTCCTCGCCAAGCACGCCGAAGGCCTCGTCTGCCTCTCCGGCTGCCTCAAGTCCCATATCGCCCGGAATTGCGCCGAAGGCCATCTCGACGAAGCCGCAAAGATGGCCATGGAGTACCAGGACATCCTCGGCAAAGGCAATTTCTACCTCGAGCTCATGGACCACGGCATCCCCGAGGAAACAGCCGCCATGGCCGGCCTCATAGAGATCTCCAAGCGCACCGGGATCCCTCTTGTGGCCACCAACGACTGCCATTACCAGAAAAAAGAGGACTGGGAAGCCCACGAAGCCCACGTCTGCATCTCCACCGGCAAGACCCTCGACGACCCCGATCGGATGAAGCAGACCCAGCACGAGCTCTACTACAAATCCCCCGAGGAGATGATAAAGCTCTTCTCCCATACCCCCGAGGCCATAAAGAACACCCTGCACATCGCCTCCATGTGCGATCTCAAGCTGGAGACCGACAAGCTCTACCTGCCCGCTTTCGACGTCCCGCCCGAGTTCAAGGCGAAGAACCCCGACGCCCCGGATTTCTATTACCTCAAAGAGCTTTGCGAAGCGGGGCTCAAGAAGAAAGTTCCCAACGCCGGTGAAGACTACCGCAAGCGCCTGGAGTTCGAGCTCGGCGTCATCAGGAGCATGGGCTTCTCCAGCTACTTCCTGATCGTCATGGATTTCATAAATCACGGGCGCAGCATAGGCGTGCCCATCGGGCCCGGCCGCGGCTCCGGCGCCGGCGCGCTGGTGGCCTACACCCTCGACATCACCAGGGTGGACCCGCTGCCCAACGGCCTGCTCTTCGAGCGCTTCCTGAACCCCGGCCGCAAAAGCATGCCCGACCTCGATATCGACTTTTCCGACGAAGGCCGCGAGAAGGTCGTCCAGTATGTGCGTGAAAAGTACGGCTCGGCGCGCGTGGCCAATATCATCACCTACGGCACCATAAAGGCCAAGAGCGCCATCCGTGACGTGGGCCGCGTGATGAATATCCCCCTTTCCGAGATCAACGCGATAGCCAAGCTCGTTCCCTCCGACCCCAAAGCCACGCTCTATAAGGCCCTTAACGAGGTCAACGAACTTAAAGAGTACCAGCGCGACCCCAAGATAAAAAAGCTGTTCGATATAGCGCTGAAGGTCGAGGGCCTCAGGCGCCACACCGGGGTGCATGCGGCCGGCGTCGTTATCTCCAAGGAAGAGATCACCAATTACGTGCCCCTCTCCAACCGCAACACCAAGGAGATAGTGACCACGCAATACGACGGGAACATGCTGGGCAGCCTCGGCATGCTCAAGGTGGACTTCCTGGGCCTGCGCACCCTTTCCGTCATCGAGACCGCCTGCGAGTTCCTGCGCGCGGCCGGCAGGAAAGATTTCGACATCTATTCCATCCCGATGGACGACAAAAAGACCTTCGACCTGCTCTGCGAGGGCAAGACCACCGGGGTGTTCCAGCTCGAAAGCGACGGCATGAAGAAGCTGGTGAAGGGCCTCAAGCCCACGGTTTTCAGCGACATCGCCGCCCTCGTGGCCCTGTACCGCCCCGGCCCCATCAACAGCGGGATGCTCGAGACTTTCGTGGAGCGCAAGCATGGCCGCAAAAAGATCACCTACGACCACCCGCTGCTGGAGCCCGTCCTGAAGGACACTTACGGCACGATGGTCTACCAGGAACAGGTTATGGAGATAGCCAAGAGCCTGGCCAAGTTCACCCCCAGCGAGGCCGACGATTTCCGCAAAGCGATGGGCAAGAAGAAGCTGGACGTGATGGAGAAAATGCGCTCCAAGTTCGTGGAGCAGGCCAAAAAGTTCAACGAAGTTTCCAACAAGCTGTCCAACAAGATCTTCGACGATATGGCCAAGTTCGCCGAGTACGGCTTCAACAAGTCCCACTCCGTGGCCTACGCGCTGGTCGCCTACCAGACCGCCTGGCTGAAGGCCAATTACCCGGTGGAATTCATGGCCGCCCTGCTGACCAGCGAGATAGGCAAGAGCGCCGTCAATTCCGACGAGAAAGAGAACAAGCTGGTCACTTACATAGGCGAAGCCCAGGACATGGAAATAGGCATCCTGGGCCCGAGCGTCAACCGCTCCCAGAAGAAATTTTCAATAGAGGACCAGCAGGGTAAACCAGCCATCCGCTTCGCGCTGACCGCCGTGAAGAACGTCGGCGAGGGCGTGGTGGAGACCCTGGTGGCCGAGCGGGACAGGAACGGTCCGTTCCGCTCCTTCGAGGAGTTCACCTTGCGCGCGGACTCCAAGCAGCTGAACAAGCGCGTGGTGGAATCGCTGGCCAAGGGGGGGGCTTACGACGGCTTCTATCCCGCCGAAAAGCCGGAGATCTCCCGCACAAAGGCGATGGCCGCCGTCGAGGCCTTCTGCGGCGGCAAGATAGCCGACATCAACCAGGCCATGCTCTTCGGCGAGGAAAAGAAGGTTTCCGCCGTGATGAGCGAGCACGCGCTCCTCAAGAACGAGCGCGAGGTGCTGGGCTTTTATTTCTCGGGGCACCCGCTGAACAGCTACCGCCGCCACCTCGCCATGGTCTCCGACGCGCAGGCCGACAAGATACTGGCCGGCGGTTTCGAGGAGGGGGCCATGGTCCGCGTCGCCGGGATAGTGGCCCAGTTCAAGAATATCCAGACCAAGAAGACCGGCGAGGCGATGGCCAAGTTCGAAGTGGAGGACCTTACGGGGAACGTCGGGGTCTGCCTTTTCCCGAAGAAATATAGAATTTACGGCTCCCAGCTCGGGCCGAACAAGATCGTAGTAGTGCTGGGGAAGGTCCAGAAGTCGGATTTCGGCGAGCAGAACTACGAGCTGATCGCCGAAGAGGCTTACGCCCTCTTCGACGCCATGAATAAGTGGGCGCGCGGCCTGGTGCTGAACCTGCCGGAGGGCATACTTTTCGACGAGAAGCAGCTGCAGGAGCTGAGAACGCTGCTGGGGAAGAACCACGGCGAGTGCCCCGTGCATTTCCAGGTCAACGCCAGGGGGCGCGGCACCTTTATGATAGAGACTACTGAAAAAGTGCTGCTCAGCGACGCCCTCCTCCACGAAGTAGAGAGGTTGCTGGGGGACAAATCCTGGAAAGTGAAAGCGGGTCCTGAAATTTAGGTTCAATGCGAAATATAAGGAAGGAAAGATGAAAAAAATAAACTGCGTTCTGGCCCTGCTGCTGCTGGCGGCCATTCCCGCCGCGGCCGCCAAGGATAAAGACAAGGGGGAGTCGGTGGTTATCCCCGACGTGGAGATGATAGATATCCCGACCGCCGGGATACTCGACTATTACGGCTTTATGCTTAAAACCCGCTTTTATACCGGCGGCGGCGTGCTGGGCGGGCTGAACTTCGGCGTGCAGGAGCGCCTTAACATCGGCGCCTCCATGTCGGTGGACAAGCTGATAGGGTCGGAATCAGGCATAAAGATGCGCCGCCCGGAGATACAGGTGAAGTTCCGCTTTTACGACGGGGGCTATTATATCCCCGCCGCCGCCGTCGGCTACGACGGGCAGGGCTATTACTATAACGCCGCGGACAAGAAATACCTGGAGAAGGGCAAGGGGCTCTACCTCGCGGGCTCGAAAGAGATCGGCTTGGCCGGCCTGGCGCTCCACGGCGGCCTGAACGTGCCCGATTTCGACAATAACTACCTTTTCGGCTTCCTCGGCGTCAACTATACGCTGGAGGACAAGGTCGCCTTCATGCTGGAATTCGACAGCCTCTTCCACAGCGACGACCCTTCCAGGTTCAACGCCGGGATCCGCCTTTACGTCACCCCGTATTTCCAGCTGGACATGGGCATGCGCGAGATAGGCCGCAACGGGAAGTTCGGCAACGGCTTCCAGCGCAAGGCCGAGCGGATGGTCCAGATGCGGTATAACACCAGCTTCTAAAAGATCAAGATACGAGAATCGGGAATCAAGAATCAAAGAGGAGAAATTTATGGCGAAAAAAATAGGCATACTTACCGGCGGCGGAGATTGCCCCGGGCTTAACCCCGCGATACGCGGCTGCGTTTACGCGGCCGAGAAACACGGCTACGAATGCGTCGGTCTTACCGACGGGTGGAAGGGGCTCGTAGAGGGCAATACCATGCCGCTTAACAAAGATATCGTAGAGTACATCGTTAATAAGGGCGGCACGATGCTGGGCACGTCCCGCACCAACCCCGTCAAGGTGGAGAACGGCGTGCAGAGATGTCTTGAAAATTTCAAAAAGCTCGGCCTCCACGCCCTGGTAGCCATGGGCGGCGACGACACCCTCGGCGTGGCCACCAAGCTGTACCGGGACCATAAGCTGAACGTCATCGGAGTGCCCAAGACCATGGACAATGACCTGAACAATACTGATTACACTTTCGGGTTCGACACTTCGGTCACGCGCGCCATCGATGCCGCGCAGTCGCTGCTGGACACCGGGGCCAGCCATCACCGCGTGATGGTCCTCGAGGTCATGGGCCGGCACGCCGGGTGGGTCGCGCTTTATACCGCTATCGCCACGGCCGCGGATTTCGTCTGCATCCCGGAGAGGAAAATAGACACCGCCGAAATGATCAGGAAGATCAGGGAGTCCTACGCCAGGAAGCGCTTCGCGCTGGTGGTCACCAGCGAAGCCGCGGAACTGCCGGAAGTCGGCGAAGATAAGAACAAGCACGCCGTGGACCAGTTCGGCCACAGCATCCTTAAAGACAGGGGCATGGGCGAGCATATCGCCCAGTTCATCGAGAAGCAGACCGGCATAGAGACCCGCTTCTCCGTTATCGGGCACATGCAGCGCGGCGGGGCCCCCACGCTCTTCGACAGGATGCTGGCCACCCGCGTGGGCATGAAGGCCGCTGACCTGGTGCACGCCGGTCAGTTCGGCATGATGAGCGCGCTGGTGGGCAACCAGATAGTGGGCGTGCCGCTCGAGAAAGCCACCGGCGAGCTGAAAGTTGTTTCCAAGGAATGGTTCGACGTGATGGAAGTCCTGTTTTAAGGAGCCTTTATGACCGAAAACACCAAAGCCGCGGCGCCGGCGCAGTTCCAGCGCAAGACGATAATGATCAAGAAGCGCCTGCAGTACCACTACATGGCGCTGATCCTGACCAGCGTGCTGCTCGCCTTCATCGTCTTCGGCCTTGAGGCCATCTGGACCGTCTCCAAGGTGGTCAACGAGAATCCTTACCTGATGCCGCTGCTCGACATTATCAAGGAAATGGCCCCGCTGTTCGCCATTAAGATGGCGACGTACCTGGTGATCGTGATCATCGTGTCCGCGGTCATTTCGCACCGCATGGCCGGGCCTATCTTCAAGTTCGAGAAGAGCTGCGGCACCGTGGCGGACGGCGACCTGACCCACAGGGTCTACCTGCGCAAGGGCGACCAGCTTACCGACCTGCAGGACAGCTTCAACGAAATGACCGGGGCCGTCAACGAGGTGGTGAAAGAGTACGAGAAGTTCCGCGTCGAGGCGGCGGCGGCCGGGTTTAAAGAGAAGGCTGAAGCCCTCTCTAGGAAAATTGCGGAGATAATGCCCAAATTCAAGCTATGAACCTGATACTGGCGCTGGCGCTTCTCGCCGTGCCCGCCTCGGCGCAAAATAACGCCGAAACGCTTACAATAGACGATGCCGTCGCTATAGCGGTAAAGAACAGCCCCGCCGCCCTCGCGGCGGAACAGGACATCATTATAGCGAAACAGCGCGTGCTGGAGGCGCGCTTCATGGCCCTCCCGCAGTTCACGCTTTCCGGTATCCTCAGCCGGGCCAGCCTCGAGTACCCGGCCCTGCTCGGCCCCGAGCTCGGCGACCGTTTCCTCTATCCCCGCGTCGGCGATAATTTCTACTCCCTGCGCGTGCAGGCCCTCCAGCCGCTCTATACCGGCGGAAAGAACACCAACACATTGAAGCTTGCCAAAACGGCGAACAACCAGGCCAAAGTGAATTTTGAAGCCGTCAGGGCCGAAGCGGCGCTTGCGGTCAAGAAAAATTTTTACACGCTTCTCTACCAGCGCCGTCTGAAAGAGGCTTCGGACGGCTGGCTCAAGCGCGCCGGCGAGCTCAGCTCAGGCCTGCGCAAGGACGCTTTCGAGGACCTGGAAGCGGCCATGCTCCTCTCCGGACTTTCCGACCGCGCCCGGCAGGCCGACAGCGGGGTCGAGGCCGCCCTCACGGGCCTGCGGAAGGCGCTTAACCGCGAACCCGGCTCCCTGATCGACGCGGACGGCAGGTTCGAACCGCTCCCGGTGCAGACCGACATCAGCCGCAGCCTGGTCACGGCCATGGAGGCCCGCCCGGAACTGAAAAGCGAGCTTTACAAGGCGCAGATGGACGAGATCGCGGTGAGCATGGCCATGGTGCGCCGCAATCCGACTATCTATCTGGGCGCGAGCTACGACGTGAACGCCTACAAGTTCTCTTCGCTGACGGCCGATTCCGAGAGATCCAGTAACTGGCTGGCTTCCCTCGCCATCCATTTTCCGCTCTCCTACGATATATGGACCCAGGTGCGGCAGCGCAAGGCCCAGCAGCGCCAGGGCGAGCTGAAGCGCGCCGAGCTCCAGGACAGTATCCGCTTTGAAATAATCTCCGCCCATAGGGAAGCGCTTTCCTGGCAGGCCGAAGCCGAAAAGCTGGCCGCCGAGACGGCAAGGATGAGGGACGGCTATGAGGCTGCCTCAAGGTCGGCCCGGCCCTCGATGGCGGCCCTGCGCGCTCTGTGCGCGCTTTGCGAACTTGAGAAGAAATCCATGGACGCAGTTTACAACCAGCTGCTTGCGCGTATCAGGCTGGAATGGGCGCAGGGCAGGGACTTCGCGAAGTGACTGCCGCCATGCGCTTACTGTTAAAGACCATAATTCTGGCCCTGGCCCTGGCCCTCGCTCCCGCTTTAGCCGCCGCGCAGGGGTTCCGTCCCGTGCAAAACGGGACGGAACAATATAATTCTTCCTCTCCGCCGTCGTCGGGAAACGAATCCGACGACGAGATCTTGCGCGACGCCATGTGGACGCGCCTGGCTTCTTCAAAGCCGCCGGCCCGCCCCTCGGTGGGTCTCGCCCTTTCCGGAGGCGGCGCCCGCGGCTTCGCGCATACGGGCGTGCTTGAAACGCTGGAATACGCGGGTTTTCCGGTGGATTACGTTTCCGGCACGTCGATGGGGGCGGTGATAGGCTCTCTTTACGCCTCCGGCTCCACGGTGGAGGATATCTGGAAATTCGGCCGGGCCGCCAGGGAGCTGAAGTTCTCCAGGGATTTCAAGAGCATAAAGCTGCTGAGCCTCCTTATCACCAACAGGCTGATAACCCCGACCTATATCAACCGGTTCCTTGAGGCGCGCTTCGGTGGCCTCACTTTTAAAAATCTTAAAATGCCTTTTGCCTGCTCCGCCATGGACCTGCGCACCGGAGAGAAAATAGTTTTTACGGACGGGCCGCTGGACATTGCCGTGCGGGCCAGCTCGAACCTCCCCGGGATCTTCGCCCCGGTGCAGTACCGCCACCGCTACCTGGTAGACGGCGGGGTGGTCGACTTTATCCCGATAGGCGCCGCCAGGCAGCTGGGCGCGGACTGGGTGCTGGCCAGCGTAATAGGCAACGCTTCCAGCCGCTACCCGGAAAACGTCCTGATGTCCCTGCTGCAGGTCATAGATATACGCGGCTCGCTGCTGGCGCTTTCGGCGGAAAAAGAAGCCGGCTTTGTGATCAAATCCGAAGTAGGGGACATGACCGTGGCCGATTTCGACAGGTGCGAGGAGGCCGGTGAAGCGGGCCTGCAGGAGGCCGGCCGCCGGATCGACGCCGCGCGCGAGGCCCTTCTGATCTATTCCGCGACGCGGCTGGCGGAGAAGCTATGAGGCTGTTCCTCGCCCTGCTCCTTTTCTCCGCCGCTCCCGCGCAGGCTTTCCTTTTCGGCGGCGCCTCCGATAAAAAAGCCGGGGCCGGCCTGGAAAAGATGCGCGCCGCCTTCGAAGCCGGGGACTGCCCTTCCGCCCTCGACCTTTCGACGACTTTCCTGAACGAAAAGCCGCCGGCGGCCATGCGCGAGGAAGCCTACGGCTATATGGGGAGCTGTTACGAGTCCGCCGGCGCGGCCGACAAGGCCATAAACCTGTACAAGCTGGCCCTGGGCCTCTACCCTGAAAACCTTTTTTTCGCCTCAAGGCTGGCGCTGATCTATAACCAGGCTGGTTTCCCCGAGAATGCCGTCCCGCTTTTCCTGAAGGTCCTTTCTATCAAGAGCGACGACACGAACGCCAACCTGGGACTGGCCAGGGCCTACGCGGCGCTCGGCTTCCTCTCCCGCGCCAAGGATTTTTATTCCCGCGCCGTAATACTGCAGGACTTCAGCGACCAGGCCGCCCTGCGGGAATACGCGCTCTGCATGCTGCGCAAGCGCGATTGGCGCGAGGCCCTTTTTATAGCCGGAGCCGGCGCCAGGTCGGCGCCGCTCTCTTCTTTCTGGCCGCAAGTAGAGGCCAAGGTCAGGGCCGGGCAGGGGGATTATCATAAAGCGCTGCCGGCTATCGAGGCGGCCATCCTGCTGGACCCTTCCAGGCAGCTGCGGCTCGAGCGGGCCCTCTACCTCCTTATGGGCGGTCTGCCCCGCCGCGCCATGGAGGCCGCGGACGCCGAACTGGCCCTAGACGGCAAAGATGCCCTGGCTTCGGTGGTTAAAGGGATGGCGCTCTACTCCCTTGGTAAAAAAGCCGAGGCCCAGCCGTATTTCGCGGCCGCCCGGGGCGGCGGCCCGTTCACCGCTAAAATAGCGGCGTCCTTCCTGAACGGGAACTTGAAAGCGGCGGAGGATGCGTGCAAAAAATAACGTTCTGGAAACTGTCCGGCGCGGGCAATGATTTCGTCCTTCTTACCGGGGGCGGGCGCGGCGCGGCCGCGCTTAAGAAACTCGCTTTAAAGCTGTGCGCGCCGAAGCTGGGCGTGGGCGCCGACGGACTGCTCTATGTGAACAAGGCCGGCGGGAACGCTGTCGGCGTGCGCTACTTCAACTCCGACGGCTCCGAGGCTTTCTGCGGCAACGGCTCGCGCTGCTCGGCCTGGTGGGCGTACAGCAGCGGCCTTATCAGGCGGAAGGACTTCCTGCTCAGGACCATAAACGGAGAGCTGCCGGTGGAGATAGTCTCGGCTGAAAGCGTCAGGATGCGCATGCCCGACGTCCCCGAAATAAAGGCGGACTTCAAGGGTAAATATCCGCCGGGGATAAAGCTGCTGCATTTCCTGAATACCGGCGTGCCTCACGCCGTCGTGCCGGTAAAGGACCTCGAGCGGACGGATGTCAGCGGCCTCGGCAGGGCGCTCAGGTTCAATAAAGCTTTCGGGCCCGGGGGGGCCAATGTAGATTTCGTGAAAAAGCGCGGCGGCCTGGTGCTGGTCCGCACCTACGAGCGCGGCGTAGAGGGAGAAACGCTCGCCTGCGGCACCGGCATCACGGCGAGCGCCGTGGCGCTGGTTCACGCGGGGCAGGCCAGCTCCCCGGTAGCCCTGCTCACCCGGGGGGGAGACAGGTTCCGCGTCTGGCTGAAGCCGGCCGGAAGCGGCGCTTCCGATATCTACATCCAGGGCCCGGCGAAGATGGTTTTTAAAGGAGAAATAAAAATATGAAAATTCAAGGCTGCTTTACCGCTATCGTCACCCCTTTCAAGAATGACGCGGTGGATTTCGAGGCGCTGAAAAAAATAGTCCGCTTCCAGGTAGCGAACGGGATAAACGGCCTGGTGCCGTGCGGCTCCACCGGTGAGGCCGCGACGCTGACCCCGGAGGAATACCTGGAGGTCATCAGGACCGTGGTCGAGGCGGCCGGCGGGAAAGTCCCCGTCGTCCCCGGAGTCGGCACTAACTCGACGGCCAAATCGGTCGAGATGGTCAGAAAGGTTTCGGCCCTCGGTGTAGACGGCCTCCTCGCTATCGTGCCTTATTACAATAAGCCCACCCAGGAGGGGATGAAGGCTCATTTCTCCGCGCTGGCGAAAGCCACCTCCCTGCCTATCATCCTTTACAATATCCCCGGGCGTACCGGCGTGAACATGCTGCCGGCCACCGTCCTCGGCCTGCGTAAAAAATTCCCCAACATTGCCGGAATAAAAGAGGCTTCGGGCAGCCTGGACCAGGTGAGCGAGATAATAAACGGCGCCGATAGAGATTTCGCCGTGATGAGCGGGGACGATTCCCTGACGCTGCCGATGATGTCGGTGGGGGCCAGGGGAGGCATCTCCGTGGTTTCCAACGTAGTTCCGGCGAAGGCGTCAAAGCTGTGCGCGCTCTTCCTGGAAGGCAAGCAGGCCAAAGCCGCCAGCCTCCATCATGAACTATTCCCGCTGGTCAAAGCGCTTTTCGTCGAGACCAACCCGATACCGGTTAAATACGCTGTCTCCCTCCTCGGGCTCTGCCTGCCCGAACCCCGCCTGCCGCTTACTTCCCTGGCCGTGAAGAACCGGAAAACAATAAGGAAACTCCTCAACTCCCGCGGCTGACGCTTCAGGGACCTTTACAGATATCATGGCCGCGCCGGCTTGGGTTTTCGCGTGCCGCCCAGCGCTTTTTCCGCTTCTAAAAGGTTCGCGCAGGCGGGAGCGTACCCGGGGTCGGCTGTCGTAGAGACAAGGAAGGCTTTCCTTGCTTCCGCAGCGCGGCCCAGTTTAAGCTGCGCCAGGCCAAGGTTGTTCCAGGCCCGGGCGTCGTCCGGCTTAAGAGCCAGCGAGCGTTTCAGCAGGTATTCCGCCGCGGCGTATCGCCCGGTCATGCCGTAAAGCGTTCCAAGGTCGTAAATGGCCTTCTGGTTGCCCGCGCCGCTCCGGAGGATGGCGAAAAGCAGCGCTTCCGCCTCCGCGGGATCTCCGGCGGCCAGTTCCGCATCCGCCAGGTTCAGCATGGCCACTTCGTTTCCCGGGTATCGCCCGAGCACGTTGCGCCAGAGGCTCCTGCTGGAACTCCAGACAACGGACCTGGAGGCGGAGGCTTTAGAAAGCAGAAGGCAGACCGCGAGGGCGGCGAGAGCGGCCATTTTCCCGACGCTCCGGACATTTACGCGCGCGGCGACAGCGGCGGCGGCGACTGCCAGGCCGGCCAGCGGCATATAGAGGTACCTGTCGGCGGCCAGAGAGGGCCCTACAGGCAGCAGTATCAGGAAGGGCATAAGGTTTAGAAGGAAAAAAAACAGGCCAAAGGCGGCCAGCCGGTCCTTTTTCAGCGCGGCCCAAAGCGCCGCCGCGAAAACCGCGGCGGGGGTCAGGTAAAGCACGGGATGCCTGGCAAGCGACCGCGCGGTTTCAGTGTATGGGTAAAGGGCTGAAAGCGCGAACGGCCAGATAACTTTCAGGAGATAGAACGAGAGCAGCGGAAAAGGGTTTACGGGAATTATGTTCCCGTTCTTCCCCTGGGCCGCGGCGGAGACCGCGGCGAATACCCCCGCTGCCAGGAAAAATGCCGCCCTTTCAGCGGCCAGCCGCCGTGTGAACGGGTTTTTCAGGTAAATATCCAGGAGCAGTAAAACCAGGGGCAGCGTAACGGCGGAGGCTTTTGAAAGCAAGGCCGCCAGGAAAAGGACGCTGACGGCGGCAAGCATTAAGCTGCTACGCGTGCGGAGGCGGCGCAGGTAGCACAGGATGGCGGCAAGGTAGAAAAATGAATAAAGCAGGTTTTTTCTCTCCGCCAGCCAGCAGACGGACTCCGCTTGTACGGGGTGTACCGCCCACAGCAGCGCCGCGCAAAAAGCCGCCCATGGCTCCCCGGCGAGGGCCATGACCAGGAAAAACAGCAGGACCGCGTTCAAAGAGTGCAGCAGGAGGTTTCCGGCATGGTGAACGGCCGCGCTTTCACCGAATACCGCGCTTTCCGCGGCAAGGTTTATATCGGTAAGCGGGTGATAATTAGCGTCTGGCGAACTTGAGAACGCGATTTTCACGCCGGCCGCCGAAAAGTCCCGTACAAGCGGGTTCTCGAAGGTGTAAACCGGATCGTCCCAGTTCGTATATCCGGCTTTCAGGGCGGGGTAATACGCGGCCGCCGCTAAAAAAAACAGCGGGAGCAGGAAAGCCGCCAGGCGGCGCGGTCCTTCCGCGGGCGGCCGCGGCATGATAGAAGGTCCAGGGGTCGGCATGGCCGGTTTACAGGCTCCCGTTTTCCGCGCCGCCGGATACCTTTATCTGGCCCGCTATTTTAAACATGGCGCCGGCCTCCCGTTCGTCTTTCATGTCCAGGAATTTACGCGCCGCGTATGTCGAAATACCATAGTACCTGTAGCGGAACAGCGCGGCGGGCGTGAATTCCGTTAAAGCCGCCGGGGCGGCAAAAGCGTTTTCCTTTAGATAGGTTTTCATGAGCGCCAGGCCGTCATGTTCGGTATTCTTTTCTTTTATGCGCACCAGGGCCAGGATAAACCCGGGCATTTGCGAGCGCGGGGCAAGCATCAGCGCTCTTCGGCATTCCCTTTCCGCCTCCGCGGGATAGCCCGCGAGGAAGTAGACGTTCGCCATATGCTCGTGCGCTCCGGCGTCGGCGGTGACGTCATAAACGCGGATATTGTTGCCCAGGACCGTCTTCGGCTGCCTTCCCCGCAGCCAGTAGAACATGTCTTTGCCGAATTCCCTGAAATAAACCCCGTGGAAATTAGTGGCGCTTACCGCGAGGTATTCCTTGGCAGGGTCGAGCCGGTTGGCATGCCCGGTCTTTCCGGTTATAGTGGAGAACATATCCTGGAAATCCCGGCCCAGGTAGCCTGGTACCGTGGAGCCGTAATAGGAGAGTATCAGATCTGAAACTTTTTCCCCGTCCAGGTAGTGCTTAAGCGCCTTAAGGTCCTGGCCCCAGTCCAGGTTAGAATCAAGCAGATGTTCATGGCCGCGGGCCGGACCGCCGGCGAGTTCGTTGAAGTAGGTCAGGTAGCAGGGGTGTACGCCCGCCGCGGCCCGGGCCTGCCAGATCAGAAGCGCGGCCAGGATAAAAAATGAAAACCTCCCCTTAAGGAGTTTTGCGGCCCCGCCGCAAAAGACAAAAAGAAAAGGATAAACAGGCAGCACATGACGCAGCCCTATATGTAAATTGGAGAAGGAGGCCGTCAAAAGCAGAAGCGCCGGAAAGAATATGAGGTAAACGCTATCCCCGTCCGGCAAAGCCCGCTCTTTGATCCTCGCGGCCGCGGCAAAGCCGGCGCAGATAAAAACGGGCAGCGGCGTTTTTACGGCGAGGGCATAAATGAAATAATTCCAGAAGCCGTTGACGGAGTATTTGCCGTTCATGAACGCCATCTGGCCGCCGCCGATATGAACGGCTGTATTTTTTATACCGGTTATGAAATGGCCTATGGAAAATACGCCGTAGAAAGGCAGCACTGTCAGGACGGCGGTAAGGAGTATTGCGCCGAGGGCGAAGCAGCCGCGCCTTGAGTCCCCGGCCGGAGGCCGTACCGTGAAATATTCTAACAGGCAGTGTCCCGCCAGCGCGGGGAGGAGAAGCAGGGCGGTGTTCTTTGTGTTCAGCGCCAGGCCCAGGAGCGCCCCCGTCAGGAGCAGGCCCCCGGTCTTTCCCGTACGGTTGTAGCGGCTGTAACTGTAAATTGTGAAAAAAGCGAAAGCGGTAAACGCCAGGTCCTCGGTGACGAGCCCCGCGTGGGCCAGGATGTTGGGGCAGGTGGTATAAAGAAGCAGGGACAGCGCGCCGGCGGCTTTGCCGTAGAGCCGGGAGGACCAGGCATAGACCGCCAGGCCGAGGAGCATGGCCAGGAAGACGATCGGGAGCCTGGCGTAAAACAGCAGCCGGTCGGCCGGCATCGTATTGTTGTGGAGGAACTCAAGCGTGCACGGCCAGACATCCTTGATGTCAATTCCCGTCTCCATGTTTTTCCAGTGTTTATTGTCCGTGTCGAACCTGGCGCCCGCGGCCAGGAGCGGAAGAGCGGTTATCAGCGGTACAAGGTCGGGCTTATTGTTCGCCAGCCGCCAGTCGCCGGTCTTTATCAGGGAAAAGCCGTACGCTGTGTATTGGGCTTCGTCGAAAGTGGGCGAAGAATAGGAAATGTAATACATTTCCCTTATGAAAAAAACAGACAACAGGGACGCGACCACGAAAACAGAAAGGTATCCTGTGCGGTATTTCTTGACAAGTTCCGGCAAGGCCATGTTTTTTTCTCGTTCGTCCCCGGCCCTGCGGCTCAGGGGAGCGCGGGTTCGGCCGGCGCCGGGCTTGCTTGCGCCGCGGCGCCGCTGGAGGTCAGTACTTCCACGGATACGCTTATCTCTTCGTCGTCGGCCTCCTCCGGCAGGTAGCCCGAGGCGCGCATCCGCGCGACGATAGCGCTTTTGCGCCTTTCCATGAACTTCGTGCCCTTCACCGGGCTGTACCGCCTCGGGCTGGGCAGCGCCGCGGCCAGCGCGGCCGCCTCTTCCGGGGTAAGGTCCGCCGCGCTCTTGGCGAAATAGGCGCGGGCGGCGGCTTCCGCCCCGTAAATGCCCCGGCCCCATTCGGCCACGTTCAGGTAGATCTCGAAAATGCGGCGCTTCCCCAGCTCCTTCTCGAGCCGGCGCGCGATGAGCATTTCCTTGATCTTGCGCAGCGGGTTCTTGGAGGGGGAAAGATAGAGGTTGCGGGCCAGCTGCTGGGTGATAGTGCTGCCGCCCTTCGCAAACCGCATTTTCTTCCAGTCCGCCTCAAGGGCTTTGCGGGTGCTTTCCCAGTCAATCCCTTTATGCCGGTAAAAATCGCCGTCTTCGGACACCAGCACCGCGTGTTTTAAATTCTCCGAGATCCCTTCCCAGCCGGTCCAGATAATTGTCCGCCCCAGCTTCTTCCCCTGCGCCAGGGCCTGCTCCTCCTTAATGCGCATGAAAGAAGTCTCGAGCGGGTTCTTTTTTTTCAGCCCGGAAACATCCGGCAGCCAGAAGACATACGCCGCGCCCGCAAGCAGGAAGAAGCCGCAAAGCCCCGCCAGGAGCGGAAGCTCTTTGCCGCCTAAAATGCGGAAGCTTCTTTTACCGGATTTAAATTTAGTCATGTGTAGTAAAAATTCCCGGAGGGGTGGCAGGGGCTTTGGTTCGCGAACCCTTTGCGGAAGGGGGGGCCC
>JAVHPG010000058.1:0-15712 GCA_036170455.1 Elusimicrobiales bacterium
AAGAAATCCCCGTCGGTGGGCTCTTTATCCACGGGGACGATCTTCGCCAGCAGCTTCAGCACCGGGTTGGCGCCCGGGTCTATATCGCCCTCTTTCTGCACCATCATCTTTATGGCGGTCAGGATAAGCACGCCGCCGAAAACATAGATCAGCCAGTCGAAGGTATGGATAAGCTTGACTCCGGTGAAGATGAGTACGAGGCGCATGAACACCGCGCCCAGTATGCCCCAGGTAAGTATCTTCGGCTGGTATTTCCTGGGAATGCCGAAGTAGGCGAAGATCATGATGAACACGAACATGTTGTCCATCGAAAGCGAATACTCGATGACGTAAGCGGTGAAGAACTCGATCATCCTCTCGAAGCCCAGCATGTGCCCGGTCAGGAAGCCGAACATCGTCGCGACTATTACCCAGAAGGCGCAGAGCAGCGTGGCTTCCCTGCGGGTTATCTCGTGGGCGCGGCCCGCTGAAAGCTTTATATCGGCCACGAAAAGCGCGGTGGCGGTGGCTACGAAAACTATCCACATTATCTCGATGTTGGTCATATATAGGAAATTATATATAAAATGCGCGCGCCGGGACGGGCGGCGCGTGTTTACTTTTTACCCGATATTGTTTAGAATTTGAGTATCACATTCCGCTAGGAGGATATAATGAGCGAAACCTTTGATATCGTACTTCTGCTGGCCCTGCCGGCTTCAGGCAAATCCGAAGTCAGGCGCTTCCTGGCCAACGTCGAGCCTGAGCGGCTTAAAAATGACTTCCACATCGGCGCGAACCTGCAGCTGGACGATTTCCCCTACGTCCACATGATGCGCCGCGTCGACGACGAGCTGGCGAAGCTCGGCAAGGGCCGCCTGTTCTTCAAGGCCGGGGACAGGCCTTTCCAGGACACCCGGGACTGGGGCACGCTGATCCACCTTCTTAACGAAGATTACCGCGACCTGATGAAGAAGAACGTGGTCAAGACCGATTCCGCCGCCGACCTCCTGCTGCTCCGCATCGATAAAGCCGGCGAGCTGGCCGCCATCGCCCCGCGCCTGGCCAGGCTCGACGCCGGTACCCGGAAGGCCGTCGCCGCCGCGCTTGAAAAAGAGGCGCGCGCCATGCTCGGCGAAAAGCACGCGGCCTATCCCGCCTCATTCGAGGGGAAAACGATAGTTATCGAAGCCGCCCGCGGCGGCCCCGATAAATCTTCCTTCCCGCTGCCCTCCCCGCTGGGCTACCAGTATTCCCTCGGCCAGTTCGACCCCGAGATCCTCAAGCGCGCCGTCATCCTCTACGTCTGGGTGACTCCGGAGGAAAGCCGCCGCAAGAACACCGCCCGCACCAACCCGGACGACCCCGGGTCCATACTGCACCACGGCGTGCCCATGGAAGTGATGCTGAACGACTACGGCTGCGACGACATGGATTACCTGGAGAATAACTCCGAGGTTTCCGGCGCCATCACCGTAACGGCGCAGGGCAAAAAGTTCCATCTCCCCATAGGCCGCTTCGATAACCGCGTTGACAAGACCAGCTTCCTGCGCGCGGAGAAGAAAGACTGGAACCCTAAAATGCTGGCCGACATTACCAACGGCATCAAGGGCGCCACCGACAAGCTGTACTCGATGTCCTCCGCCGTGAAAAAATAAGCCGGCGCAATAGCACGGAGCAGCCGCGGGCCTGAAAACCTGCGGCTGTTTTCTTTGTTATAATTGACTTATGCCGGGAACGGATCGTGAATTCCAATGTCAATAACCGACGTCTGCCGGGAGGTGCGGCTTTTCCTCAGCGGGCTCGCCCGGGAGCTGCCTGATATTTTTCCGCCGCAGCCCCGGCCTCAGCGCCGTATTATCCGGCGCGCGCGCGCTCCTGAGCGCCCGGATGCCGCCTCCCGCAGGAACGCCAGAGAAATAATACTCGCCAGGGTCAGGCACTGGGCCCCGGTCCTTAACCTGGAGTACGGCCGCGTTTCCGTAAAGGACCAGCGCACTCTCTGGGGCAGCTGCTCTACGAGGAAGAACCTGAATTTCAACTGGCGCCTGGCCGCGGCCCCGCTCGAGGCGCTGGACTATGTCGTGATCCACGAACTCTGCCACCTCCGCGAGATGAACCATTCAAAGCGCTTCTGGGACCTGGTCCGAACGGCCTGCCCCGATTACAAAGCCCGGCGCCGCTGGCTGCGGGATAACTGCGCGCTGCTCAGGAACCCCGTGCCCCCCGTTCCGCCGCCGGCCCTTTACGCCAGCGGCGCCGCGCCGGAAAAGTCCGCGGATAACGCGTACTGAAGCCGCCCCCCGGCCCGCCTGATATACATCAATTTATTTATGTTGCGGCGAGCCGCCCGCAGGAGGTCCGGTATTTTGTATACTACCTAATCAGTTTCGCGGCAATATACTGCAAATGAGGATCATATTATGGCTAAAAAACCTTTGAAAGTTCCGGCGGAAAAATATCAGAATCTCAGCGGCAAATCCGATGTCGTCTCCTACAAGATATTAAAAGATTCGGTGACCATCAGGTTTGCCGACCACTCCGTCTACATCTATTCAAACCAGAGCGCGGGCCGGCTTAATGTGAACCAGATGAAGGCCCTGGCTATCACCGGGAAAGGCCTGGGAACTTTCATCGACGCCAACCTGAAAGAAGGCTACGAAAGGAAGATCAGGTAAGACCTCCGCCGCTGCGGGGTGGAGCGTAGCGACATAATTCATCGCTCAGGATGGATAAGACTATCTTCATTTACAGCGACGGCGCCTGCTCGGGAAATCCCGGGCCGGGCGGCTGGGCTGCCGTCATTATCTTCCCCGAGAACCGCGTCCTCGAATTAGGAGGCGGAGAACGTGCTTCCACCAATAACCGCATGGAGATGCTGGGCGCCATAGAGGCGCTCTGCGCCGTGCGGCACCGGCCCGAGCCGGTCAAACTTTTCACCGATTCCGGCCTGCTCATAAACGGCGTCAATGGCTGGATACACGGCTGGAAGCGCAATGGCTGGCAGACGGCGGCCGGCAAGCCGGTGGTCAACCGGGACCTTTGGGAACGCCTCGACTCGCTGGCCCAGGCCCGCAAGGGCCGCCTCACCTGGGGCCACGTAAAAGGCCACGCCGGGCACGAGCTCAACGAGCGCTGCGATGTGATCGCGGTGGCCCACTCTAAAGGCGTAAAGATCGGGCTTTACGACGGGCCGTCGGTCGGTTGCGGCTACTCCCTGCTGGAGCCGGAGGCCGGGCACCTGCGCGAGCCCGCCGCGCGCCAAAAATCCTCTTCTTCCAAGCCAGGGTCCAAAGCAGGCGGCTACTACCTCAGCTTCGTGGGCGGAAACGTAGAGCGCCATATCACCTGGCCACAGTGCCAGGCCCGAGTGCACGGCGTCTCCGAAGCGAAGTTCAAGAAAGTTTCCTCCTCCGGCGAAGAGCAGGAAGTGCTGAAACAGTGGGGAGCCGTCTGAACCGGGCAATGAACACGAAATTTAAGACCAGCCTCCCGTCCGGGGGGACTAAAGATAAACTTGCCAGGCATGTCTCCGCGCTCCTGAAATGCCGCCGCTGCCCGGAGATGAAGCCGCCGGTCGTAAGCGGCGGGCCTGTAGTCAGCCGGGTCATTCTGGTCGGCCAGGCCCCCGGGGATAAAGAGCCCAAACTGGGCCGCCCTTTCGCCTGGACCGCCGGGAAAACCCTGTTCCGCTGGTTCAGCGAAGCCGCCGGCATCGAAGAGGCGAAGTTCCGTTCCTCCGTATATATGGCGGCGGTCTGCCGCTGCTTCCCAGGGAAAAAAGCTTCGGGCGGGGACAGGGTCCCCGCTCCGGAAGAGGTCAGGACCTGCTCCGCGTGGCTGGACCGCGAACTGGAAATACTCCGGCCCGCTTTGATCATACCCATCGGCAAACTGGCTATAGCCCAGTTCATGGAAGTCGAAAAGCTCGACGAGGTAGTCGGAAAAGTCTTTCATCTTAAGCGCGGCGGAGGAGCCTTCGACCTGATCCCGCTGCCGCATTCATCGGGCGCTTCTCCCTGGCGCTACTCGGCCGCGGGCAAGCCGCTCCTCGCCAAAGCCCTGTCGCTTATCGCGGACCACCCGGTGATAAAAGAGATTAAATAAAAAATGTATTTATTTTTCGATACCGAGACGACCGGCCTGCCCCGGAACTGGAAAGCGCCCGTTACCGACCTGGCCAACTGGCCGAGGCTGGTCCAACTGGCCTACTTCTTTTTAGATACCGAAGGTAACCAGCTCTCCGGCGGAAATTTTATAATCAAACCGGTAGGGTTCACTATCCCCGCCGAGGCGTCGCGGATACACCATATCACTACGGAGCGGGCGGAGAAAGAAGGTCAGGACCTGAAACTCGTCCTGGAAGGTTTTCAGAACGCTGTCAGCCGCGCCGGCTATCTTGTCGCTCATAATATGAGCTTCGACGAAAAGATCATCGGCGCCGAATTCCTGCGCAATAAAATGCCGGACAGCCTGCCCGCGAAGAACAAGATCTGCACCATGCAGAGCGCCACCGATTTCTGCGCGCTCCCCGGCCCCTACGGCTACAAGTGGCCGAAGCTCACCGAGCTGTACTTCAAGCTGTTCCAGGCCGGCTTCGAGGGCGAGCACGACGCGGCCGCCGATGTGGCCGCGACCATAAAGTGCTTCTGGGAATTAAAGCGCCTGGGGATTATCAGGTTTTAGCTCCCTCCAGCCCGTCTTTTGCCTTTCTCCCTGCCGTTGATTTTGTAAACTCTATTTAATTTACTATTATATATATCGTCGTATATGCCGAGGTAGCTCAATTGGTAGAGCATTCGCTTCGTAAGCGAAGGGTTGTGGGTTCAAGTCCCATCCTCGGCTGAATATTTTTCGCTCAGGGGTTCGGCTCAGTAAGCCGTTTTCCGGTTACCTGCGGCGGCTCCCTCCAGCTATCATGGCAAAAAAAACAATCGCTCCCGCTGCAGAATATGAAGAAATAAATTTCGCTCCCGGGGTCAGCTTCGCCCGCAAAGCCGTCTGGTGGTGGCTCCCGATACTTTACCTCCTCATCTCCGACACCTTCTACCTGCGCACCTACGATTCCGCCCAGGTCAAAATAACCCTGCTGCAGATGGGGGGCATAGGCCTGCTCGGCATGTGGGTCTCCCTGCTCGTGCTCGAGGGCCGCCGCGCTTTCCGCCGCGAGGACTTCGTCTTCCTGGCGCCGTTCTTCGCCTACCTGCTCTACGTCATAATTTCCTTCCTCAGCGCGCCGTACCGGGGCCCCAGCGTGGACGATTTCGTGCGCTATGTGCTCTACATGTCGGTCACGCTCATCATCATCAGGGAGTTTACTTCGGAGGCCATCGACAAGCTGACCAGGGTCCTGATCGTCACGGCTTATATCTCTATCCTTTACGGCGTGGTGCAGTTCCTCGATACGCGGTTCTTTCCGCCCAAGGAAATCGGGCCGGGCATCGACCCTTTCATCTGGCGCTGGGCCTTCGGGCCGCGCGTTTTCTCCACCTACGGCAACCCTAACTTCTTCGGCAATTTCCTGGTGCTGATACTGCCGATAATAGTTACGCAGTGGCTGAAGCGCAAGTCCGTTTTCCTGCTGCCGCTTATCTTCATGAACCTGCTCTGCCTCTATGCGACGCAGACGAAGGGCGCCTGGCTGGGCTTCGGCATTTCCTCCTTCATTTTCGCGGTTTTCTACGGCTACTTCTTCCTGCGCGACAGGCTGAAAATAAGCAGGACCGCGTTCTTAAGCCTGGCGTCGATATTGCCTATCATAGCCATAAGCGTCGTTTACCACCTGGGAAACCCGGTCTCCTACAGCTTCCGCATAAACACCTGGCTTTCCACCTGGGAAATGGTGGAATCCCATCCCCTGACCGGGGTCGGCGTCGGCAGTTTCAAAGTGATCTACCCGGCCTACCGCCGCCCGGCTATTTTCCATATAGAGGGCAAGCACAATACCGAAACGGACCACGCCGAAGAGGAGCACCTTGAACAGTGGATGGACAACGGCCTGATAGGGATGGGCCTCTACCTCTGGGTGATAATGTTCGTGACCGTAGTGGGCCTGAGGGGCCTCTCCACGCTTACGGAAAATCTCAAGGGCTCGCGCCCGCCCCCGCTGGCCTACGACCTGCTGGGCTATCTCACTTCGCTGCTGGGCATGCTGGCGCATAATTGCACCGACGTCAGCATGCGCTTCGTTTCGTCGGGCATCTTTTTCGGCCTGCTGCCGGGGGTCATAATAAACCTGGCCCGCGGCCGCGCTCTGTGGGAGCTTCATTACAAGGAAGAAGCGCAGCCTGTCCGCACGGAGTCCGAAAAGAACGCCGGGTCGGATGGGATCTTCGTCTGGGCCGTGTGGCTCGCCCGCGCGGCGGGCGTGACGGGCGTCCTCTATGCGGCCTACCTCGTGGTAAGCGAGTTCTCGGGCCTGCAGGGCCCCCTGCGCAATTATGTGGCCAGCGGGGAGATCCTGCAGTGGTATATCGCCTGGGCGGTCATGCTGCTTTGCGCCGGTTACGCGGTCTACGCTTTTTGCGGCACCATGCTCAAAGGCGTTTCCGCGGCCGTGCCCGTAGTGGTGCTGCTCACCCTTTTCCCGATGTATTATTTCTGGGGCTGGTTCAAGGGCGACGTCTACCATAACATGGCCATCTATTTCTCGAAGCAGGGAAAATGGGAAGACGCCATAAGCTATTACACCAAGGTCAACAAGCTCAACCAGTTCTTCATCATGCCCTACTATTTCACGGGCAATGTCTTTAACGACCGCTTCAACATGGAGAAATCCTACCGTCCGGAATGGGGGGACAAGAAAGACGAGCCGCGCAACGACTATGACCGCGCGATGGACTCCTACGAGGCCGTGCGCGCGATGGCCCCCAATTACGTGCAGATGCACCACCAGGTGGGCACTCTTTACATGAAGATGCACGATTATATGATGAAGCAGGGCAAGCCCAAGGAGGCGGAGGAGTTCCTGGATAAGGCGCTCGCCCGCTTCAATCTTTACGAGAACCTGGACCCGGTTTACCCGGTTAATTATTTCCGCAAGGCGCAGGTCTATATCATGCGCAACGACCTAAAGTCGGCCGAGCGGGAGTACCTGAACAATATTAACGCCTGGAAGTGCTACGTGCCAGGGCACAATCACGGCTCGGCCGAGGCTTACACCACGCTGGCGAACGTGCAATACGCCCAGGGAAAGTACGGCGAGGCCGTCACGAATTACCGTAAGGCCCTGGAAATGGACCCTAACTTCGAGCAGGCGCGCCGGAACCTGCCTATAGCGGCGGGCCGGGCGCCCGGCGGGATGCAGGCGCCGGCAAGGAACTAGGAGACCGCTTCAGCCGGGCGGGCCGGCCTGCGGGGTAAAGGGACAGGCGCGGGGCGGCGGCCTCAGGCTTGCGGGCTGAACCACTTTAGCTTTAAGATATCTGCCTATAATGCCAGACCCAGAAAATAATATCCGCGTGCCGCGCGCCCCGCTGGTCTTCCTCCTTACGATGGCGTTTTTTGTCGCGCCGCTGCTTTTTTTCACCGGGCTCACCCGCAACCCCTACTACCTGCAGATAACGATCCTGAACGTCGCAATACTGGCCGCCGCGGCCCTTTTCCTGCGCGCCTCACTTAAGGCGGGGGCCTGGCTCCTGCCGGTGACGCCGCTGACCAGGCCGCTGGCCGCGCTTGCGCTGATCTATTTCGTTTCTTTCGCCTGGTCCTGGTTCGGCCACGCGCCTTTTTTCAGGCCGGCCATGGCTTCAGAGGGACTGAAGGCGGGAATGTTCTTCCTTGTTAACTGCCTGGCGGTCTTCTACCTCGCGCTCAGCGTGCCTTACGCCGGGAGGGACGCGGAGGTCCCGGCGGGAAAGTGGCTGGCTTTTATCCTCGGCTGGGGCGCACTCTGGTTCCTGTTCCAGTGGCTAAGAATGCCGCTTTCCGGCGACGGGCTTTTCGAGCGGTTCTTCGATCCCTACGGCGCGCTGGTCTGGGTTTCCGGCTTCGCCGCCGTCTACCTGCTTATCCGCCGCTGCCGCCAGGAAGACATACTGCACCTGGCGCTTTCCGCCGGCGCTATAGCGTCTCTTTACGGTATCCTTGAGTATTTCAGCATAGAGCTTGTGTGGGCCAAACTGCTTACGCCCTACGGCAACCGCTCGGTTTCCACCTTCGGCAACCCCAACTTTATTTCCACCTACGTCGTCATTTTCCTTCCCCTGGCAGCCTCCCTGCTGATGAAGGCGGATACCCGCGTGAAGCGCGTTTACTACGGACTGGTCTTCCTCTCTTTCGAATGCATGCTGATGTGCAGCATGACGCGCTCCTCGTGGCTGGGGGCGGCGGCGGCCTTCGCTTTCCTCTTCGCTTTCGCTTCGCACCGGGACCGGCTGAAAGCCAATAAAAAATTCCTTTACCCGTTTTTCTCCGTCGCCCTGGTCCTGTGCTTTCTCTGGCCGGTGAACTCGAAGAACCTTTCGCGGTCCGGCCTGGTGGATCGCGTCGGGGAGGCCGTGACGGGGATAAGATCCCCGTCTTCTTTCAGCCTTTCCGGCGATAATGGCAGGATCTATTCCTCTTTCCACCAGCGCCTGCTTATCTGGACCAGCGCCTGGCAGATGGGCCTTGAGAACCCGCTGCTCGGCAATGGCTGGGGGCAATTCGAGCTCTTCTATCCTTTTTTTCAGGGGCGCCTGATGGCCAGTTATCCCGTGATGCGTGGTCTGCGCACCCACGCCAATAACGCGCACAATGAAGTGCTGGAGCAGTGGTCCCAGGCCGGGCTCCTGGGCCTCGGCGCCTACCTGTGGTTCCTCACGGTGATTTTTTACGGCTTCCGCCGCTTTTATCTTTCCGCGCCCCCGGAAGCCCGCTACGAGGCCGTCCCGCTGGCCGCCGGGCTCGCCGGGGCGCTGGCCGACAACCTCCTTAACGTTTCGATCCACTTTGCCGTGCCCGCCCTGGCTTTCTGGTGGGTCGCCGGCGCCCTGGCCCTGAAGACCTGCGGCGCGGGAACCTGCCCGCCCTGGAAGCCCGCCCGCGCGGCTTTTGCCGCCGCCTCGGCGTGGGTGCTGCTCCTGTGCTGCTTCGGAGGCGCCTGGCTCTGGGAGCGGCAGTTCACGCGGGAGTTCCACTATTTCAACGGTTTCAGGGCGATGCGCGCGAACAATTTCCAGGCGGCGGTGTCGCAGCTTCGCGCGGCCTGGGAGGCGAACTCCCGCGAAGTCAACGGCAACTACGAGTTCGGCAACGCCTACGTGCGGGCGGGGGAACTGGAAAAAGGCGCCTGGGCCTACGCCGAAGCTCTTAAATCCAACTCCGGCTACGACGAGATCTACTTCAACCTCGCCATCATCCAGAAGCGCCTCGGGCGCGGCGAGGAGGCGCTGAGGAACCTGCAGGTCTCCTCGGTTATAAACCCGCTTAACCTGACCACCTGGCAGGCCCTGGCCGAGGTGTACCTGGCGAAGCCGGACAAGGAAGCGGCGGCGGCTCGCGCGGCGGCGGATTTCGAAGAGGCCGTCCGGATCTTCCCTGACGACCCGGGCATGTGGAACACCCTGGGCTATTTTTATACCCTCATGAAAAACTACGAGGCGGCCAGGAAGGCCTACGGCCGCGGCGTAAAAGCCGCCCCCGAAAATCCAATGCTCGCGGAAAACCTCGCCGGCGTCTCGCGCCAGCTTGGAATCAGGAACGATCCTGACCTGGCCTGGCTGGCCGCTTACGCCCGGCTTGTAAAGCTTTCGGCCGCGCCCGGCGGAGCGGCCCCGGAAGAGCTGAAGGCCGCCGACTCACTGCTTGCCATGGACCCGGCCAATCCGAAGGCGCGACTGCTGCGCGCCAAGACATATTTCAAGGCCGGCCGCCTGCCGGAGGCCAGGGCGGCCCTCGAGGCGCTCGTGAAAGAGAAGGAAAACGATAACCAGGCCCGGTACGGCCTGGCGGTTATCTACGAAAAAGAGGGGGATCTCCCGAAGGCACGGGCCGAGTGGGAGCGCTTCCTGCAATTCGAGCCTGGCAACCAGGCCGCGGAGCAGCGGCTCAAAGCGCTGCGCTGACGGGCGGCGGCAGGGCCGCCGCTATTTCGGCCGTCTGCTGAACACAGCTCCCGATACGGCACAAACATAGTTTAGTAACAATCCTGTAATATTTAGGCAAACAGGAAAAGGTTAAATATAACGGGACATAGAATGTTTTTCGGAATCATACATGAAAAAACAAACCGTTTTTAAATTCGCTTTCCCCTGGCTCCTGGTCCTGTTCTTCTGCGCCTCCGGGCCGCTGCCGGACCTTTCGGCCCAGGCCTCGAAAAGCGGGATCAGCCGCTCCATGGAGCAGGCTATACGGCTTTATCACGAGGGAGAGGATACCGAGGCCATGGACCGCTTTATGCAGATCCTGGTGAAGGGCACTCCTTCCGAAAAGGCCTTGGCCAACGAGTACATAACCAAGATAACCCTCCGCATGAACACCGGCGTCAACAGCGTCAAGGACCGCGGCGCCGAGCCTACCACCCTTACGGAGGTCTCGCAGCCGAGGTCCGGGGTCTCCCCGCGCGCCGTCCCGCTCGGCATTAAAGCCGGCCGGCAGGAGGAAATGGAGGAGGAGCGCGGACAGCAGGACGACGCCGAGAGCCAGAAGGCGCGCGTCAGCGAGAAGATCGCCGCGAAGATAGACCAGACGCGCCGCAACCTGCTCCTGGAGATGGGCAGCTCCGACGCCGTCAAGATCTATATGGGCGACGGCGTTCCCAAGGCGCTGACCTTGGACCCTAATTTCTTTTTTGCGAACGAGGCCACTTTCCGCCCCGGTACGGACAAGATGCTTTCCAATATCTCCGGGCTGGTCTTCACCCTCGGCAAAGCGAACTGCCTTATCCTGCCGGAGGGTTCGGCCGAGGGGGATGTCAAGATCAAGAGCATCCGCAGGGCGCTGGCGCTCAATTCCTATCTGGAATCCCGCGGCGTTTCCAAGTCCAGGCTGGAGGTCAACCTGACCGGAACCGACGTGCGGTTCCCTAAGGAACTTACTAAT
This sequence comes from Elusimicrobiales bacterium, assembly GCA_036170455.1. GTDB lineage: Bacteria > Elusimicrobiota > Elusimicrobia > Elusimicrobiales > UBA9959 > UBA9959. Next base: position 11,002 of record JAVHPG010000058.1, read on the forward strand.
ATAAGCGGGTTGATCATTCTCTTTGACTATGATAAGCAGCCGCGGCTCAAGGATATCGAGGACCTGCAGACCAAGGGCCCCAAGGTCTCCCTCGGGATCTATCCCACCGCCATCTCGGTGCAGAATAACGAAGGGTCCATCGTGGAATTCTCCGCCTTCGAGTCGCCTATCGGCATCCCCAGCTGGAAGTTCCAGGTCTTTGAAATACAGAAGGACGGGAGCAGGCTGATGCTCCAGGAGATCTCCGGCTCGGGGCCCCAGTATAACCAGAGCTTCTGGAACGGCCGCAAGAAATTTTTCGGCGAGCCCTATCCCTCCGGCCGGTATATGTTCACCGTGACCGCCACCGATGTGGAAGGGCGCGAGACCTCCCTGAGCCGCCTGCTGCTCGTCCGCCCTACGAAGGAGGAGGAGCTGGCCCAGCAGTCAAGGACCGCCTCTCAGCGGGCTGCGGAAAAAGAAACCGTCACTAAATCCGGGCTGAAGGCGCGCTCTCTCGGCGCTAAAGGCACCGGGCTGGCGGCCGGAAAGAAGCTGAAGGGCGCCGCCGGGAAAAAAGGCAGGCTGTCTAAGAAGGGTTCTTCCAAAAAGGCCCGAGCGCTTCCGAAAAATAAGGTCGTCGCGGAAGCACCCGATGCCGAAGCCCCGGCGGCAGGAGAGGGCGCCGCGCCCTCCGGCGAAGCGGCTCCTCCCGGGGAGCCTTCGGGGCAGGTCAGCTACAAGGTCTATTTCACGGAGGCCAATACTCTCACGCTTACCAGCGGCAGCGAAAAGAGGCTGGCGCAGGTGGCCGAGACCATGGGCTATTACCCGATGGCTAATATAAAGCTTATCGGCTACGCTTATTCAGGCGAACCAAACGCCGAGGCGGTAGCGGAAAGCCGCGTCAACCTGGTGGCGGCGCGCCTGAGCGAAAAATACAAGATTGACCGCTCGCGCATGGACCTGCAGTCCAAGGTCACGGAAGCCACCAAGAGAGCGGTGGAGATAAAGATGACGGGCAAAGAATAGCGGGGCCGGCGGGACTGGCAATACAATATTAAATATAATACGATTATATAGTTATGGCTAAAACAGAGGGAAACAAGCACCTGGGCATCTATATCTCCCCGAAGGAGATATGTTTCTCCCAGGTTAGGATAGGCAAGGGCTCGAAGCCGGAGCCCGAGCACCTTATCAAATTCCCCACCGAGTTCCCGGTGAAGGAGGGGATGATGCGCCCTCTTTCGCTCAACCACGATTTCTTCAGCGAGAAGGCGCCCTGGATCACCTCTTTCAAGCAGGCCGTGAAGAAGGTGAGCTGGGATACCACTTCCGTAGTGATAACCCTTTCCCCGCAATTCGCCATCCTCCGCTATTTCGTAATGCCGGCCATCGACCGCAGGTTCTGGAATAAGTCGATTCCGCTGGAATCGAAGAAATATATCCCTGTCTCTTTCGAAGAGGTGGTTTACGACTTCAATCCTGTGCCTGCCGAGGGGGGAAAGAAGCTCGGCGTGCTGTTCGGCCTGACGCAGCGCAAGAGCGTTGAATTTATAACCGAGATCCTTAAGGAATGCGGCCTTACCCTGGCGGCCGTGGAGATAACGCCGGTTTCCATGGAACGGCTTTTCGGCTTCCTGGACGCCAAGGAGCACGACTCCAAGGGCTATATCCATTTCAGCGAGAACTCCACCTATATGCTTTTCTCGCACGGCGGCTACCCGGTTCTTTACCGCGAGACCGAGAGCGACTCCGGCGGAACGATGAGCGAGCGCAAGCGCCTGGACGTGAAGGGCGCCATGCAGTTCGTGGACCGCTACGTAGGAGGCAAGGAGTACAAGGCCATCGCCATCAGCGGCGACGGGACCGACATCTGGCAGCCCCTGACCGAGAAAGAGGCCGCGCCGATACCCGTCCAGGTCTGGGACAGCGCCGGCGCTTCCGGGCTGAAGAGCAGCGACGCCGCCGCGCTTTTCGCCACCGCGGCCGCCCTGCGCGGGCGCGCCAACTGCCCGGTCACCCTGGACATCTCCGGGATAAGCACCGCCGCGGTGCTGGAAAAGCAGGTCCAGAATTACGTCTGGCTCATTACTTTCGTCCTCGGCGGGCTGATGCTGTTACTCTCCCTTATCGCGCAGGCGCGCGTCCTGATGCTCGGCTCCGAGATCTCCTCGCTCAGGGCCAAAGGCGTAAACGTGCCCGAGCTGGACGGCATGGATGCGGAGAGCATACAGAAAAAGATCGCGGTGCTGCAGACCAACTCGCAGATACTGAACGGGCTGGTAAGCGACGTCGACCCTATCGCCCCGAAGCTGGCGGCCATAGCGGACCGCATCTCTCCCGACCTCTGGCTGACCAACGTGACCTATGTCAACCCTTTCGCCCTCTCCGAAGTGCAGAGCGGGGAGAAGGAAATGCGCCTCCTCGGAGAAACTTACCTGAAGGGCGAGCGGAAGCTGCTTCTCGTAGACAGCTTCATGAAATCCATCAAGGCGGCCCCGGAATTCAAGACTTTCTCTCCGCCGTTCGGCAGCATCGGCAGTACTACCGAAGAAGGCGGCCAGGCCTCCGTGCTGGGGGAAGTCGGCGTCCCCAGGAAGAAGACGAGCGGCTACACTATTATCTGCACGTTCAAGAGGAAATAAACTATGCCACCGCTGATAGCCGCCCTGCTTGAAAAGATAAAATCCGTCTTTAAGGAAATGTCGGACACTATCATCGTCATCTACGGCGAGAAAGGCATCGAGCCGTTCAAGAAGCCGCTCATGATAGCGCTGCCCTCGCTGCTCTGCCTGTACGCCCTGGTTTACAGCCCTACGGGAGCCAAGCTGAAGCGGTCTATCGCGGAGCAGCGGAACATGAAGGTGGTGGCCCAGTTCGCGGGCGACTATGAGAACGCCAAGACGAAAATGGCCGGCTACCAGCGCCGGCTGCCGCTGCTCAAGGACAAGGACGACTGGCTCAACTACCTTATTACCACCTCCGCTAAGAATACCGGGGTGTCCGTGGATTCGCTGGGCGCGCAGCGGGAAACGGAAGTCGGCAATTATATACTGGTTTCCCGCGGGGTCAGCGCCACTACGAATTACGCCCTCTTCGGCAAATGGCTGGCCGAGATAGAAAATTCGCCTATTTTCCTCAGGGTTACCGAGATGAACCTGCACCGCGACGAGAACACCAACGGCGCGATAAAGGTCACTTTCACTCTTTCCACCGTTTTCCCGCGCCTGGGGGGAGCTAAATAAAATGAAGAATTTTACCTCCATCCTCGGCTGGCTGCTCCTTATCGCGGTGCTCGCGGTGCCCTCTTTCCTGTTTTATAACTGGCTTAGCAAGAGCAAGCTGCAGAACCAGGCCGAGCTGGCTAACGAGCCCATGGCGGGGAGCGTTTTCCCGTCTGAAAAGTCCAGCCGGGCCGCGGCCGCGCCGCTCCAGCCGGCCGCGAAGCCGGAAGCGCCCAAACCCGCCGTCCAGCCCGCCGCCGGGCAGCCGGCGCCGGGTAAAACGGCGCCCCAGGAGCAGGCCGCGGCCGAGCCCGGCGGGCCTATGGATGACCAGCCGCCTTCCGCTTCTTCCAACCCGCCCGCGGCGGCCGTCCAGCCGGCGCAGGCGCCGGCGGTCTCCACCGCGGCGCAGCCGGCCGTGGCGGTGTCTACGGCCGTGAAGCCGGCCTCCTATTTCAACCCGCAAAGCACCAGGGACCCAACTTTTACCCCCGACGATTACCGCCGCATCAAGGAAGAGCAGCAACAGCGCGAGGAGGCGGAGCGGATGCGCCGGGAGGCCGAATCCCGCAAGCCGAGGGACCCCGGCCCCGAAGTGCGCATAAGCCTGCAGGGGATAGTCGGCAGCGCAGCCATAATTAACGGCGATATGTATTCAGTCGGGCAGACCGTGCGCGGCGTGAAGATACTTAAGATCGGCGCCGATTACATCATCGCCGAATACAAGGGCAAGAAATTTAAAAAAGTGCTGAAATGAGCCGCCCGGCGCGGCGGCGGTTTAACATTGGGCGGATTAGTATATAATAGTATGAGGACGGAGGCGTTATGAAGATCTTAAGAATTTTGCTTGTGGTCACCCTGACATTCGAGCAGCTGCTTTTCCCCGTGGCCGGGCTTTTCGCCCAGGACGCCGGCGGGGATAAAGATTTCGCCCAGGACCTGCAAGGCCCCGGGGGGGAAGACGGCGGCCCGATACTGGACGGCGGCTCCGATTCGCCTCCTCCCTCCACCATGCCGCAGGGGCAGACTCCCGGCTCTCCGATCGAATCCGTGCAGATCGCCAACACGCCCCCGAAGGACGCCCCGATGTACGAGGACGCGGAGTCCGTCTCCCCGCTCGACCGGAGGATAGGTCCGATACGCCTCAAGGGCGCCCCGCTCTCCACTTTCCTGGACGTGGTCTCCGCCCAGTCCAAGGTTAATTTCATCATCACGGAAGGCCTCGAGGCCAAGACCATAACCGTCTTCCTGCGCAAAACCACCGTGCGCGAAGCCCTGGAACTGCTGCTGCGCGTGAAAGGCCTCACCTACCAGCGCATCGGGAAAAGCAACACTTACGTGGTCCAGAAGCGCTCGGCCGACATGCCGAACCTGATAACCAAGATCTATACCCTGAACTATATCCCGCTCATCCCGATAGGGTCTATCGGCGAGGAAATAGCTTCAATCACCGCCCAGGACGTGTCCGCCGGCAGCGGGGGGGGCAGCGGCGGGGGCCAGCAGGG
>JAVHPG010000059.1:0-3216 GCA_036170455.1 Elusimicrobiales bacterium
TGCCGGCATTGCCGCCCGGCACTTAATTTGTCCCAGTGCAGAGGCCGCATAACTTTATAGGTTGTGGCGGCATGGGCGCCGGACGGGGTTTGTATATCTATTTTAGTCAGCCGGTTGAGGACATCGTAGGCATAAGTTGTTATATTCCCCGCCGGGTCCTTTACTTCCGTTACCCGTGACAGCTTGTCGTACCCATAGGCCTTGCGCTGGCCCAAGGGGTTTGCGGCTTTTGACAGGCGGCCGTACTGGTCGTAATTGAACGTCCAGGTATTGCCTTTGGGGTCCGTAAGGGCAGAAAGCTGCCCGCCGGCGCAGGAGGGGCAGCCGCCGTCCCCATAGGCGAACTTTGTGACGAAATCGGCCGGGTTCCTGACCTCGGTGACATTGCCGCTGAGATCGTAGGTGAAAGAGGTGTTCCTCCCCAGCGGGTCGGTAACCATGGTAACGCGGAGGTCCGCGTCGCGCTGATATTTGGTCACGCGGTCCAGCGGGTCTACGGTTTTAGCAAGGCCCATGTTATATTCGTACTTGTAAGTTGCGCCCGCAGCGTCGCGCATACTTAGCATATGCCCGGCTTTGTCATAGGCCATGCTGGTCTTGTTCCCAAGCGCGTCTTCGGCCTTTGACAGGTTGCCGAAGCTGTCATAGTCCAGCTTTGTCGTGCGGCCAAGGGCGTCAGTTATCCTTATCGGGCGGGAATAATAGTCGGTGTGTTCGCCGGCGGCGTCTTTATAGTTCAGTTTCACCTGGTACTGTATGGTGGAGGTGTTGCCCAGGGCATCGGTTATGGCTACGGGGTCGCCGTTATTGTTGCGTTCAAAGCGGGTTGCGCGGCCAAGCGTGTCGGTGGTTACGGCTATATTGTAGTTGCCGTCATAGCCCAGATAGGCCGTATTGTTCAGCGCGTCGGTGACGGCGGTGGTCAGCTTGCGGCCATCCTCGTTTTTATAGACGAAAACAGTTTTGGCGCCCAGGGCGTCGGTAATCACGGTTTTGGAAGAGCGGTCGTTATAGTAATGCTCAAGGCGGTTCACGCCGCCCTCGGACTCGGAGGTGAGCAAGCGTCCTGTCTTGTCGTAGGTGTAGCGCTCTTCGGCAAGCGCGCCGTTCTTCAGCGAAGTCAGCATGCCGTTTGAATAACCGAAGCGTTTTTTAAAGCCGTCCGGGTTTGTTATTTCAGTGGCATGGCCCTGCGCGTCGTAGGCGAAAGCGGTCTTTTTACCGGTTTGATCGGTTATGGTTACAGGCAGGCCTTTAGCGTCGCGCTCAAAGGCGAAGTAGCGGCCATGCATATCGGTTATGCCTTTTGTGATATATGACTGCATCTTTTATAGCGCTTTCCAAGTTTGCGAGATAAGAGAAACACTCGGACGAAACACTGAATGAAACGAACTTGTTAAGAACCGTCCCGTAGGCCGTCGCCGTATGCCCACTGCAACATCCTGCGCCACGCGCCACATATGGTGATCCCGCGTTAACGGACAATTGGGGTATCATTCTGGTGTTTTTCTTTTTCAGCGGCAATTCTTGCTTCTTTGCAAACGCTGATAATATGCCTCACGATATTAATACTGCCAACGAGAATAAACAAGGGAATCACCCATACACGCCTTTTATCGTTCATGCCGACACTGCCGAGGAGTAAATATGTGACTATTCCACCTATTCCCATAACACTAGCATGTATTATTATACCCTCAAATAAAATCCTAAAAAAATATAACTTCAACTCTCTTTTCATAATTATTTGCACCCGTATAAATCAGCAGAGGAAGAAATCCCCAACCCTCCCGCAGCAATGAGACCACGGACCACATCTGGGCTTTCTCTGTAATGCGAGACTGCGTTAGATCCTAAAAGCAATTTATTATCTAATGGGAGCTGTTCATATCTAAACTCCCGGTTTCGCAAAACCCCCAGTACCCCAATCTCTTCTACAGAAGAGCCTAACGCCCCAAATAGAATGCTGGTTGAAGAGGCTTCAGCAAGATTGTCTGTTATAGGCAATCCATTTATTCTATTTCTTATAATCTGCGCATAGCCGCCAAGAGCACCTGCCGCACCAGTATTTAGAATAATGCGGCTAACAGCTGTCGCTCCGATTCTCGCGATTTTTTCACCTGCCCCAACACCAAGTGCACCCGCCCCGGCACTTACAGCCACAGACCACAAATTCACATCAGCAATATTCCCGGTTTGACTATATTGCATAGCAAAATCAATCCCTCCTGAAATCAATGCTCCCGCAACTATCCAGCCAATTTTCCCTGAAGGGTCAACAGCATTGATAGGCCGATTTTTAACATACGCATACAGGTTCGTGTCACCGCCGCTGAAGCCAATCGGGTCTTCCTGGGTAAAAGCGCCTCTTCTCCAGTCGTAGTATCTTGTGCGGTAGTAATACAGGCCGGTTTCGGCGTCGTATTCCCTGGCGGTGAAGTAGTAGGGGTTCCTGGCGGCGGCCTGGTCGTATAAGACCGTCACGGGCTTGCCGTAAGCCTGGTATTTTATGGTCTGGGCTGTCTCGCCTTTATCGTCCGTCAGGGCCACTATCGAGCCCAGGCCGTCGGCGTGGTAGAAGTAATTTGCGCCGTCAGGCCTGGTCATTATCAGCGGCTCGTCTATGCCGGGGCCGTGGGTGAAGGCGGCTGTGAGGGCATTATCGCCGTCCAGGATGGCTATTATATCCTCGTTGTCGTAGACGTACCGCCGTGGGGAGCCGGCAACTGATCTCTCAAGCCTACGGCCAAGCGGGTCGTATTTGTATTCTATTTTTGTTTTCGGGGTTATTACTTCCGCCAGCTGCTGCTCCGGGTTGTAGGCGTAGGTGATGGTAGCGCTGCTCACCTTTTCTGTGCGGCTGGTGAGGTTGCCGTTGAGGTCATGCGTGTAGGTATAGGTGCTATTACCCAGGAGACGGTTGGCCGCGTCGTATTTGTAGTCCCAGGCGCCCTTGTCGTAGCGGCGGTTGCCGTTTTTGTCGTAGACGAAGGCTTCTGCGCCGGCCATATTGAAAGGAACGGGCTTGGCAATTATCAAACGGTTGGATTTATCGTAGGTGTAGTCGTTTATGCCGTTCTGGTCTTCTATCCTGACGCGGTTGCCTAGGGCGTCGTAGGTGTAATTATTGAAAGTCACCGCCTTGCCGCCGGCTTTATTGGTTTATAGATAAAAACAGTTTTGGCTCCCAGGGCGTCGGTGATTATGGTTCTGGAA
>JAVHPG010000060.1:0-1713 GCA_036170455.1 Elusimicrobiales bacterium
TGAGCAGGGCGAGCCAGCCCCCGGTTTCCCTGCCTTCCCAGGGGAAAAGGTCCATTATGCCGGTCCCGGCGAGGTCTTTGTCACCGCGGCCTATAATAGCCCGGGCGGCGCTGTTGGTCCTCCTGATGACGCCATCCAGGTCTGTAACCACAAGCGTGTCCACCATGTTATCCACTATCGCGTCCAGATAATTTCTTGAAACTATGGTGCCGGAGAGAGTCTTCGCCATCTCGTTAAAACTGCGGGCCAGGTCGCCGAACTCGTCGTGGGAAGCGGCGGGGATCTGCGTATCGTAATCGCCCAGGCGGATGCGCCTGGTGCCTGCTATGAGGAGGGGGATAGGTCGAAGGGCCAGCCCGGTAAGCAGAAAGGCGGCGAGCAGGATGGCTGAATAAACCCCCGCCAGGATCAGCGCGGTTTTCCGGGCGGTGTTGTTTTCCGTGGCGACCGCGTCCTTAAGGGGGATGTCTATGACTAAAATACCGAGCTGCTTCTCATCAAGTCCTGCGCCCCTCAGCGCCAGCTCTTCGGGGGACTCGGTCCTGCGCTCTGTTACCGGTACATAGACCTCCATAAAGCCGGAGAGGCCATGGTCGGGGATAGTATACCCGCCCTTTAGATAATTCTCGGCGTAAACGGCCGATAATCTTTTGCCTTTTTTCGCCACGTCCGTATGAGCGAGAATGGTCCCGTCCGCGCCGGCGAAACATGCTCCGGCGGCGTTAAGGTCCGCGGACAGGGAGTAAAGGAACGGGAGCAGTTTCTCTTCCCGCGGGGCTCCGAAGTCGGGCCCGGCGCTTTCGAGGATCCTCCGGGCCCCGGCAGTTACGCGCGCGGAGGTTTCCCCGTGTAAAGTGGAGCAGACCGACCGTCCGGTAAGGTGGTTTATCAGCAGCCCGCTTAAAAGCAGCGGAGGCAGGAGGAAGAGGAGCAGCTTTGCGCGTATCTTCATTTCGCGCCTCCTTCGGCCGGCTGCAGGCCGCATTTAGCCGAGAAGGTCCGGTTGATCGTCAGTTCCGAGCGCGCGACATAGATGGTCCCGGGCAGCGGCTTCCCGGCGAGCGCCGCTTCAAGCGCCGCGGCCGCCGCTTTGCCGGCTTCTTCATAGGTGGGGGCGAAGGAGGCCGCTGCCCCGAGCTCGGAGAGGCCGCCGGAAGGGGCGTAGAAGGGGATCTTGTTGGAGCAGGAGAATTCGGCCAGGACCTGCAGCGAGGTCTTGTTTATCAGGGCGGGCTCGGGAAGCAGCCAGAAAGCGTCGAGCTTCCCTTCCAGGCCGCGGAGTTTCCCGGGGAATTCCAGCGGGCCGCCCAGCCCGACGGGAAGTATTTCCACTCCGAGCGCTTTACCCGCGCCGGCCAGCTGGGAGAGATAGGCGCCGGCGGAAGCTTTTTTAAAGAAAACGGCCAGGCGCTTGAGGCCGGGCTGGAGCTGTTTATAGGCGGCGACGGCCTGCGCGGGGTCCGGAAGGGCGGAGATCCCTGTGAACCTGCCGGCGGGATTCTTCGGCTCGTAGCCGGGGGCCAGCAGGTATATGACTTTAGCTTTACCCGGGTAGCTAAAAGCCGCCGCCATGGAGCCAAAGGCTACCGCGGTCTTAAGCTCTGCCCCTAACCTGGGTTTCTCTTTAGAGAGGTCGAAGGAGGCTATCGGGCGGCCCAGGCTTTTCTGGAAGGCCAGGAAGGTCTCGAAGTAAAGCCCGGACCCTTTTGAAAG
>JAVHPG010000060.1:1813-15599 GCA_036170455.1 Elusimicrobiales bacterium
GCCCGCGTAATAGACCGCCGAAGGGTTTACGCTGAAGTCGGGAGAAAGCTTCACGCTGGAGTTCATGGTAAATTTATGGGGGGCGAAAGCCAGCAGCGCGTCGCTGCCCGCCCCCGCATTGTAAAAGGCCACCCCGTTGCTGGCGGCGGTGTAATAGGAATAGGTCAGGTCGGAGTAGCCCCAGTCCTTCTTGATCCGCGCCGTCACCTCGAAGCCTTGCGAGCCGGTGTGCCCGTAATTACCGTAGGACTCGGCCGCGTTCAGCGTATAGTAAACTATCGGGGCTTTAACATTTATGTGGAAGATATTGGCGGAAAGGAAAAAGTCGTCGCCGAATTTATACCCTGTTTCAAATTCCATTACCTCTGTTTTTTCCGGCTTCAGATCCGGGTTCAGCGTCAGGTTGTCTATTCCCGGGGCTCTGAAGGATTGGCTGTAGATAGCTTTCATGTGCAGCCGGTCGAAAACCTTGGTCCAGGCCAGCCTGGGAGAGAAAGCCAGGTCGAATTTCTCGTGCTTGTCGCAGCGCGCGCCCGCCGAAAGCATGCCGAACGGATACTCGGCGACCCCTTCAAGGAAAAAAGCGGTATTGTGGTAATGGATGCTTTTTGTTCCGTTCCTGAAATACAGATCGTAAGTGTTCCAGATCCTGGGAGTGGTGTCCGCAAGTATCCCGCTTTCTTTCGAGACCTCCGCCCCGCCGGAAAATCTCAGGCGGTCGGAGGCGGTATAGGCGGCGATGACCGTGCCTTTGGAGTAGTGGCTGCTTTTGTCCCTGGGGTAAAAGTCCGCGTTAAAGCCGTTGAAAGGTTCCTGGTAGCTGTAATTAAAGGAGGGGGTAAGGGTGAAATTTGCTCCCGGGCTGAACTCCCGGCTGAGCTCGGCGAAATAGGCGTCGAAATCCCTGTCCAGGGGGCGCGGCAGAACGGTCTCGGCGTAATAATCCTGCTCCGTAGTGCGGTACTGGTCGGCTATCAGCCTGAGGTTCGCCGTCGGACTTTTAAGGCCGATGTTGAGGTTCCTTGAATGTATTTCCGAGGCGTCCTTCATCGAATAGCTGCCGCCGCTGAAATCGGTATAGCGCCTGTCGCTCCTGTTGGCGTCCGCGAAATAAGCCTGGGCCGAGAGCTCCGAGGTTTCAAAGACTTTGCCGAAAGCCAGGTTAGCCGTTCTGGCTCCCATAGCTTTCTTCATGCGGCCGTAGGCGAGCGCGGCTTCCGTTCCGGCTATGGCCTTGGCGCTCCTCGTGGTTATCTTTATGACGCCGAGCTCCGCGAACCCGCCGTAAATCACCGAGCCGGGGCCGCGTATGATCTCGATCCTCTCCACCTGCTCGGGGGAGATGCGTTCCAGCTGCGCGCTGCCGAAGAAAGATTCATTGTAGCGCTGGCCGTCGACCAGCAGGAGTATCTTTCCTTCCATGCCCCAGTTGCCTCTGACACTGAGGCCCAGGGAGCTCTCGACGTCCACGCCGAAATCCAGCCCGGGCACCAGCCTGAGCACGTCCATGAGGCTCCTGGCGCCGGAATTGATGATCTCGTCGCGGGTTATAACGGTGACTATCCCGGGGGCCTGCCTGGCGGAGAAATCCAGGCGGGAGGTTACCGCGGTCCTGATATTAAGAATGTCTTCGAGGGAGGCCCTTTCGAAGTCGAAAAAGTCCAGCTCGCCCGCGGTCGCGGCAAAGGCCGGTCCGCCGGCCAGGAGCAGAGTGAATAAGGAAAGCAGTATTTTCTTCAGAAGTCCCCCTGGATCGCTCATGATGCGGCGCCGCGCGCGGCGCCATTTGGCTTACTTCTTTTTGCCGCCGGTCTTGCCCTGCCGCTTTTCCGACTGTTCCGTTCCCAGCTTTACCACGGAGAACCAGAATTTCTCTATCAGGCCGACGATGGCCATGAAGGATTTGAAATCCACCGGCTTGACTATATAGCAGTTTGCGCCTTCGGCGTAGCACTTCGAAACCTCGGTTTCCTCCTCGGAGGAGGTAAGCACCACTACGGGCAGGCTCTTAAGGGCCTTGTCGCTTTTTATTTCGCGGAGGACCTCGCTGCCCGAAAGCTTCGGCAGGTTCAGGTCGAGCAGGACCAGGTCGGGGCGCTCGGCCTCCTGGTAGGGGTGTTCGTGCTTCAGGTACTTGAGCGCTTTTTCGCCGTCGTCGAGGGCGATGAGATTTATTGAAAGTTTCGAGGCCGCCAGGGACTGCCTGGTAAGTTCGGTGTCGCCGGGGTTGTCTTCCACAAGAAGCACATTTATCTGTTTCATGTTCTGGCCTTTCACTATGTTGAGGTAAAGCGCCCTTCATGGGCCGGGCTTTGCAGAATTATACAATAAATAAAAAATGCACGGCGCGCGATATGTTGACCGCGGGCCGGACTTATGCCAGAATATCGGTGGTGAAACCAGTTCCCAGATCTGCCGGTCCGAAGCCGGCGGCCGCGGCGCGGAGGAGGCTGCCCGAAGCGGGCGGCCTCTACGGCGTCGTCTTCGAGCAGGCCAGGGATTCCATTTTGGTACTTGAGCTGCCGGCGGGCGGGGTCCCGGTGATAAGGGACGCCAATCCCGCCGCGCTGATACTCCACGGCTATTCCCGCGAGGAGCTTATCGGGAAGCCGGTTACGGTCCTGGGCGCGTCCCTGAACCGCGGCCGCCTGACCCGGCATAATGGCGGCGAGGGCGCGGCTTTCGAAGTGCTGCAGAAACGCAGGGACGGCGTGCCGCTCGTAACCGAGGTTACCGCGCGCAACGTAAATTTCGGCGCCGCTACCTACGGGATCCTGATCGAGCGCGACGTTACTCCGCGCCGCAGGCAGGAGGAGGAGGGGCGGCTGTTGTCCGGCCGTATCATGCTGGCCCGCGAGGCCGAGAAAAAAAGGCTGGCGGCTTCGCTTCACGACGCCATAGGCGCCATGCAGGTGGGGATGTCTTCCGAGCTCCTCCTTATCGAGGCGGAGCTGCGCGGCGGGGAGAAGCGGCGCGCCCTGGCCCGTATCGACCAGGCGCGCAAGCTCCTGAAGAAGGTGACCACCGCCGTCAAAGGGGCCTGCGTAGAAAGCTGGCCTCCGGCCCTGGCCGTCTCCGGGCTCGACGCGGTACTCCGCGAGCTTATCTCAGGCTTTTCCCGCCGCTCGAACATCTCGGTGACCCAGGATATCCGCCTGCGCTACGCCAGGGGCGCGTCCGAGAGCCCGCTCGCCATAGTCCTTTACCGCCTGGCGCAGGAAGCGCTGAACAACGCGGAAAAGCATTCGGGCGCCAAAAAAGTGGATTTTTCCGTAAACTGCGAAAACGGCTGGATGACCCTGTCCGTGCGCGACGACGGGCGCGGTTTCGACATGGTGAAAGCCAGGAACAAGAAGAGCAGCCTGGGCCTGAAAATAATGGTCGAGGCGGCCGGTTCGGCCGGCGGATATTTGTCTATCTATTCAAAGCCCGGCGGCGGGACGCTTATCAAGGCGGAATTGCCGCTCCGCGCGGGGCCGGCCAGGGACCTATGACCATACCCGCGAAAATACGCGTGCTGCTGGCCGACGACCATTCGGTCGTAATAGAGGGCCTCAAGGCGGTGCTCAAAAAAACCGCCCCCGATATCGTCGTTTCAGGGGAGGCGCGGGACGGGCGGCGGGCGCTCGACCTGGCGCGGCGCTCCCCGGCGGATGTCTACGTGTTCGATATTTCCATGCCGGTGCTGAACGGGCTGGAGGCGATGTCGCTGCTGCTGCATTCGGATCCCGAAGCCAGGGTTATCATGCTGAGCATGCACGACGACCGGCCCACGGTGGAGAAAGCGCTGCGGGCCGGCGCTAAGGGCTACCTTGTCAAGGAAAGCGCGGCCGGTGAAATAGCCAGGGCCTTGCGCGTCGTCCATCGCGGGAATCGCTATTTAAGCCCGTCTGTTTCGGCTTTGCTCGAAACTCCCTCCTTAGGCTCTCCGCGCAAGGCGGGGAATAAGCGCGATTGGTCCCTCCTGACAGCGAAGGAAACGGATATCGTCAGGCTTATCGGAGAAGGGATCGGCAACAAACAGATCGCGTCCAAGCTCTCGATATCCTGCAGCACGGTCCAGGTGCACAGGCGGAATATTTCACGCAAGCTGGACATTCATAAGCAGACCGACCTTGTTCGCTACGCTATCCGTGAAGGCCTCTCTAAGCCCTGATTTCCCGTTTTTCATCTCCTACCATCTTTAGGGTATTTAATCTTATAAGCTAATCGTGTAACCTTTACATAGGCAAGCGGGTGGTTGTTCTATGGGTTAGGGAGGTCACTGCTTTGTGGCGGCCGTCCCCGGGGGGTGACGGCCGTCCCGTATATCAGGAAGAAGCATGAGGGAGAAGAAATGAAAGGTTCGTCGAAGCCGCTGTATCCGGAGATGCTGAGGGAGAACCTTGCGGTGGTGGCTTGCCTGAGCCTGGCCGGCGCCTGCCTCTCGCTCTTCCCGCGCTCGCCGTTCAGCCCGGTCTTTTCTTTCTGCGCCCTCGGTTCCGCCGCCGCGCACCTGGGGGCCTGGCTGGCTTTCCCGCGCGTGAAGGATAAGCCGTTTTTCTTCATCGCTCTGGCCTGGGTGAGCGTCGCCTTTCTTTGCGTCCTGGTAGGCGATACCGGCCGCCTGTCCTCGCCTTTCGTCTTTTTATTTCTGTGGATAATAGTTTCGCAGGCGCTTCACGGGATCGAGGACCGGTGGCTGCCTTTCTTTACGGCGGCCTGCTATCTCTACTCCGTATACGGCGACGCCCTGGCCTGGCTCCCTTATACGCATACCGTGCCGGACCCGGTATACGACGGGCGCTTTACCGCGGCGGTTTCCTGCCTAAGCTGCGTTTATATCATCCTGGCCGGGTTAAGTTCCCGCTATATTATCAGGTCGGTGCTGGCGAAGCTGGAGAACGCCGGGCTAAAGCAGGAGGAGCTCGGCAAAAAATGCGCCGAGATGAGCCCGTATTCGCAGATAGGCACCACCGTTCACCGCATAGCCCATGACCTTCGCACCCCGCTCGCTTCAGCCCTGGGTTACCTGGATTTTAAAAGGGCCAAACCTTCCGACCCGGATGATGCCGAGCTGCTTAAAATGATCAGTGAAAGTCTTGAACAGATGTCTTCCATGCTGACCCAGATAACCTGCTACGGGCGCCGCTCCGACCTCAGGGCGGAGCGGCTCTGCCTCAAGGCTCTCTTGTCCGGAGTTAAAACCATGATCTCCTTCCACCCCGCCGCGGCAGGGGTGGCGCTTACGGCTAATTTCCCCGACGGGGCGATGTGCGTGGAAATGCCGCGGCACGAGCTGCAGCTGGCTTTTTACAATATACTCAAGAATTCCCTGGACGCGGTGGGCACCCGCGCGGAAAAAAAGTTAGCGTGGTCCTGCGGCGCTCCGGCGTGCACGCCGAGATAGAGGTTTCGGACACCGGGCCAGGCCTGCCGGGCGGGGTGGTCCCCGGGTCCCGTAAGACCGGGGCTGCCCTCAAGCCGGACGGGACGGGCGTGGGCCTGGCGATAACCAGGGATTTCATCCTGGAGCATGGCGGAACTTTCGAGATAGGCAATGCCCCGCCCGCCGGCGCCCTGGTGCGGATAAGGCTGCCGCTCTGCCCGCCCCCGCTCAGCCCGCAGTCCTCCTCCTGACCGGGCGGCGGCGCCTCTCTCCTGCCCCGGCGCCGGATAATTCCGGAAAATTTTGTATCATTATACTGTAACCGCAGAAGGAACGGGGTTAAAATCCCCGGCTGCCCCGCAACGGTATGGCCGCAAGGCTGAGCCCGATCTACTGCGAACCCGGAGGTAAAAGCCCGGTATTCCGAGGGGGAGGTATCAGCCCAGCCTTCCGGTTGGGTTTTTTTATGAAACATCAAAATTTAACGGCAGCAAGGTTCCTTCCGGCGTTCCTGTTATCCCATTTTTTGTTAATTGCCGCGGCCCCGCTTCCGGCCCAGGCCAGGCGCGTCGTTTCCCTCATGCCTTCCTACACCGAGATAATTTTCGAGCTGGGCGCAGGAAAGGACCTGGTCGGGGTCTCTAATTTTTGCAATTGGCCGCCGGCGGCGGCTAAAATCGAAAAGGCGGGGGATTACCTGCGCCCGAATATAGAAAAGATCTACTCGCTTAAGCCGGACGTAGTGTTCGCGGGGACCTGGGCCGACGCTTCCTCTTCGAAACAGCTCGCTTCGATGGGGATCAAGGTCGTGTCCCTGGCGGAAGAAAAGAGCGCGGCGGATATTTTCGCGGCCGTGCGCCGTATAGCCGCAGAGCTCGGGCGCAAGCGCGAGGGGGAGAAGCTTGCCGGGAAACTGGCCGCCCTGATGCCTGTAAAGCTTCCGGAAAAACCGCTGAAGGTTTACCTCGAAGCGGACGCCGGCGGCTGGACTCCCGGAGGAAATTCTTTCCTATCGGACGCGGTGCGTCTGGCCGGCGGCAGGAATATTTTCGGCGGCGAGAAACGCGGCTATTTCCAGGCCTCCTGGGAGGAGGTCCTGCTGCTGGACCCGGAGGCCGTTATCCTGCTCTCGGGCACGGAGGAGGAATTTCTTTCTCGCCCGATGGCGCAGGGGCTGGCCGCCGCGAAGGCCGGGCGCATCATTACCGGCCTGGACCGCGACGCGTTTTCACGGCCCGGTCCCCGGCTTTTCGGGGAGATAAAGAAACTGTCCGCTTTTCTGAATGCTAAAAAATAAATTCCCGGTATTTATAGCGGTCCTCGCCGCCGCCTGCCTGTTCTCGCTCGCGGCGGGACCTGCCGGCTGGTCCGACCCGGACATAATCCTCAACCTCCGGCTTCCGCGCACGCTGGCCGCGCTGGCCGTCGGCGCCGGCCTCGGCCTCGCCGGGGCGCTTTTCCAGGGCGTGCTTAAGAACCCGCTCAGCGACCCGTATATACTCGGTACATCCTCGGGTGCTACGGCGGCCGCGGTCTTCTGCTTTTTAGCCGGGATAGAAAGGACCTCCCCGGTTTTTTTTCTGTCGGTTTTCGCGGGGGCCTTCGGGGCCACTTTCCTGTCCTACTGGCTGGCGCGGCTTGCCGGGCGCCTGTCTGACGCCGCCCTGGTCCTGGCCGGAGTGGCGGTCAGCGCTTTTCTCTCGGCGCTAGTAATGCTAGTCCTGACTTCGTCGGGGGCCCGCTCCTTCTCGCTTTTCTACTTCGTGCTGGGCGGCCTGTATTCGGTCCAGCCCGGCGTCCTCGCGATCTCTTCCCTGATAATCGCGGCCGCGGGCGCGGTGGCGATGGCCCGCTGGCGCGCCCTGGACGCGATGGCGCTCGGCTCGGAGAATGCCTATCACCTTGGCATAGACCCGGAGCGGGAGAGGATCTTGTTCTTTACTCTCGCCTGCGCGGCCACTTCGGCGGCCGTGGCTATCGGCGGGACCATAGGTTTTGTGGGGCTGATGACGCCGCATATCGTGCGGCGCATTACCGGGCCTTCGGCGCGCGGCCTGGTTCCGGCCGCGGCGCTGGGCGGGGCGGCCATGCTCGCCGCGGCGGACGCGGCGGGCCGCTCTCTTTTCTCTCCGGCGGAGATCCCGGCCGGCATAGTGATGGCGCTGGCCGGGGCGCCCTTCTTCATGTGGCTGCTCTGGAAGAGCTCAAGGGGGGGGAACTGATGCCGGCGCTCAAGGCTTCAGGGCTGACTTTCTCCTACGGTCCGCGGCCGCTGATCCGGGACCTGTCCTTTGAGCTCCGTCCCGGGGACTTCATGTGCGTGCTGGGGCCTAACGGGGCAGGGAAATCGACGCTTTTGAGGCTTCTTACGGGCTTTATGAAGCCGGCGGCGGGCTCTGTCCTGCTCGGGGGACTGGAAGCGGCTTCTATCGAGCCGGGGCGCCTGGCGCGGCTGGCGGCCTATGTCGCGAGCGAGACCGCTACGCCTTATGATTTTTCCGTGCGGGAGACCGTGCTGCTCGGGCGTACGGCGAGGACAGGGTTTTGGCGCGGCTATTCCGCGGAGGACGGGAAGGCCGGCGACCTGGCTATGGAGGAGACCGGGATAGCCCCGTTCGCGGAACGTTCGATAAATACTCTTTCAACCGGCGAGCGCCAGCTTGTCTTTATCGCGCAGGCGCTGGCGCAGGAGACCAAAGTCCTGCTGCTCGACGAGCCGACTTCCCATCTGGACCTTAAATATAAGTCCGGGATCATGGCGCTCTTGTCGCGCCTGGCGGGGCGCGGGCTTGCCGTGGCGGCAGTGCTTCACGAGCCGGCGGTGGCCAGACTGGGCTGCGGCAAGGCTTTGGTTTTTGGCGGGGGAGGGGAGTATTCGTTCGGGGCGGCGGCGGAGGAGCTGGCGCCGGAGAGGCTGGCGGCGGCCTATGGCATCCCTCCCGATTCACCCCTGCTGCCGAAGTAACGGGGAAGAACCGCGTCGCCGGCCAGGAGTATGCCGTTTCCGTTGTAATAGACCCGCAGGACCAGGGAGCAGTTATTGGTTTCGTCGGGCCTATATAATAAATCCCTTAAATGCAGTCAGCGGAGCCCGGTTTTTGGCCCGGCAAGAGAGGTTTTTTACTTTTTTATGAGCTTTGGGATTTGCTATAATAATTACGGGGAAGTTCATGGGGGGATACCAAAGTTATTTTTTCATCTAACCGGACAGGCCCCCGGGTACGCATTAGCATTATAGATCCGAAAGGAGACAATGATGACTTCGTCAGGGCAGATACAAAAAAACAATAACACGCCTGAGGCAGAGCACAAAGAGCTGCCTGCGGGCTACGGCACTACCGAGGCGGCCCTGCTTCCTCGCGATCCCAACTGGATGTTCATCTATTGGGAGATCACTGAAAACTCGCTGAAGAACCTCCGCCGCGACCATGGCGAGGATATCCTGAAGAAGGGCCGCCAGGTGATAAGGGTTTACGACGTCTCCGGCGCCGCCGACGGCAGCCAGGGCGCGAAATATTTTGATATCCCGGTAATGTTCGAGGCCAGGAGCTGGTACGTGAACGTGCAGGAAGGCGGCCGCGCCTACTGCTGCGAGGTCGGCCTGGCGATGCCGGACGGCTCCTTTATCGGCCTGGTAAAGACCAATACCGTGAAGCTGCCGGGGGGCCGGGTCTCAGACGTGACCGATGAAAAATGGATGGCCGTCACCGCGGATTTCGACAAGCTGCTGCAGCTTTCAGGCGTGGAATACATAGGCAAGGGCTCAGGCGAAGTGGCCAAGTCCCTGGCCCAGCGCTGGGAAATGCTGCGCGCCGTTTTCTCCCGCGCCTCCTCCTGGGGCGTAAGCTCCATGTCCTCGCAGGCGCTCCAGAAGTCCGGGCAGCAGAAGCCCTTCTGGCTGGTGGCCGACTGCGAACTCATACTTTACGGAGCCACCGAACCCGACGCTTTCGTGACCGTTTCAGGGCGCAGGGTCAACCTTAACCCCGACGGGACCTTTTCGATGCGCTTCGCGCTGCCTGACGGCGCCGTCGATATGCCGGTAAAGGCCCTCTCCAGGGACGAGGCCGATTCCCGGGAGATAGATATTAAAGTTACCAGGGCTACCATCACCGATGCCAAATAAAGTAAAAGGTTATCTTTCTTTAGTTCTTCACGCGCATTTGCCGTTCATCCGCCACCCCGAGTACGAGGACTTCCTGGAGGAGGACTGGTTCTTCGAGGCGATGTGCGAGACCTATATCCCGCTGCTGGACGTCTATGAACGGCTGACGGCGGAAGGCACTGATTTCCGCGTGACCATGTCCATCACGCCGCCGCTGTGCAATATGATGGCGGACGACCTGCTGCGCGAGCGCTTCCGGCGCTACTACAGCCTGCGGCTGGAGCTGGCCGAGAAGGAAGTGGTGCGCACCCGCAATACCAAGTTCTATGAAGTGGCCAAGATGTACGAGACCAAGTTCCGCCGCATCCGGGAACTGTACGAGGACTATTACCACGGGAAGGTCCTGGAGGGCTTCAAGAAGTTCCAGGACATGGGCAAGCTGGAGATCATCACCTGCGGCGCCACGCACGGCTTCCTCCCGCTCGAGCTCCGCAAAGAGGCGGTGCACGCCCAGATCAAGCTGGCCGCCGACGACTACCGCAAGCATTTCGGGCGCGGCCCGCGCGGGATCTGGCTGGCGGAATGCGCCTATAACCCCGGCGACGATGTTTTTCTGAAGGCGCAGGGGATCCGCTATTTCTTCCTCGAGACGCACGGCATCATTTACGGCAGCCCGCGCCCGCGCTATGGCGTGTACGCCCCGGTGTACTGCCCTTCCGGCGTGGCCGCTTTCGGCCGCGACATGGAGAGCGCCCAGCAGGTCTGGAGCGCCGAGACCGGCTATCCCGGCGACCACCGCTACCGCGAGTTCTACCGCGACCTGGGCTACGACCTCGAATACGATTATGTAAAGCCCTATCTGCACCAGGACGGCGTCCGCCGCAACATCGGCATGAAGTACTGCAAGATCACCGGCAAGGTGGGCCTGGACGAGAAGGCCGCGTATAATCCCGCCGAAGCGCGCGAGATGGCGGCCAGCCACGCCGGGAACTTCATGTTCAACCGCGAGCGGCAGATAGAGCACCTCAATCATTTCCTCGGGAAGAAGCCCATCGTGGTGTCCATGTACGACGCCGAACTTTACGGGCACTGGTGGTACGAGGGCACGGACTTCCTCGAATTCCTTTTCAAGAAGATTCACCACGACCAGAAGACCATCAAGATGGTCACGCCGAGCGAGTACCTCGGCCTGCACCCCGACAACCAGGTGGTGCAGCCGTCCATGTCCACCTGGGGGGACAAGGGCTACAACGAGGTCTGGCTGAACGGAACCAATGACTGGATGTACCGCCACCTGCACAAGCAGGTCGAGCGGATGGTGGAGATGGCCAATAAGTTCACGTCGGCGGAAGGCCTCCTGCTCAGGGCGCTGAACCAGTGCGCGCGCGAAGTGGTGCTGGGGATGTCCTCCGACTGGGCCTTCCTGATGACGGTGGGCACGGCCAAGAACTATTCCACCAAGCGCTTCGTCGCCCATACGCACCGCTTTAACGGCCTTTACGAGCAGATAATGGGCAACCGGCTGGAGGAGGACTACCTGAAAGATATAGAGTGGCGCGACAATATTTTTCCCGGCCTGAACTACAGGGTTTTCTCTACGGAGGAAGCCGAAAAAGCGGCGAGAAGCTGAAGGCGGGCGCCAAATAAAGAACCGCGGTCCACGCAGGGCCGCGGTTCTTTATTTGTCTCCGGAGTCCGCGGTTCCCGCCTTATCCGGCTTTTCCCGCCAGCTCCTCCAGCCGGCTGTCGAATTTATTGATTATTATCCCCGACAGTGAATAGATCCCGCTTATGGCTTCAGCGGCCTCCGGAGGAAAATCTTTCTTTTCCGCAGCGGCAAAAAGCTCCATCAGGTAGTTCTGGAGATGGAACATCAGGTCCTCCAGGCCCAGGTCCCGGGCCGCCCGCAGGAGGTCGAGCAGCGGCGCGAGAGTTTGGGGAGAGGGGGCTGCCAGGGCGGGGCCGGCGATGCCCGCCGCCATAACCGCGGAGGCTTCAGGGGAAGGGGCAAAGCCTGGCTCGAGCCCCGCCGCCTTGAGGCGCGCGGCCAGGGAGGCCAAATTTTCCATTTCTGAGGCCCTGGCGGCGCCCATAGCGCGGCTGAAAACAATTTCAGCCGCCTGCCTGGCGTAGGTCGAAGCCTGGGCGCGCAGCGGGGCCCAGGAGGCGAGGGCCATGCCGGGCAGGCGCGCGAGCAGGTAAAGGTAATCCTCCAGGATCCTGAAGATAGCGGCGGCGTGGCTGTGCCTCGAGGCGTCGGCAAGCATCCAGGCGTAGAGCGTTTTATCTTCCCAGGAAAAATCGTCGAAAGTAATCCTGGCGAAAGAGGGGTCTTTCTCCAGGGCAGACTGGATCTCCGCCGGGCCTCCCAGGGCGAAGATCTCTTTAAGGAGGCCTGCCCCGCCCTGCCCGCGGAAAAACATCAGCGGGAATTCTTCGCCGCGGCGCAGATAGCAGAAAGTCATAGGAGAGGGGGCGACGGGCCCCGGGGCCATGACTTTCCCGCGAAGGCAGAGCACCCCGTCCCTGTTCATGCGCTCTTCGGCCTGCATGGCCGCGCAGCCGGCGCAGTTCTGCTCCGCTCCCAGCATGGCTTCGGCGATCAGAAGCGCGGCCGCTTTCTGCCTGGCCAGGGCGTTCTCGGCGAGCAGCTTCTGGTACAGCTTAAGCCCGTTTTCCGCTTCGGGGTAATTCGACTGGGCCATTTCCAGCATGGCGAGGAAGGTCCGCGCCGCGTTTTCATAGCCGAGGCTTATCATCGTCTCAGCGGCCCGGGCGGCGTACCGGAGGTTCTGCAGGGTTTCGATGCGCGAGATGTCGGCGAAGAACCAGCCGCAGCTGGTGAACATCAGCATGGCGTGCCGCTGCATTTCCAGGAGTTCGAGGGCCCGGGCTCTTTCCTCTTTGTCCAGCGGGCGGGAGGCGAACCTGGAAAAAAACGCTTCTTCAGCCCCTGGCGAGCGCGCGAGGAAGAGCTCCGCGTAGGCGTTCCGCGCTTCCCACGGGGCGCTGAACAGCTTTGAACCTTCCGCCGTATAGACGTCGGCGGCCGCGTCGCGCAGACTGTTCAGGGCGGCCCGCAGGGGGAGCCTCCAGTTGAGGCTGAAGCTGCCCTCGCCGCCGCAGTCGCAGCCGCCCTTCCAGCGCCGCACCCCGTGCGCGCAGCTCCAGGCCGTGCCTTCGCCGTCCGGCCCGGCCTTTATCAGGACCTCGTCGGCGGGGGCGTGGCGCTCCAGGTACTGGGCGTAGTTGACCGTTTCGATGCCGCGATTCTTCAATTCGTGGAGAAAGGCGTGGGCCAGCGTCATATCGCCGAATTTGTGGTGATGGCCGAAGGTTTCTCCGTCGACCGCCATGCTTACCAGCTGCGGCCCGTGGTGGCCGTGCCGGTAGCAGGCTTCCACCCTGTCCGCGAAGGCGGCGGAATTATTCGTCAGCCCGTCGAAGGCCGCGGCCTTCGAAAGCGGCCCGGCATAAAAAAAGACGGGCAGGCTGCGGCCCCTTATACTGCTTCCGTCGGGAGCCTTGTCATGCCAGGCGTAGGGGCGGGTGGTGTCGAAATTCCCGAGGGAGGCGTCTTCCCAGTCTTCGGCGGCGTGGGCTTTGATCTTGTCCGCCTGGTACGGGGAAAGGATCACGTATTTCATGCCCAGGTCCAGCATAAGGCGGAGGGTATCGTCGGAGGCGGCGGTCTCGGGCAGCCACATAGCCTCCGGCTTGAAGCCGAAGCGGTGTTCGAAATCTTTTATGCCCCAGAGGGCCTGGGTGAGCTGGTCCTGGAAGGAGGCCAGGGGCATGATCAGGTGGTTGTAGGCCTGGGCGATGGCGTTGGAGTGGCCGGTCTTTTCGCGGGAGGCGCGCGCCGCCTGTATTACTTTATCGTAATAGAACGGATAGTTTTTCTCGAGCCAGGAGAACAGGGTCGGGCCGAAGTTGAAATTCAGGTGGAGGTAGTTGTTGGCCAGCTCGAGGACGCGCCCTGAATTGTCGTTGATGCGGGCGCAGGCGTTGGGGAGGTAGCACTCGCGGGCTATGCGCGAGTTCCAGTCGTGGAAGGGCCAGGCGGAGGGCTGGGGGTCGAGCTTGCCGGTCCAGGGGTTTTCGCGGGGCGGCTGGTAGAAATGGGCGTGCAGGGTGAAAAATTTCTTATGGGTAGAATGATGCTTTTCCATTGAGGTAATTATAAATAATGGGCCGGAGGGTTACAAGGGGAATCGGACCGCAGGATAGCGTAGTCGGGGCGGCAGGGGTATGGGTTCGTCGCTCACGGCGTCGGCCACACCGTGGCCGCGCCTCCTCTCTCGGCCCTCGCG
>JAVHPG010000061.1:0-3195 GCA_036170455.1 Elusimicrobiales bacterium
CCAAAAAAACCCCCGCCGCCGCCAGGACGGCCAGCACCGCCGCATTGGCGGCCCTCGGCCGGGCGGTATCATAGATCGCCGCGGCGGCCTTGGACAGCCAGATCAGTGAAAGCAAAGAGAAGAAATACTGCGAAGCGGCGTAGCTCCCTACGGAGCCGGCCAGCGCCGCGGCTCCCCCCGCCAGGTCGGCGGTTATATTTACGGCGGAGAGAGAAAGCATGGCTTTCAGTATCGCGGCGTAGCGGCGCCTGTCGCGGAGCGCCGTCCGGAGGGCGAAGCCGGCCGCGGCGAGCGCCGCCGCGAAGCCCGCGGGGCGCAGCGCGTCCGAGCCGTGCAGGGCCGCCGCGAGCAGGCCGCCGGCCCCTGTCGCCAGCGCAGCGAGCGGCAGACGGAGCGAAAGCCGGCCTTCGCGCAGGAAGACAGTAAAAGCCGAAAGGACGGCGCAGGTAAAAAGCGCGGTCAGTAAGCCGCCGGGCAGTGAGACGGCGAAGTAAAACCAGAAACCGCGCCCCAGCGGCAGGGCCGCCCCCTCAAAAGACTCGGCGATAAATTCCGGCGGCAGGACTGAAAGCAGGAAGGCGGAGCCGGCGACCGACGCCGCATAAAGGGCGAGCGGCCAGCTCCAGCCGGTCTTTCCCGCGGCGATGGCGG
Source organism: Elusimicrobiales bacterium (assembly GCA_036170455.1). Lineage (GTDB taxonomy): Bacteria > Elusimicrobiota > Elusimicrobia > Elusimicrobiales > UBA9959 > UBA9959. The sequence goes on from JAVHPG010000061.1 coordinate 652, forward strand.
AGAAGGTCTCTGTGGGCCTTAGTAAAACCTTGGCCGGAAAAAAATCTTTTAGCATAGTTCGGCGGATCCTCTCCAGGGCCTCATTTCCCGACGCAGAAATTTTTGAAGATGTTCCCCAGCACTTCTTCCGGAGTGGTCTCGCCGAGGAGCGAGGCCAGGGCTCCCAGCGCGCCGCGCAGGTGTTCCGCGGCCAGCTCGAGCGGCGGGGGGTTCTTTTTCAGGACAGCCTCGAGCCCTGCCAGCTCGGCGGCCGCCCCGGACAGGGCGGCGAAATGCCTCGCCGAAGTCACTACCGCCTGGGCCCCGTCCCGGAAAGCCTTCTTTTGCTCGGCTACCAGGGCGGCTTTAAACTTTGGTAAACCCTCTCCGGTTTTGGCCGAGACCAGGAGGCAGCCGGAGGCCCGGCGGCTTTTTCCCGTGAGCAGGTCCGCTTTGTTAAGGACGCGCAGCAGGCGGGTCCCTTTGAGGGCGAGCCGGGCGGTTTCGCGTTCAGCCCTCCGGTCGCCGGGGCTTTCTTTTACCGAGGCGTCCTTTACCAGCACAATTGTATCGGCCCGCGCGATGGCTTTCTCGGCGCGCTTTATCCCCTCCCGCTCCAGAGGAGAGGCCGCGCGGGCGTTAAGACCGGCGGTATCGGTGAAGAGAATTGAAAAGCCGTCGATATCGAGCGCTGCTTCAAGCGTGTCCCGGGTGGTTCCGGCCCGGCGCGAGACCATGGCCCGGTCATAGCCGAGCAGGGCGTTGAGGAGGGAGGATTTGCCCGAGTTAGGCGCGCCTGTTATCACGACCTTGACGCCGTCGCGTATGCCCTTCCCGGCTCCGAAGCCCGACGCCAGGGAAAGCGTTTTTCCGCGGGCGGACGCCGCCCGACGCGCGAAAGCCCTGGTCTCCAGGGCGGGGATCTCCTCGTAGGAATCGTCGAGGCGGGCCTCGATCTCGGCGAGCAGCCCGGCCAGGGCGGTCCGGATCCCGCGCACTTCCTCCGAAAGGCCGCCTTCCGCCTGGGTGATAGCGGCGCGGTGGGCGCCGGCGGAGCCGGCGGCGATAAGCTCACCGACGGCTTCGGCCTGGGCCAGGTCCATCTTGCCGTTGAGGAATGCGCGCAGGGTGAATTCCCCCGGCTCCGCCGGCCTGGCGCCGCCTTTTACGGCCAGGTTAAGTATGGTCCTGATTATGTACGGGGATCCGTGGCAGGTAATTTCCACTGTGTCGTCGCCGGTGTAGCTCGCCGGCGCGCTGAAAAAAATGACTACGGCCCTGTCGACCAGGGCCGGCCCGTTCTTTACGGAAAGGAGCCTGGCGGCGGAATGCTCGGGGTCGCGCGGCGCGGGGGCCAGAAAGGAGGAAGCCGTGCTGAAAGCGGCCGGGCCTGAGATGCGTATTATCGCAAGGGCGCCGGCGCCCGGCGGGGTGGCCAGCGCGGCTATGGTGTCGCTCGTCTCGGGCAGTTTCATTCTCCTCCTTAAAACGAACGGCGTGACAGCGCAAGCGCCGTCACGCCGGGTTGACCGGTCGGCTTACTTCTGTTCGGTGGCCTGCGCTTCCGGCTGGGCGGCTGGTTCAGCGGGCTGCCCCGCCGGGGCCTGTACGGGCTGTTCGGCCGGAGTCGGCGCGGGCTGCTCCGCCGGCTGCTGCGCGGCCGGCTGAACGGCCGGCTGGGTCCGCTCTATCTTATGTATCGCGACCTTTCTCCAGCGGCCTTCTCCCTCCGAGGCCGTTTCCATGTCGGGGTATTTGGTCTTTATCAGGTTGTGCACTATTTTGCGCATGGAGGCGGGCATCGGGTCCAGGCGGCTGGGCCTGTTATTGGTCCTGACGTCGTTCACGGCCTGCTCCACGCGGTCGGCTATTTCTTTTTCCTTGCTGTCCCAGTAGCCGCCGGTGTCGAGGCGCAGGGCCAGGTGCGGCTCGCGCTTGCGGCTGACTATGGAGTTCAGCACGAACTGCAGCGACTGCAGGCCGCGCCCGTTCTCTTCGGTGAAGACGGCGGAGTCGGGGCAGTCGAAGCGGATGAACAGCAGGTTTTCCGACTGGTCAAGGCTGGCTTCCGTTACCGTCGCCTGCATGCCCATCAGGGAGAGCATTTTCAGCAGGGCCGTCTTGGCGTGCTCTACGGGGTCCTGCGCCGGCTGCAGGGCGATATAGTCGGCGCCGAGCGGCTCCTCTTTGTAAACTCGCTCCGTCCTGTGGCGGTCTTCGCGCGAGGGGCGCCTGTTTTCGTATTGTCCTTCCGAGCCGCCGCGCTCGGGGCGGGGCTGCTCCTCCTGCGGCGGGAGCCTGGCGTCCTCGTAGCCGTAGCGGCCGGGGCGCCTGGGGGCGGCGGACGAAGCCGGGCGGGTGTCGCGGCTGGGCGCGGGTCCGCGCCCGTCGCGCCTGGGTCCGCCTCCCCTGCCGTCGCGCCTGGGCCCGCGCCCGTCGCGCCTGGGTCCGCGGTTCTCGCGGGTCACGTCGCCGCGGCCGCCGGGCCAGTGTTTCTCCCTCAAAATAACGCAGGCTTTCTTCGCGCCGAAGCCGAGGAATCCTTTCGTGCCTTCGCTTACCACC
>JAVHPG010000062.1:0-3187 GCA_036170455.1 Elusimicrobiales bacterium
TCCGCCTTTTAAGTATAGCAGAGGACCCCGGCCGCCGCCAGTCCGGCCGATCGGCGGCCGGTCATAGGCCTATCGGGTAATAAATGGCGTCCAATGACTATCCCGGCCCGGGACCTTGGTCTCATGTATTGAAAAGCGCTCCTTGTTATAATTTATATAAGTTACCGCATAAGATCGATCACTAACGGAAGAAAGGGGATATTAAGAATGAAAAGAGTATTTTACGCCTTGATAGCGACCGTTATCTCAGCCGGGCCCTCATTTGCCGCCGGAAGCGCTTTTCTCCGCCTGGCCGATTCCGTATCTCCGGCCGCTCTTGAAAATATCGTCCCGCAGCCACCTGCGCCGGCCCCGGCCGCCGGGGTTTCCGCCACTCCTATTACAGCGGAAACCATCAAGGGCGAGTACGCGGTCAGGCCCTATAAGTTCGCCGAACTCCTGATGCTCGTCGCCGAAGACGTGACCGTTATCCGCAGGGATCCCGCCGGCGACGTGGTCTGCAAGGGCGTCTATAAACTGGACACCGTGACGCCGGCCCTCACCGCTTCCTTCGAGAATTGCGGCGGGAACAGTTTCGCGCTTAAAATAGACCTGGCGGGGCAGACCATAGAAACCCTTTTCGCCGGCGTTAACGTCATGGGCTCCGGCGTACTGGCCGAAGACAGCATCCCGAAACTCCCCATCAATATCAGGAAGACCAAGTAAGAGCGTCGAAGCCGCCCTTAAGACCGCCCGGCCGCCAGCATGGAGCCGGGCGGTTCTTTGCCGTCACGGCCTGACCCCGCCGGCGCCGGAAGGCCGAAGCCTGCCTAACCTGCAGGCGCAAAAAAGCCGGGGAAGGTTTTCCTTCCCCGGCTTCAGTATTTTCTATGGCCTTACTTGCCGGCCGAATTCGCCGGGACGATATCGAAGGGGCAGGCGAAGCTGCCGCCGTCGCCCATAGGGTCCTTCAGCTGGCGCACTTTATCCAGGAACAGGTCCGCCCAGTCTTCGGCGCTGTGCCGGGGAGCGTGCTTGGACGCCCTGGCCGCGGTGAAGATATCCACAAGCTGTTCGCGCGAGAGCAGCGAGAAGCGGCGGACCAGCATCTGCCTGGCCTGTTCGCCTATCTGGTGCATGTCCCGGCCCTCGGGGTCCGTGCCTTTGATCGTGCTGGTCTGGGCGGTATGCAGCCGCATGACGCACTTGGAGGGGTCCAGCCAGACCGACTCGCCTTTCCACCCGTCGTAATTTATCCTGCTGTTATGGAACAGGCCGCGCCCGCCCAGGGTCACGCCAGTATCCTGCATATAAGCTATGGGCTTCAGGCATTTGGCTTTGCCGTCGGCGCCGGCTGCCATGTCTTTCTTGGCGCAGGCCAGGGCCTGGTTCTGGGCCTTATTGTCGGTATTGCCGAAGAAGTGGGCTATCCCCGACAGGGCCTCGGCGCCTACCCGGTCCGCTATAAGGTAAAACTCGTTGAACCCTATCCCCGAATTGGTGCTGGATTCGATCCTTTCCGCAATCTTATCCTCTATAGCTATCTGCTGGCCGTTCTGCCAGGCGCCGGGATCGGCTTCGTTCTTGAAAGGGTCGGAAGGGCAGTCCGGGCAGTTCAGGCGGGTCGGGTACATCCTGTCGGCATAGGCCCCGATGGCCGTCAGTATCCAGGTAACGGCGACCTCGGTGGTGACCTCGCGGTTGTTCTCCCCGTATTTCACCTTGAATTTCTTGCCGTCCTCGCCGGCGCATTTGAATTTGGGGGTGGTCCCGTTAGCCTTCCCGGCTTCGTAGGCCTCCGCGTTCGGAACGTAGTTACAATTCACAACTTCTTCCACCCCGTATTTCATTTTAGGGAAGGGGCCTATTTTAAAATCAAGCGCCGGAGTGTTGAGCTGGCTTTCGGGGACCCAGAGGGAGGCTTTAGCGATATAAGCGTTCCGTTCGGAATCGGAGATGAAGCCGAATTCGAGTTTGCCGGAACCTTTATTCGCCTTTTCGCCGCCCCAGACCCTGGCCGGCATTATCACGGTATAGTCCGCGGCGGCCGCCTTCTTAAGTTCCGGGGCGCCCGCGCCGGTCAAACCGAACTGCTCGCCGGCGAAAGAGTTTCCCACCAGTCCCGCAAGCATCGCCGCAGAAAGAAGCTTCTTCATTTTATCTCCATTATCGATCGAGTCCTGAAAACTATGTAATTAACTTCCATTCTTATTATGCCTTAATAGGGCAAAAACTCACATGGGCCAAAGGTCCTTTTTCACGGCGTAAATTGGCCCAGGCCTTTCTGGGCAGGCCGTCCCCGAATAAATCAATATGGCTGGCGGGCTGCGCATGTACTTTATTTTTTTTGGGACAGAGTGAGATAGGACCGGTGGTCGGCGGCCATCTTTTCCTTTTCTCCAAGCCTGAAATAGGCGTCCTTGCGCAGGGCGTAGGGCCTGGGTTTGCGCGGGTCCAGTTCAATCGCCTTTGAGAGGTCTTTAACCGCCAGCTTGTACTCATCCGTCTTGAGGTAAGCGTTGCCGCGCTGGGTGTAGGCGGCGGAACTCCGGGGTTTCAGCCGTACCACCGTGGTGAAATCCTCTATGGCCGGAAAGAACAGGCCCTGGTTGAGATAGGCGGTGCCGCGCAGGCTGTAGATTTTGGCGCCTTTGTCTCCCAGAGCTATCGCCGTACCGCAGTCGGAAACGGCTTTGTCGTAGTCTTCATTTTTAAGATACGCGCCTGCGCGCGCCTTATAGACCTCGGCGGAGCGTTCCCCCAGCTCGATCGCTTTCGTCAGGCTCGCTATGGCCTGCTCCCAATCGCCGCTCTTTCCGGCTTCCCCGGCCTTTACCACGTACGCTTTGGCCTCGGCGGAGCCGGCGGCCCGCGCCGCCGCAGGCAGGCAGCCCAGGCATAGCGACAGGATAAAAAGTGTTTTTAGCATTAGTAGTTAGCGTCAAATTCCATTTTCTTCCGCCGAATATTCCGCAGCAATGATGACAAAAAGGGGGCAAAAGGCTCCTGCCTTTCCCTACCTTGAGATTATCATCGACAGAAGCGTCCTGGTAAAAGCCCGCCTGTCGAATTTAAGCACCATGTCGGCCGACATCACCGGCACGGTATGGTCCACGCCCTCGAGCTTTATGTAGTCCGAGCCCGGGAGGATAGCGCTCTCCAAAGGAACCAGCCCGTCATTGTCCAGCCCGCGCTTCAGCATGAAATC
>JAVHPG010000063.1:0-3151 GCA_036170455.1 Elusimicrobiales bacterium
GCCGAACTGAATATCCCGGCCGGCGCTTTCTGGGCGGGCTCCCTTATCGCCCTGGTCCCGCACAAAGACCCGGAGAACATGGTGCGCGCCGCCGCGCTGGTGCTCAAAGAGGCGCCCGGGACTTTCTTCCTTATCGCCGGAGAGGGCCCCCTGGCGCAGAAGACGGAGCACCTCGCCCGGATGCTGAAGATACAGGACCGCTTCAAACTGATCGGCTACCGCAGCGACCCCTACATGGTCCTGGCGGCGCTGGACCTGTTCGTGCTTTCCTCCTGCGAGGAAGGGATGGGCAGCGTGCTCGTGGAAGCGATGAACGCCTCCCTCCCGATAGTGGCCACTACCGCCGGGGGGATCACCGACGTTATCGAGGACGGCGCGAACGGCCTGACGGTGCGGCCCCGCAGCCCCGAAGAATTGGCGAAGGCCGCCCTTAGGCTGATAAAAGACGCGCCCCTGAGAGAACGCCTCGCGGCCGAAGCCCACCGCCGGCGCGAGGACTTCTCCTCGCCGCGCATGGCGGCCCTGACCTTTAAATGCTATGAGACAGCCATTGAGAATTTTAAGCGTAATCGACATCCCGTGGAATAGCGGGCTGGCGGCCTACGCTTTCGACCAGGCCCTGGCGCTGAAAAGCGCCGGGCATTTCGTCGCCTTCGCCTGCCCCGGGGGCAGCGCGGCCGCGGCTTTCGCCGCGCGGGAGGGCTTCAGGCAGTTCGCTATCCCCGGCCGCAAAGACTACCTCCGCCTGCCGCCGGCCCTCCTCCGCCTCCGCGCCGCGGCGCGGCAGGAGAAGATAGACCTGGTCTGCGCCCACACCGGCCGCGCCCAGACCCTGGGGCTCCTCCTGGGCCTGCCGCTCCTGCGCGTTAAAGCCGACGCTAAAAAACCTTCCGCCGGCTTTACCTTCTCTTCCGTAAAAAAGATTGTGGCCGCCTCCGCTTATATACAAAAACTCTATCTTGAAGCCGGGCTGGACGGTTCCATGGTAACGGTCATCCCGCAGGGGATAAAGCTCCAGCCGCCCGCCCCGGCCGGCGCCTCGGCCCCGTTCAAGATAGGCCTGCTGGGCAGGCTGGACCCGGTAAAAGGACACGCCTGCTTCCTGAAAGCCGCCGCCGTTCTGCTCCGCTCCGGCGTAAAAGCGGAATTCCATATAGCCGGCTATGAAGCCAATATAAAATACGCCGAACTGCTCGGCCTGGCCGAAGAGCTGGATATCTCCCCGAGCGTGGTCTTTCACGGCAAGGTGGACGAACCTTTTAAATTCATGGCCTCCTGCGATATCGGCGTCATAGCCTCGCTCGGCAGCGAGGCCGTTTCCCGCGCCGCCCTCGAATGGCTGGCCTCCGGCAGGCCTTTGCTCTCCACCTCCGCCGGCAGCCTGCCGGAATACGTTGGCCCCGAATGCCTGCTCCCGCCCGGCGACCACTCCGCCCTTGCCGCCAAACTGGCCGCGCTGCTCTCCGATCCGTCTAAAATTAAAGCGCTTGGAGAACAGAACCGGGCCCGCGCCGCCAGGGATTTCTCCCCCGAGGCCTTCGCCGCCGCCACCTGCGCCGCCTTCGAAAGCACCGTCTGCCCCGATTCCCGGTCCCGGATTCCCGATTCCTGATCTTTTATGCCCACGCTCTCCGTCGCCATGATAGCCCACAACGAGGAAAAGAACCTCGCCCGCTCCCTCGCCAGCGCCGCCTGGGCCGACGAGGTCGTCTTCGTGGATTGCGGCTCCACCGACGGTACCGCCCTGGCCGCCCGCGATTTTAAAATAAAATATTTTTCCCGCCCGAACAGCCGCGCCGTCTACGTCAACAAGCAGTTCTCCATCGAGCAGGCTTCTTCCGACTGGGTGTTCATCCTCGACGCGGACGAGGAGATCACCCCCGCGCTCCGCGCCGAGATCAAGCGCGCGACAGCCGCCCCGGCCGATGCCGCCGCCTTTACCATGCCGCGCCGGAATTTTTATTTCGGCCGCTGGCTCAGGCACGGCGGAAAATATCCCGACACCCAGCTCCGCCTCTTCAGGCGCGGGACGGCCCGCTACCTTCCGCTCCCGGTGCACGAGAGGCTGGAAGTGAACGGCCGGGTGGGAACCCTTAAGGAACCCCTGCTCCACTACCCCTATTCGGACGCGGCCGATATCGGGACGAAACGCGGTTTCTATTCGGAGATCCTCGCCCGGTCCTACGCCCTGAAAAAGCGCAGCCGGCTTTTCATAATTTTACGCCCGTTCACCAGGTTCGTCTCCGCGTATTTCCTCAAGCTTGGTTTTCTCGACGGCAAGGAGGGACTTAGAACGGCGCTTTTGGATTTCGGCAATGTGCTGAGCTCCGCGCTGCTTTATATAAAAAGCCCCGGCCCGCACGACAGTTCCCTAAAGTCCTAGCCCGCGCCGGGCCTTTTAGCCTGTAACCGGGCTCTTCTTTCCATGTATAATAATACTATGACGGCAAGATTCAGAACCGCGCTTCTTTCTTTCTCGCTCCTCGCCTCTTTCCTTCCCGCGGCCGCTTACGCCGAGAATGTCCCGGCTTTTACCGGCCTGCCCTACCCGATAACCGGAAAGCTCTCCGCCGGCCACAAAGAAGGTTTTGTTTTTTTCAATACCCCTTTCAGCGAGCCCCTTTCCTCCGACTACGACACCGTCTTCCTCCAGGGCGAGATGCCCGACCCCGGCGTGACCCTGCAGGTGGCGGTAAAAGGCGGTTACTTTTTCTCCCCCGCCTCGAATTACGGCAGCGAGACTTTCCGCCGCTTTCCGAACGGGCGCTTCTGGGCCAGGTATCGCGTTCCCGCCACCCGGCAGCCGCTGAAGATCAGCATGGTCAACCGCGACGTCAAGACCGACGCTTCGGTGATCATCTACGAAGCTGAGCTGACGCTCGACGCCGATTCGAAAGAAGAGCCCCTGCCCCAGTCCACTGCCCCGTACACCGCGGCCCCGGAGCTCTTCCTCCCGGACTCCGCCCCCTTCAAGGTCGTCCGCCGCGCCGACTGGCAGGCTCTCCCGCCCACGCAGCCCTACACCCCGCACGAGCCGCGCTATTTTACGCTTCACCATACCGCCGCGCATTACCCGGGAACCTATAAAGAGGCCGTGGCGGAAATGCAGTTCATCCAGGATTTCCACCAGAACGGACGCGGCTGGATAGAC
>JAVHPG010000064.1:0-11079 GCA_036170455.1 Elusimicrobiales bacterium
GCGGTCTCGTTGTTGGGCTCGAGGTCCAGGATGTCCTGGGCGCGCTTCATCGCCAGGTCGTACTTGCCGTCGTAGATGGCCGCGCGGGCGTCGTAGGTGCGCTGGTCGATGTAGGTGAAGATCTCGGGACCCTCGGGCTTGCGGGTGAGCTCGCTCACGCCGGCCTCGCGCTCCACCATGTTCAGCAGCGAGAGCAGGCGGTCGTTCTTCGGGTCCTTGTTGAAAGCGTGGCGCAGCACGTTGACGGAGGAGCGCAGGTCCTTGCCGTCCACGTAGGAGATGATGCCGCGGCGGGTGAGGGTGGGCACTTCGTCGCCGCCGGTGGCGTCGGGCACGAAGTCGATGGCGCCCTGCAGGCGGGTAACCATGCGGCGGATCTCGGGGTTGCCGGGGTCGGCGTCCATCGCGGCGCGGAGCTTCTCCATGGCGCGGCTGAAGTAGCCGGATTTGAAGTACTGCAGGGCCTGGCGGACCAGCTCGCGGACCTGGCGGTCGTGCTTGCCCTTGTTGGACTGGCCCATGCGCATGGTGACGGAGAAGCGGGTGGTGGTGCCGAGCGCGTGCACGCCCTGCGCCACGTCGAAGCCCAGGTTCTTGTATTTGATGCCCAGGCCGAAATCGGCCTCCTGGATGGCGGGGGAGCCCATCACGCCGAAGCGGAGCGCGGCCCAGTACATCAGCCAGTACTCGCCGCCGAAGCGCCAGTTCATATCGGAGGCCTGGGGCTTCATGATGTCGAAGCCGAACAGCAAATTGCCTTTGAAGAGGCTGAGGGCCTGGCCGAACTTGAGGGTCAGGGGCAGCTTGTCCTCGGTGTCTCCTGAAGCCATCGAGAAAACGTTCTGCACGCCGATAGCGGCGCGGTAGGTCTTGGAGAACTTCTGCAGCATCGAGATGTCGATGGCGTTGAAAGAATCGGCTGAAGTGTCCAGGGTGCGGCTGATGTTCTTGAGCATGATGCCGAAAGCGAGCTTATCGGAAACGTCGCGGCCCCAGGAGAAAGCCAGGGCGCGCTCGGTGCTGTCGAAGGTCCCGAGGGTCTTCAGGTTGATGATCTCGTCAGTGCTGGGGTCGGCGGTGATCTCTATCTTCTCGAAGCCCACCGATTTGAGCTGGGTCATGCTGATGGCCCAGGTGCCCTTGGTGGTGGTGGGGTGCGCGTAGGTGAAGAAATTCAGGGTGGTGTCGGCGAACATCGTGGCCTGCATCGCGGAGAACTCTTTGCGCTCCAGCAGGGTGAGGGCGGCGGGGTTCCAGTACGAGGCGGAAGAGTCGTCGGCCACCGCGAAGAAAGCGCCGCCCATGCCGAGGCCTCTGGCGCCGGCGCCGTAGCTCATGAAAGCCCCGGGCTGGCCGCCGCTCTGGGCCTGGGCCGAAGCCGCCGAGAACGCAATAAAAAGCCCCATGGATATACTGAAGCGCATTACACGCTTCAATAATATAGCCAAGGGGGCAAAAGCAATACAACAATTGCGTTTCATCGTTTTCGGTAGTCTGACCCCCGCTCACTTAGCGGGTCTTGACTTTGCGCCGCCGGCTTTAACCGGCTTTGCTATTATCGTAACAATACTGCATTACAAACTCGTTACAGATTTACGGCATTAATAGTATACCACATAGAACTCGTTTGTCAAGGCCCAACCGCTTGACAAGTCAACCCCCTATTTTACCCCCCCCGCTATCAAGCGAAGACCGGGGGTGCGGCCGGGCCGGGTTAGCAAAAGCCCCTCGGAAGGCGAGGCTTGCGTAAGCGCCGAGCCTGAGAGCGGCAGGCGCGCGCACGGTGTGCGCGACGCCGATTTTGCGTTCCGGCCCGGCTGCAGCCCCGCTCTAGTGTATAACGCCTATCTTCCGCATAATGACCTTGCTGCCCTTGGGGCTGGAGGCCTTCACGCGCACTATATAACCGCCCTTGGAGACCGTGCCGCCCAGGCCGTTCTGGCCGTTCCAGAGCACGTGGTTCGGGCCCAGTTTGCCTCCGTCCGAGCCGCTGGAGAACCTGAATTCGCGCACCACGTAGCCAAGCAGGTCATAGATCGTCATCGTCACTTCGGCATTGTCATTCAGGGAATAAGTTATATCGACCCTTCCCTCAACGCCGCCCTTGCGCAGGTCCACAGGGTTAGGATAGCTGGAAACCTTGCTCAGCAGTTCCTTGCCTATAGTCGTCCCGGCCGGCGTGGAAACGGTAGACCAGTCGGAATGCTGGCCGGCGAAGTTCCAGCTGCGCACCCTGTAGGTGTAGTAAGTGCCCAGGGGCCTCGCGCTCTCTCCCGGCACGGTGGGGTCTCCTACCGTATAAATATTATTTATTGCGCCGCCGGTCTTGAAGCCGGGCAGGGCAGCCACCGTCTTCCAGACGGGGCTGATGCCCTCGCGCTCTTGTATCTCATAGGACATTACATTGGACTCGGGGTCTTCCGCGGCGTTCCACTTAAGGGTATACGCCTGCCCTGAAGCCTGGCCTCTGGCCACCTGCGGCTCGGGCGCGCCTGGAGTCGTGGGATTGGTAACATCGATGCGGTAGATCATTATCGGCACGCCGTTCCCGCTGGGTATATAGCGCCCGTCCGCCATTATGCCGCGCACGGAAACGAGGTAGCCGCGGTCGGAAACGGTCTCTCCCCACGAGGTGTGCGGACCCCTGAAAGAGCCCTGTATGCCGCGCTGGACTATCTTGAAAGTAACATTGTCCAGCTTGTTAACCAGCATTATCTCATTGCCCACGTAAACAATACCCTCGGCGGCGAACCCGTCTGCGGACTGCACGGTGAACGAGGAGGAGTTGACCTCTATGCGGGTAAGCAGCTTGGTGAAGTGGCCGGGGGACAGCGCCACATTGGTCACTTTGCCGGCCAGCACGGGCCCCGTCCCGGCGGGCTGCCAGGAATTCTTGATATTGGTGGGTTCGGCGTAGTTGCCGCCGAGCGAAACCTCGTAAGAGACCACGGGGCCTGAGGCGGGGTTCCACATAGCCGACAGCTCCGTGGTCTTGGCGGACCAGGCGGAAGGCACGGAACCGAGGTCCGAAACGGCCAGCAGCACCCTGGCGTTCCTGACATTGTCGCCCAGGAAGTAAAGCGGCTTGCCGGTGCCGTCGTCTATTATGCGGTCCGGCACATAGTCTATATTGCTCTCGTAATCCAGGATCCCGTCGCCGTCGATATCGAAAGAGGGCAGGCCGGTATTATTAAGGCTGATATTGGTGCACTTGCCGGTGCCGTAATAGTCGAAGTTATCCGGCTTCCCGTCGCCGTTTATGTCGAGCAGCGGCTCGCCGGTCTTGCAGCCGGCCGGGGGCGAATTGTAGATCCAGTAGCTGGGGTCGGACAGCGGCATATTATTGGAGCCCAGCACCACGCTGCTGGAAACGTCCAGCTGCGCGTAGACCGGGTAGCCGTTGGAGGCCAGCATGATCGGCCTGTAGACCGGCGTAAGAGGAATGATGGCCGGCGAGATCAGGACCTGGTTGGACGTCATCGGATAATTGTCCCCGGCATACTGGCCTGCGGCGAGCGGCTGGCCGCTCAGGCCCCGGAAGTCGACGAAGGAGTTAAGCGACAGGCTGGCAAGGTGCCCCAGCGTATCGGCGCCGGAAAGGTCCGTGGCCGAGCTGATATCGCAGGTCAGGTGCAGGACTACCGCGCCGCTAGAGACTATCAGGTAAGGCAAGTTGCCGTCCATCATGCTTACCGTAATGCCGTTCTTGAACGGGTTGGTAGCGGAATTCACCACGTAGCCCAGGCGGTAATCCATTATCGGGTTGAAGGCCCCGTCGCCGTCGTCCTTCCAGAGGGAAACAGTGGCCAGGTCCCCGTCGCCATAGCCGGGCGTGAGGCTGTTGATAGAGCCGGCCTGCGTGAACCTGATCTGGCCTATGGCGAGATAGTCGCTCAGCGTGGCCAGGGTGTAGGTCATCATCGGCACGTTCCTGGTGTTCTTCTCCACCGAAGTGGGCGAGACGTTCATGCCCGAGGCGGAAAGGGTTATGGCCCGTATAGGCACAAGGCTGGAGCTGAAAGGATAAACGTCCAGGTAGGTACCCTTGTTCAGCACCTTGGTGATGCCCACATAGATATTGGGAGAGATGTCATGCGGGATATTGACTGTCAGCCAGGACCTGTCGCGCACCATCAGGCCGACCTTGTTCGCCTTCACGGCCTGCTCGCCGATGTCGTATACGGCGAAATAGGTCTGCGGCAGCGGGCTCAAAGTCTGCACCTGGGAAAGGTTGATCTGGATCTGCGTGTTAAGAACGTTCTCCTGGTCGTAGAGATCTACTTTCCGCACCACGGACAGGGCGGGGTGGTTGACCTTCGGGGTCGTAAGGTCGCCGAGCTTCTCACCTCTCGACATGACGTTCAGGTACGGCTTGCCGGAAACCGTAGTGCCGGTGCTGTTATAGGTAGCGAGCTCGGCCTCGCTGATATAGATGCGGCCCGCGGGCGGGAAGCCGGAGACAGAATCAAGCACCAGCTGGAACGGGACCGTATCCGTGGACGTGAAAGGCGCGTACAGGGTGCTCCTGGCTTCCGAAACGTTCACGTCGTTGACGTCCAGGAGGTCGTTCTGGTTGGAGTCCTGGTAGATCGAAACGAACTTGACGTCGGTATTCCTGGCGAAAGGCGCGTTGGGGTCGTTGGAAGCGCCGGTGCGCTGTACTTTTATGGCGCTCCAGCGCGCATTGCCGGCCTCGGTGGCGAGATTGAGGCGGACTACCGGCACCCTGACCTGGGCCTGGCCCACGCCGCCAGTCTGCACCAGCTCGGCCGCCATATCGTAGACGCCCATGGTCACGAAGGAAGGGATCTCCTGCACCGTTATCGGCATGGTATTTATAGGCCAGGTCGAGAGAGCGAGCGTGTTGGGGATGCCTATAGTGAAATCCGCCCCGGAATTGATGGTCAGGGCAGCGGCGGAGCCCACCTTCGCGAACTGGGACATGTCATAGGTTATGAAAGCGCAGGACGGCACGGTGGTGACCACGATAGCGTTTTTAAGGACGATATTGACCGTGCCGGAGGAGTAGGCCTCGTTGCCGTAGCTCATCAGGTTCGGGTACATCCCGGTAGTGGTGCTGGCGGTATCCACGGAATCCAGGATACAGTTGTCGTTGGCGTCCTGCCAGATCTTTATCAGGTCTATATCGGAGTCGCTGCTGGTCCCGCGGCGGGTCAGGTTTATCGCCTCGACACGGGCCGAAGTCTTGTCGGTGACCATGCGCATGGCCAGCAGGCCTACGCTCTTGTCGTTCTGCACCACCGTCACCGGCGAGATATCCTCCGGAGTGAGCGAGATATTATTGAGCGTGGGCATCATGACGGCGGCCGGGCTCTCTACGGGCGTCAGGAACTTCGCGTTGTGGCCCGAATTGTCGGGCCCGAAGATAAAGTTGGTCTCGAACGGGACCTGCACTCCCATCACGTCGTTCTGCGGCTGCAGCTGGGCGTGGGAGAACCGTGCGGTCTTGTCGATGTCCATGGAAATAAAGACCACGGTGGGCGTAGCGCTCACGACCACATAGTCCTGCTTGTTCAGGGCAGGGTCTACCACGTAGACGGTAGCCTTGCCCACGGGGTCGTTCACCCCGAAGCGCCCTGTGCCTATCACCACGTCCGCGGTGTTCATGCCGGTAGCGTTGTCGCGGTCGAACAACCCGTTGCCGTTATCCTTCCAGACCCTTATATTAGCCGCGTCGGAGTCGTAGCCGTTGACGCCGGCCGGCTGCTTGCGGACCAGCTTGAAGCCTTTCCAGCGCACGCCGTAGCCTGAGGTCGTCAGGGACATCTTCAGGAAGGGATAGTTATCGGTGCCCTGCGAGACCATGACGCCCAGCGCGGTGCCGGAACTGTGGGTGACGATCGGCGTGCTGAAGGCGCCGCGGGTAACCATCCACAGCGAGGTTCCGACAATGCCGTCATATTTTATTATCTCGTTATCCGCCGCGAGGTAGCCGGAGGTGGGCAGGCCCGCGGTAGAGACTACCGCCCAGGCGGCGTCGCTGGCGCCCGTGGTGTTAACATCGGCCGCCAGGCGTATGGCGGGCGCCGACGCCCCCCCGTCAGGCGCGAAGATCTGCTCGGTCAGGACCGTAATGGTGCTGGGCGCCGAGATGATCTCGCGGACCTTGGAGGTGAAGGTCAGGTTGGAGGCTGCCTGGGAGAAATAGTTGGGCAGGGAGATGGAGTTCTTGACGGGGTCGTCAGCGCCCGGGTTGTTCTGCGCGAAGGACTCCGGCTTGAGATAGGCGCCGATGAAGCGCGAGTTGCCGAAAGCGTCGTTGGGCAGGGCGGAGTCCTTCATGTCGTAGGTCAGGAAATAGCGCCGCGAGAGCGCGCGGGCGGTGGCCTCGTCCGGCGTGATCACGCGCTGCGTGGAGAGGTCAACCCTGGCCGCCAGCGGGCCGAAAATGGTATTGCCGAAAGTCCCGGAACCGACCAGCGTGTCGTTAACGCCCAGGAAGCCGTTATTGTCCTTATCGTACCAGACCTTGACCGCTGAGACGTCGTTAGCGGCGGTGGCGTCCTTGACGACCGTGCCGGTGGCGTAAACCAGCATCCAGCGCCAGACCGCGTCGGCCACGTCGGTTTCGACCGTAAAGCTAAGTATCGGCTGGTTGACGGCTTTCTGCTGCAGCGTGTCCCCGGTAATAGTGTCGGTGGCCGTTACTGTGACGGCGTCGGAGAATTCGGCCACGCCCCCTATCAGCGAGAGGGACTTGCCCGGGCTGGAGACGCCTATATTGGCGGAGCTCATGAACTTGGGCGCGTCGATGAGGAAGTAGTCGGTGGAGCGCACGGCCATGCCGAGATAGGAGAAGTTGGAGACATTGGCCAGCGGGTCTATATCGTAGGTGACGAAGTAGTCCTTGGGCTCGGTGAAGATCACCTGCCCGTCCAGGTTGCCGCCCTCGCCGATAAGCGGCAGGATGGCCTGGCCGGAGATCACGGTGCCGCTGGACCAGATCACTTTGGCGGTGCCTTCCGCGGCGCGGGTGATCCCGCCGAAAGTATTGGTAAGGACATCCACGCTGTCATAGTAAACGACTTCCTTAAAATCGGGGTCGACTTGGCCGTCATTGATTATCAGCCTGCCCGGCGCGCGCGGGAAGGGGCTGTCGGACGGGAAGAACTTCTGGATATCCACTACGCGGATGACCGTATCGGTGGAGACCAGCGGGGCCTTGAGGGTGTCGTACGGGAACTTCCTGTCCTGGGAACCGATAAGGATGACCTCGGTATCCTTCACCGTGCCGGTGGTCTCCAGCAGGCCGTCCTTGTTGGAATCGTGCCAGACGCTTATCTTCTTCACGTCGGTAACCCTGTTCCAGGCGGGCGTATTCCCGTTCTCGGCGCCGGTCACCCAGCGGTCCAGCTTAAGGCCCTTCCAGACCGCAGAACCGATGGTGTCCTTGATCTGCATCGTGAGGCGGACCACGGCCTTGTTCTTGTCGTTCTGGGTCACGAAAGAGGGCTTGCTGAAGTCGTTAGGCGCCGACTTGTTCACGTCGGCCAGGTAAACCATGTCCGAAGTGGCGTACAGGGGCACCGTCGAGGAAGCGACGGGCGAGAACGCGCCCACCACGCCGTCCATCAGGCTTACGGCGGAATTTTCAAGGCGCGCACCGTGGGTTATCATGGTGGCCGGGTCCGGGGGCATCGGCGAGGGGATGGCGTCCGGCTTGAATTCGTAGACCACGTAATACGTGCGGGTAGCTATCGAGACCAGGCCGTCCACGCCGGGGTTATAGAGCGGCAGAACGAAGGTCCCGGGGTCGGCCGGGTTAAAGACGGGCGGGTTGGCCGGATCCGTCACTTCCTTGTCTATAGCCTTGTCGAAAGTGCGCACGGTGGACGTGGAGGTGTCGGTATCCGTTTCCAGGAACAGCCGCACGCTCTTCAGGTCCGACCCGGAGCCGGTGCCGGTCTTGATGATCCTGAAGGACCTTATAGTACCGGTGAAATTATCCGTCCAGGCCTTTATGGCCAGGAACCCGGCGCGGTCCACGCCCTGCTCGACATAGGCGTTCTTGCCGGCGTCGACCCCGGCCTGCCACCAGGCGCCTATATCCGAACCCTCTATGCGGATGGTGGCGGGCTGGTTGCGCACCGGGGAGGTCGCGGTGATTATCGGGAAATTATTGTACGCCACGCCGACCAGCGTGGAGTTCAGCACCACGAAGTCCGGGTTATCCATCACCAGCGCGAAGCTGCGCGGGGTGGCCGCTACCGTGGACATGCGCACCGCGAAGAAGAAATTGCGCGCCGTGTTGGAAACGATGGCGGCCGTGCCGACCTTGACGCTGAGGTCCTCGAATTTCCAGCCCCGCAGGCTTTCGTCGTAGGCGCCGCTGGACATGAAGATATCTACGGGTTTGGCCCCAAGTACAGCTTCGCCGTCGAAGACGCCCTGCTGGCCGGCCGCCGTATTGTCGGCGTACATCCCGATCTCGATTATATCCGAATTTGCCAGCGTGCCGGAGCTCTTGACCTGCACCGACTGCATGTAGGATGAAGGCGCGCCCGCAGGCATGGCCTGCATAGTGAGGCGCAGCATGGGCACGGGGGAGGGCACGTCCGTGATGACGCCGTCGCCCTGGTAGATCGCGTACTTGCTTATACCTATCGAGGTCTTGGAGACCGGCAGGGGGTCTTCGGGTGCGAAATCCCTCGGAGTTATAACCAGGCCGGACAGCACGACGTCAGCGTTCGAAGCTACCGGCATACCGCGTCCGGAGTCCCCGGTATAGCCATAGAGCAGGGGATTGTTGTAATCGGTCGCGCTCACTTTCAGCGTTTCCACCAGCGTATCCTGCACCAGCAGCTGGTGCTCGCCGGCGTCCTCCTGGACAAAGGTGTAGTCGGTGGTATTCGGAGCGGGATAAGCCCACAGGTCGGCGGAACCCTTGGTATTGGTCCGCATGTTGATCTTGCCCAGGTAATATTTGCCGTTCACGCTGTCTCCGGAGGCTATATTGCCGTACTGGTCGCGGGCGCGCAGCTTCAGGTAGCCGGCCGACCGCACGCGCAGCGGGTTGGTGAGAACGTAAGGATGGTGCAGCGTCAGGTAAGCCGCGTTGCCGGGCGTTATGAACTGGTCCTGGCTTACCGCCGGCAGGACCTGCCCGTTGGAGAGAATGGTAGAGTTGACGGTGATCGCCGCCGAGCCTACGATAGTGTCCCAGACGTAAATGTTGGAGTAGGAGCTGCCCGCCGGCATATCAAGGTCGTACGGGCTGGTCTTAAGCAGGTGCCAGCTGGGATTTGTGGACAGCGTGGGCGTCGACGCGTCTATGCCGCCGAACGTGGTAGTGCGCGCCGCCGAGAACCTGAACCTGACCACGGAAGAAGTGGTGGTATTGTTTTCGTAGCGGTCCTTAAGCACCACGCCCACCGGGGTGGGGGTGGTTATGCCGAGCAGGTAATCCGAGTACTGCACGGTGGTTCCTGCCACCAGGCGGCGGGGCAGGCTGGCGAAAGCCACGTGATCCGGCAGGTTCGGGGTAACGGTATACGAAGAAATGGCCGGCAGCCAGCCCTTCGACAGCACCGTGGTAATGGTCATCTGGTGCGTAGGCGCGGAGACCAGGGTGTCTATCAGGTAGAAACTGGTGGTAGCCTGGCCCAGCGCCATCGTGGCCGTGCCGGGCTTCGGGACGAAGCCGGCGGCGTCCGGAGCCGCGAACTTCACGTCGCCGAGCGAGCTGGAATCCATCGTGAACACGACGCCGGCATTGAGAGCGTCCTCCTGTCCGCTTGTCACGGGGGTGGGGTTCCCGTAATGGTCCTCTATGGACATCATGAAGAACTGCGAGGTGACGCCCGCCGTCAGGAACTGCCCGGCGCTGGAACTGACGTTGACGCGGTAGGTCAGGTCCGGCGTGATCGTGACCGACTGCGTGGAGGCGGCCCAGCCCGCCATCTCGGGCACCTCCAGCTTCAGTATGGGCTTTACCGGCGCGGCGGAGGAGGGATAGACGCTGGAGGCCGTGGTATCGAGATAGTAGAAAGTGGCGGAGTAGACATTGAGCGGGATATCCAGGGTCGTGATCGTGGACGCGAACACCGGGGGGAAGGCCCCGGAGACCTTGCTCGAAGCGGAGAAGGAGAAGGCGTCGTTTATCAGCGAAGGCTGGCGCGTAAAGGTCGAAAGCACTATCGTAACCGGCGCCGTGGCCACCGACGGATTGTCGAACGTGTCGCGCAGCTCGGCCTTGAAGATCTGCAGGTCGAGGAACCTGTCGGTCAGCTTACCGGCCGTCATGGAACGCGGCGCGTTGCCGAAAGCCACCTGGGAAATGGCCTGCGGGGTAAGGCGCAGCTGGTGGATGGCGGGCTGCATCGCGCCGGAGCGCGCCTCCAGCTGCCAGTAGCCGGGGCGGCCGTCCTCGAAGTCATTGGTCGCCGGGTCCACCCCGGAATAGGAGGAAGTCCTGTCTTTATAGCGGAAGGAGGCCCTGGTCTTGTTTATCGGGATGATCACCGCGGAAACGAACTCATTGTCGCCGAAGTCGCGGAAACCGTAGTCCCCCACATTCCCGAAAGTGGCCATGGTCCGGCCCAGTCCGGTATGCACCGCCACCTGGGCGGCGGGGAGGCCCAGGTAAACCCCGGTCTCGCCCTGCTTCGTCACATTGTCGAAATCGTCGCGGCGCTCCACCGTGAACAGCGCGCCGGTCCCGGCCATCTCGTTTATGCCGACATTGGCCTCGGTCTTTATAGCGGCGTCGCCGGCGTTGGGCACCAGGACCAGCTTGGACGGATCGCCGCCGGTTGTGGTAAGGACGCCGCTCAGGTTCTGCCTGGCCGCGGCGTAGTTGTCATAAGCGGCCTGGCTGGCCGGAAGGGCGGCGGTACCTATCCAGACGCGGGCCCAGTCGCCCGACTTGCTGGAAACCCCGTAGCCCAGCCTGGGCGAAATGCCCACCTGGCCAGAGGTCGAGGTATAGATAAGGGTCGAGACGCCCACGTCTTTCCACTGCGTGTCCCAGTACTTGAGAGCGCCGGTGGATCCGTAAACCCGGCCCATCATCACGTACGCCGGCAGCCCGGCGGCGTTGATGTCGTTATCGAAAGAGTC
>JAVHPG010000064.1:11179-15186 GCA_036170455.1 Elusimicrobiales bacterium
AGGCTCGGGTCCTGCAGGCTCTTTACCTGGTCGGTGACCACGAAAGTCACGGTGCCTAGGTAAACGTTAGGGCCGGTGGAACAGATATTGCCGTAAGTGTCGTACACCGACAGCACCGCCGAGAAGGGTATGCCGGCCACCACGGTGGTGGAGGTCACCACGTAACCCATGCTGACCGCCGGGCCGGGATTGACGGTGATAGTGGAGAGGCCGGACTGGTAGTCGGCCGGAGAGACCGCGGAGGTCGCGGCCAGCACGGTGTAGGTCGTGACGGAGACGCGCGGATTGATGGAGAACACCG
Organism: Elusimicrobiales bacterium; assembly: GCA_036170455.1. Lineage (GTDB taxonomy): Bacteria > Elusimicrobiota > Elusimicrobia > Elusimicrobiales > UBA9959 > UBA9959. Next base: position 11,481 of record JAVHPG010000064.1, read on the forward strand.
CGCTGCCGTTGGAAAGCGTCTGGACGTCGGGAACGCCGGCGTGCGGGTCGCCGGGCAGGGTAACGCGCACCTCCGGCATGGCGGCCACCGGATTGGTGTCCTGCCCCGCGTCTATGGATTCCGTCGCCCTGTTAAAGAAGATATCGGTCAGGTATATCCCGGCGAACAGAGCGCCGGCGCCGATGGTGTGCTCCGACGGGGGGCCGCTGCGGCCCGGCCACGACAGGGAGGCGGAGGTGTTGCGGCAGGGAGGGCCTGTCGCGCACTTACCTTCCACCAGGGTCTGGCCAGGAAGAACGACCTCAAGACGCACGGCGGTGGAAGCGTAAACCTTGAAAGAAACCTTGGCCGCCGCGTCGTCCGCGAGACAGGCCCCGCCGGGGTTCTCGGAGCAGTCGTAGTTATCGGAGGCGTCGACCGGGAATACCTTGGCCGAGGCCAGGCTGGTCTTGGTGACCAGGTTGAGCGGTATCTGCCGGGTTCCGTAGTTCAGGGGCGCGCTGTCGAAGTCTATATCATAGATGTCCGAGGTCACGACATAGACCGTGGGCCCGACCGAGAGGTCTTTATAGACGTTCATATAGCGGTCGACCAGGTTCACGGTGGCGTTAAGGCCCGCGCCGGCCGTCTGGGTATTAGGCGGGGCCAGGGCCTTTTTCCCTCCGGCCGGGTAATTGCCCGAGCCGGGGTCGGCCTGCTCGCCGGGCATCAGCAGCTGCAGGCCCATGGGTTTCGCGGGCCGCACGGTAAAGGTCGAGGACTGGGGCTCCGGGTTCAGGCCCGAAGAGGAGTCGGCGGTGACGGTCAGGTAATGAGTCGCGGCGGTGCGCATATTCACCAGGATCAGGTCGGAATAACCCGAAGCGGTATTTATGGACGCGGTGGCCACGGGCAGCGCATAGGAGTCCGTGGGCGTGTTGACGGTTATATCCGCGGGTTTGCCGGGCACCAAATTGAAGTAGTCGTCGATAACGCCCACCTGCACGGAGAAATCTGTGCCGGCCGTCTTCACCGTAGGCTGGCCGCCGCGCCCGGTAGCGGAGACCTGGCTGAAAGTCTCTCCCGAAGCCGAAGGCATGATCAGAAGCAGGCGGCGCGGCACGCCGGGCACCACATGGACGGAAGTAGCGAGGTCGAAAGCGCCGGCCATGGTCGGCGGGCCCGGGGAGACGGCCTCGGCCCTGAAGACGGTATTACCGGCCCTGATAGGCGTCACGGTGAAAGTCCCGGAGCCGGTTATGACCTGGGCGGCGGGCACGATCAGGGCCTGCGGGTCGTTGACGGAAACAAGGCGGACTTCCTGGGTGGCGGCGGGCGTAAGGTTCCAGGCGTAGTCGGTGATGTCCACGGTAACGGTGAAGGGGAAGCCCGCCTGCTGGCCTATATCGCTGCCGGAACGGCCGTTAGTGACGGACCCACTGACGCGGTTCTCAACGGGGATCATCGCCCGCAGCCTGGTGGGCACGTAAGGGTCGAGCAGGAGGCCGCCGCTCACGGTGGTCCCGAGCGAATTGCTGGCCGGGTTGTAATCGGAGACGGTTATCGTCCTGGCGCCGGCCGTCCTCAGGGAGATATTGCTCACGGCGGCGCTGCCGTCCACCATAGTGAAGTCTCCGAGCGAGGGGTTGAACGGATCGTTGGAGGTCACGCGGATAGTCTTGTCCAGGGCGGGGTCTGGAACCCTGTTATAGCGGGTGTCCGCCGCGTAAACTTCGGCGTTAAAGTAAATGCTGGCCGTCTGCGTGGAGATCGCGCCGGACACGCCGTAAGGAGGAACGACTTTGCCGGGCACCAGGTACTGCGTCGGCAGCAGCACTATCAGGCGGGAGGCCGCGCCCGGGCTGACGGTTATGCCGGAATCGGTGCTGGTGGTAAGCTTCGGCGTCGTGTTGTCGAAATCGATGGCGTCTATCACCAAATTGGAGGTCGCGGCGCTGGGAACGAAACCGGCTATGTCCGCCACGCCGTTGTCCAGCAGCTGCGCCGGCGGCTGCACGGCGTAAATATCGTTCGAGAGCAGCTTCACGCTGCGTCCGTCGTTAGCGAGGTTGCCGAAAATATCGACCGACCTGACGGTTATAGTGTAGGTAGTACCCGCTATCAGCGGTCCGGCCGTGCCGGTCTTGCCTTCCCCCTCGCCCTCGGCCACGGTCTCGTTCGGCACCAGCAGAAGCAGTTTTTTGGCGGGGGCGGGGTTCACGATCATGCCGCTGACCGTATCGGTGCTGAACTGCGCGCCGATCCCGCCGAAACCCGTCACCCGCACGGAAAGACCGGGCGACTGGTTGCGGGTCACCGGGATGACGGTGAAATTAGTGGTTCCGTCCACGAGGCTGCGCTGGTAGGGGGTCGGGTGCATGCCGCGCAGCTGTATATTGGCGTCATTGAGGAAATCTATCTGGACATTGGGCGTGTTGGAGGACACGGCCATGAAAGGCGTGGTTCCTTTCACCACGTTATAGTACTGGTCCACCAGGTAAACCGTCATCTGCGCGGTGTCGCCGGCCGTCAGCGCGGCGGGGGCGCCGGTTTTGCCGCCGGGCGAGGGGTTGGCGCCGTACGGAGGCAGGCCGGACCGCAGCCCCTGGCCGGGAGGAACGACAAGGTGCAGCTTGACCGGGCGGTTCCACCACACCGTCACCGGTTCGGGCGTGAAATATACGGAAGTTCCGCCGCTCAGCAGCAGGGTCTGGCTCTCCACTTTTATCGTCTGAGTGCCGGCCACCACCGGGTTGAAGCTTACGGTGGTGCTGCCGCCCACCAGGGTATAGGACGACGGGTTGGTATCGTACGGGTCAGTAGGAATGGAGGCGAAGACCTTGAAATTGGCCGTGAGGTCGGTATTGTAGAATTCATCCACGCCGTAAACCCTGGTCTGGAAGGTGGTTCCGGCCAGGAGCGGGGCGATGGTCCCCGACTTGCCGTAAGGCTGCGCGTCGAACTTGCCTTGCACGCGGTCTTCGCCAGGGAACAGCGCAAGCAGGCGGTCCGCGGGATTCGCGATTACCGGCACATTGGAAGACGGGTTGCGCATATTGCCGGTGATAAGGCCCTGACTGGAGGCCAGGACGTTCCAGCCCGAGTCGCTGGCGGAAACGAAAGTCCTGGAAATAGTAGTGGAACCGGTGAAATTCACATAGCCGTCCGGAGAGAGATTATTGTTGTTCGGGTCGGTATCGGTCACATAGACGTGAGCGTAGGAGGAAACCACCAGGTTCCAGTACATGTCGGTGACCTGCAGCAGGAAAGGCACGCTCGAACCGGCGGTCTTGGTGCGCGGCGTGCCGGTGCTGCCTTCCACGCCGGCCTCGGTGCGGCCGGGGGCCGGCAGCTGGCCGGCGCTGTCCAGGTCGGCGATGATCTGCACGCGGTCCGCAGCGGTCGGGGTCACGCTTACGTTCTTTGAGCCGAAGATGGCCGGATTGTCGCGGTCCTCCGTGCGCAGCGTGCGGACCGAGGCTTTGCGCAGGCGCAACGGGGCGGTATAGATGCCGTAGTCTCCGATCACGAAAGTGTGGGTCATCGGCAAGCCGGTAAGGTTGTCCGGAGAAGAGTTGTTGTCCATGACCTCGGGACCGCCGGGAACGCCGTCCGCATAATAATTGACGGTGCCGTTATAGGCGGCGGCGGTCTGGCCGGAGCCGTTCAAACCGTCCATGGCCCTCACCCGCAGGTAAACGTCGGAGCCTGCCACGGCGCTGTTTAT
>JAVHPG010000065.1:0-3128 GCA_036170455.1 Elusimicrobiales bacterium
TCCCATTCCGAACACGGCAGTTAAGGTCTCCAGGGCCGATGGTACTAACACCCAATTCGGTGTTGGCAGAGTAGGTCGATGCCGGTCTTACAAATCGCAGGGGAAGCTGGAATAGCGCTTGAATTTTCTAAGAACAGAACTTGTCTTTACGGCAGGTTTATCGGAATTTCTACATGAAAATCAATAAGACACAAAAAAAAGAGCTGTCCGACGTCCTGGCCAAAGAATTCGCGGCCAAGGACTCTTTCATCGCCACCTTCAGCGGGATGAAATTCAAGGACGCCAACGGCCTCCGCAACAACCTGCGCCCCACTAAATCCAAATTTAAAGTAGTCCGCAATACCATCGTGGCGCACGCGCTTGAAACCGCCAAACTTAAATCCGGCGATGTCAACCTCGTGAAAGGGCCCACCGCCGTAGTTACGCTGGAAGATCCCAATGAGATCACCCGCGTAGCCAAGGAGCTGATGGCTTTTGCGAAGACTAACCCTGGGGTTGTCTGGAAGGGCGGTTTTTATTCTAAAAACTGGCTTTTCCCCGCTGATATTGAAAAACTTTCAAAGATCGGCTCCAAGGCCGAACTGCTCTCGCAGCTGGCCGGCATGCTCTATAATAATATTGCCCAGATACGCTACGTGCTTGACGCCCTCAAAGAGCAGAAAGAAAAACAGCCGGCCGCCTGATGAGCACAGCTCTTATGGCGGCACCAGTAGAGCTTAGAAGCCGTTAAATAATCAAAAAATTTGCTATACTATAAGTAGATCGGTGAGTAAGAAGTCCGTGATTAGATCCTTAACTCCTCTATCTGCAGTTTCGTTGTCTATTAAAATTCGGAGTAAATCCTGGTAGTCCCGCCAGTAAAAGGGGATAAACTGCGTTATGCAGCCGGAAGTTTCGGCTTGTACGGCGCAGGCTACTAAAAAACACCGCCTAATCGCGGAATAAGGAGCAATAACATGGCAACACTCAGCAAAGATCAGATAGTAGACGCTATTTCCACCTATACTATAATGGAACTGGCCGACCTGGTGAAAGGTATTGAGGATAAGTTCGGCGTTAAGGCCGCCCCGGTGGGCGTAGCCGCCGCCGCCGGTCCCGCCGCCGCTGCGGCAGCCGAGGAAAAAACCGACTTTACCGTTGTTCTTAAAGCGCTTTCCGATCCCGCCAAGAAGATCAGCGTGATCAAGATCGTGCGCGAGCTCACCGGCCTGGGCCTGAAAGAGTCCAAGGACCTGGTTGAAGGCGCCCCCAAGAACGTGAAAGAGGGCGTGGACAAGAAGACCGCCGACGAGATGAATAAGAAACTCACCGAAGCCGGCGGCGTCGTAGAACTTAAATAACACGCCGTAAAAAAACCCGAAAAAGGAGCCAGCCTCCTTTTTCGGGTGTCGTTTGAGCCGGGAAACCGGCTTCCGTGCCAAAGAGTCGTGTGCATATAAAAGCTTATACGCGGTAAAATAAGCGGGCTAGGCTTGTCCCTTCAGCTGAGAGGCTGGAGGGATAGGCCTGTTATTCGGCTAAACTGTCCTACTATAGAGGTGACTTGATGAAAAAGCTTAACTTCTCCAAGATCGGCCAGATTCTTAAAGTACCCGACCTGCTCGACATGCAGAAACAGTCTTTCGACTGGTTCCTGCAGCTAGATGAAAAACCAGAGAACCGCAAGATCCAGGGCCTCCAGGCCTCCTTCGTGGACGTCTTCCCCATAGAATCCGCCGACGGCACGATGGTGATGGACTTCCTGAAGTACGAGCTCGGCACCCCCAAATACCTGGGCCCCGAAGAGGCGCTCTCCCGCGGCGGCTCTTATTCCACTCCGCTCAAAGCCTTTATGTCGCTCTCCCTCAAGCAGGACAGCGGCAAGCTCAAGCACATGATCGACCAGGACGTCATCCTGTGCGAGCTGCCCATCATGACCGACACCGGCTCGTTCATCTTCAACGGCGCCGAGCGCATCGTGGTCAGCCAGCTGCACCGCTCGCCCGGCATCATCTTCGAGGAAGACGAGGAAAAGAAGCAGTCCGTCCTCGGCAAATCCCTTTTCTACGCCCGCATTATCCCGTACCGGGGCGCCTGGGTCGAATTCGAATTCGACACCGACAACGTCCTCTGGGTCCGCCTGGACAGGAAGAAAAAGATCCTCGCCACCACTTTCGTGAAAGCCGCCGGCCTCGAGACCAATGCCGAGATCCTGCAGGCTTTCTACCAGTCCGTAGAAGTGACGGTCAACCAGGAGAACGCCGCCAACCTCATAGGCAAGTACGCCATCGAGGACATCGTGGACAAATCCTCCGGCGAGGTTATCTGGAACCTCGAAGAGAAGGCCGCCGTGCCCCTCGACGAGAAGGCCCTGAAGGTGATGGTGGACCGTAAAGTTTCCAAGGTCCTCCTTATTAAGGGCAACCCCAAGGAAGACAATCCCGGCATCATCCTGGCACTCGAAGCCAAGAACCAGCCCAAGAGCGCCTCCGACGCCCGCTACGAAATCTACAAGAAGATGCGCGGCCAGGACTTCATCGTCAAGGAACAGGCCGAGGAATACCTCGACAACATAATGTTCAAGAGCCTGCGCCGCTACGACTTCTCCATCGTCGGCCGCTACAAGGCGATGCGGAAGCTCCGCCCCGTCTACGAAGAGCTCGCCAAGCAGAGCAAGCGCTTTAAAGTCCCGGGCGACAAGCTCAGGAATATCAACCTCGAAGACATCCTGGTCACCATAAAGTACCTGACCGCCCTTAACTCCGGCGCCGCCGGCTACGACTACGAAGGGACCAAGTTCGAGTATAAAGTGGACGACATCGACCACCTCGGCAACCGCCGCGTCCGCTCCATCGGCGAACTCCTCGAGAACCAGATCCGCGTGGCGCTCGTGCAGATCGCCCGCAACGTGCGCGACCGCATGAGCAAGGAAGACAAGACCGTCACCCCCAGAACCCTGGTGAACGCCGCCCCCGTGGTGGCCATCATGAGGAAGTTCTTCGGTACGTCCCAGCTCTCCCAGTTCATGGACCAGATCAACCCGCTGGCCGAGCTCACCCATAAGCGCCGCCTGTCGGCCCTTGGACCGGGCGGCCTTAACAGGAAGCGCGCCGGCTTCGAAGTCCGCGACGTGCACTACACGCATTACG
>JAVHPG010000066.1:0-15164 GCA_036170455.1 Elusimicrobiales bacterium
CCGGCCGGGTTGTACTCGACCGCGCCGCCCAGGTCATTGGCAACGGCCGTGAAAGCGCCGCCCATACCCATGGCCTTGGCCGAGCCGCCGGAGCTCCAGGGAAGGTAAGCGTCGATAGTCATCTTCTTCGCCGCTAAAGACCGGCTCGACGGAACAGGGATAGCCCAGGAGAAGTCTTAGGCGAAAGCGTTATTCGCCAGGAAAATGCTGCACACTAAACCAGCTGCCATTATTGCTTTTTTCATTGTTTACCCCTTGCTGTATTTAGACTTCCGCAAGGTCCGGTGTTTTTTAATATTTCCCCGGCCCCTAACCGCTATTTCCTGAATAATATATCAAAATTAGTCTGCCCGCACTATGAAACTTTTTATACAGCCCTAGCTTTTCCTGGCGGCGATTATCTTGGCAACATGGGGCGGGACCAGCTTCGAGACATCGCCCTTGAAATGGGCGATATCGCGCACTATGCTGGAGGAAAGGTAGGTATAGCGCTGGCGCGGCATGAAGAAAACGGTCTCTATGCCCGGGTAAAGCGTGCGGTTGGTGGCCGCTATCTGGAACTCGTATTCCAGGTCGGAGATGGCGCGCAGGCCCCTGATGACCACGTCGGTCTTTTTCTTCTTCACATAGTCCACCAGCAGCCCTTCGAAGGAGTCCACTGTGACATTTTTCCTGCCTTTCAGGGCGGTCCTGAGCATACCCACCCGCTCCTCAAGTGAGAACATGTGCTTTTTCGAGCTGTGCACGAAAACGCTTACGATAATATGGTCGAAAATTTTCGCGGCCCTGTCTATGATATCCAGATGACCGAAGGTCACAGGGTCGAAACTGCCGGGGTAAACCGCGATTCTCTTTTTCATGTTAAGGCAATTATACAAATAACCCCAAAAGTTTCGCTGAAACTTTTCGCTCGCAGTGCTCGCGGGAGCTTCGCTCCGGGATACACCCTCTCGGACCTGGCGCGCATAGCGCTTGGTCCTCGACCCGCTTCGCGGGGAATCCTGCGGCAGGATTCGGGATAAAATTGGTATCATCTCCACTATGAAGAAAGCCGCTTTACTGCTCCTCCTGGCCGTTTCCGCGCAAGCCTGGGCGCAGGAACTTATACCTTACAATTCAGGCGGCAAATGGGGCTATGCGGCCCCCGGCGGCAAACTGGCCGTCCCGGCCCGCTACGACTATGCCGAGCCCTTCAGCGAGGGCCTGGCGCTCATACGCTCCGGCGCGAGCTACGGCTTCATCGACAAAGCCGGCAAGAAAGCTATACCCGCCAAATACCAGTCCGCCGGCTCTTTCAGCGAGGGCTGCGCGCCGGTAAAAGCCCGCGGCCTCTGGGGCTGCGTGGATAAAAACGGGAAAACGGCCGTCCCTTTTGAATACGAGGAGCTCCTGCAGTTCAGGGAAGGGGCGGCCCCGGCGAAGAAAGACGGGCGCTGGGGACTGCTTCTGAAGAACGCGAAGGAATTCCGCGGCGGGATTTACGAAGAGATCTACGCCGTCAGCGAAGGCCTGGCCCGCGTCAGGCTGAACGGCAAATACGGCTATATAGAGCTTTCGGGCAAGGAAGCCCTGCCGCCGGTTTACTCCGAGGCCTTCCCTTTCAGCGGCGGCTTCGCCTCGGCCCGGCTGGGAGATAAGTACGGCTTCATCGGCCGCGGCACGCTTACCTTCAAGGAGCGCCCCTATGTTTCGATCGGGCCTTACAGCGAAGGCCTTGCCCACGCGCAAACGCTGGAAGAGGAAGGCCGCTGCGGCTTCATAGACCAGGAAGGGAAAGAACTTATCCCGGCGAATTTCGTCATGTGCGCCTCTTTCGAAGAGGGCCTCGCCCCCGTTCTCAAGAGCTTCAAGGGCGGCTGGGGCTACATAGACAAAACCGGCAAGGCCGTCATAGATTTCAAATACGATCAGGCTTCTGGATTCCGCGGCGGCCTCGCCAAAGTAACGCTCAAAGACCGAACCTTCTATATAGACCAGAAAGGCTTCGAATACCGTAAATAAACCCTGCTGAGGCTTCGCCTCGACAGGGCCAAAATGAAGAGTCCGCTAACACCCGTTTATAAGGGCTGCGGACTCACTGATAGTTTAGCAGACAGATTCCACTTGTCAAGACCTAAAAGAGTCCTATCGAGGTTGAGCCTCGATAGGACTTTTTCTGTCGAGGCGAAGCCTCGACAGGGTCAGATATTGAAGTACACCGCTTTCGGATTATGGAAGACTATGGCCGAGACCGAGGCTTCCGGATCCATCATGAAACCGTCGGTCAGGCGCAGGCCGGCGTCAGGCTCCGGCTTCAGCAGGTCGAAAAGGACCTTCTGGTTGGCCAGGTCGGGACAGACCGGGTAGCCGAAAGAATACCTTTTCCCCCTGTATTTGCTCCGCAGCAGCGGCTTGGCCGGGTCCGCCTCGGCTATGCCCCATTCTTTGCGTATCCGGTAGTGCAGCACATCCGTAAAAGCCTCGGCCAGCGTAAGCGCCAGAGCTTCGACAAGATAGGAGCGCACATAATTCCCCGCTTCCCGCTCGCGCTTTGCGAGTTCCAGCACGCCCTCGCCGCAGGTGACGGCCAGCAGCGCGGCATAATCCTTCCTGCCTTCCGAAGCCGGCGCGGCGAAGTCGGACAAACAGAGCCGCTCTCCCCCCGCCTGACGCGGGAAGTAGAAAGAGGCCAGCTTCTTGCCGCCCTCGTCGTAAAAATACATTTCGTTCCCCAAGCTGTTCACGGGGAAGAACCGGTAGACGCCGCGCGCCTTGATCAGGCCTTTTTTTATTATTTCCTCTTTTATCCCCGCCAGCAGCTCATGGGCCTGGCGGCTTTTTTCCTCCTGCGCCTTCTTCAGCTTCAGGAAGCGCAGATTGAAAAGCCCGTCGTCGAGGTTCTCGAACAGTTCCTCAAGCGGCTGGTCCCCGGTAAAGTGCCGCGCGAGGTCGGCCGGGACCGGGATATCGGGAGGCGAGAAAAATGAGGCGGGGTGGGCCGCCGCTGCCGCGGTTTTCTCCGGCTTCCGGCTCTCGCCGGGAGGGCTATTCTTCTGCTCTTTAGGATGCCCGCTCACGCGCGCCAGCGCGTAGTTCAGGCCTTCCATCGCGTCTTTCGCGTAGAAGACCGGGCCGCCGTAATTCGGGACGATGCTGTTTTCGGTAAATTTCCCGGTCAGGGCCGCGCCGCCCACCAGAAGCGGGACTTTGACCCCGGACTTGGCCAGCTCGCGGGCGGTTATGGTCATCTGCTCGCAGGAGCGCACAAGCAGGCCGGAGAGACCTATGAAGTCGGGCTTCGACTTTACAGCCGCGGCGACTATGTCCTCCGGGGCCACTTTCACGCCGAGGTCCTCTATTTCGAAGCCGTTGCTTTCAAAAATTATACCGACCAGGTTCTTGCCGATATCGTGCACGTCGCCCTTTACCGTGGCCAGCAGAACGCGGCCGCGCTTGGGGGCCTTCTGCGCTTTAAGCGCAGCCTCCAGCGCATTGACCGCGGTCTTGGCCGCTTCGGCGCTCTGCAGGACTTCGGTCACGATCAGGTCACCGGCGGCGAACTGTTTGCCCACCTCGGCCATAGCCTGCATGACCGGCCCGTTTATAATGTCCAGCGGGGATTCTTTCAGGAGCAGGGCGGCGACGGCTTCTTCTATGCCGGCCTTTATGCCGTTAAGCACCCCGAGCCGCAGCTTCTCGGCCGGCGGGGCATCCTGCGCGGCCGGGGCGGAGGAAGCTTTCTTTGCGTCTCGATAGCGCGCGGCGAAAGCCCGGGCGGCGTCCGGCTTCCTTGCGAAGATAAGGTCTTCGGCGAGCGAGCGCTCTTCGGCGGAAAGTGAAGTATAGCGCTTGAGCTTCTCGATATTTACGATCGCCAGGTCCAGCCCGGCCTTTACGGCGTGATGCAGAAAAACGGAGTTCAGGACTTCGCGCGAGGCCGGCGGCAGGCCGAAAGAGACATTGCTTACGCCCAGCACCGTTTTTACTCCCGGGAATTCTTTCTTTATTGTTTCTATGGCCTTTATGGTCTCATGCGCGGTCTTGGCGTGCTCCCCGCCTACGGCTATAGGAAAAACAAGCGTGTCGAAAATTATATCCCCGGCCTTAAGGCCGCATTCCCCGGTCAGGAAGGCGTAAGCGCGGCGGGCTATGGCCACTTTGCGCTCCGCGTCGAGCGGCAGGCCGTTTTTCTTGTCCCCGTCGATGCAGCCGAACACCAGCTTGGCGCCGTAGGTCTTCACCAGTTCGGCGGCGGCGCGCGGCTTCTCCGGGCCGAACTCGAAATTAACGGAATTCAGCAGGACCTTGCCGGGGACCAGCTTCAGGACTTCTTCCATCACGGCGATATCGGTGGTGTCGGTCATGATAGGCAGGCGCACCGCGCGCGCAAGCTTGGGCATGAGGGTTTTAACGTCCTCCAGCTCGTCGCGCTCCGGGTTGGCCAGGCAGACGTCGAGGATATGCGCCCCGGCGGCGGCCTGGGCTTTGGCGAGGGCTACCGCGCCGTCCCAGTCGCCGGCGGCGACCATGTCGCGGAATTTCTTCGAGCCTATCGAATTATTTCGCTCCCCCACCATGAGCGGCGGCTCCACCTCGTCGTAGAAGAGGGTTTCCACTCCGGAAACCACCCAGGGCGCGGCGGCCCGGGGCGCGCGGGGCTTAATTCCGCGCACGGCCTCCGCGAGCGCCTTTATATGCGCCGGGTTGGTCCCGCAGCAGCCGCCGACGACATTTAGCAGGCCTTTGCGGGCGTAAGCGCCCATTACGGAGGAAAAAGTTTCGGGCGTCTGGAGGTAGCGCCCGTTCTCGTCGGGCATGCCGGCATTGGGCATTGCAAAAACGGGATACTGCGAGCGGGCGGCGAGGCGCTCCAGGCGCAGGGCGAGGTCTTCCGGACCGGTCGAGCAGTTGAAGCCGAGGGCGGCCAGGGGAAAATGCTCCATCGCGGCGTAGAAAGACTCGGCGTCGTGGCCGGAGAGCATCTTGTTACGGCTATCCATGGTGGCCGAGACTATGACGGGCAGCTCCCTGCCGGCCTTTTTGAAAGCGAGCTTCGCGGCGGCGAGGCCCGCCTTCAGGTTCAATATATCGTGGGCGGTCTCAAGTAGAAGCAGGTCGGCGCCCCCATCGATCAGCGCGGTGAGCTGCTCCAGGTAGATCGCGCGCAATTCATCGAAGCTGAGCCCCCCGGTGACGAACAGGGCTTTATTGGTGGGGCCCACGGAAGCGGCAACGAAGCGCGGCTTCCCGTCTTTAGAAAATTTATCGGCGGCGGCCCTGGCCAGGCGCACGGAAGCGAGGTTAAATTCCCTCGCGCGGGCGGCCAGGCCGTATTCGGCCAGCACGGCGGCATTGGCGCCGAAAGTATTGGTCTCTATGAAGTCGGCGCCGGCGGCGAGATAGTCTTCGTGGACTTTGCTTATGACCTCTGGCCTGGAGACGGACAGGAGCTCGTTCAGGCCTTCGTGCCCGGCGAAATCCGGCTCTTTAAGGCCGAAGCCCTGCAGGTAGCTCCCCATGGCCCCGTCGAAGACCGGGATCCGCTCCGCTAAAAAATTCTTAAGTTCATCGGAAGTCATTGTCGCTCCAGGAGTTAAAATGCTCCAAAAAGTTCGAGGGCATTGGCGGTGGTCCTGTCGGCCACGACGCTGTTGCCGACCCCGAGATGCGTAGCCAGCAGGGCGGCTATTTCGGGGATGAAAGACGGGTCGTTCCTTTTGCCGCGTGCGCTCTGGGGCGGCAGGTACGGACAGTCCGTTTCAAGGACGATATTGTCCAGGCCGGCTTTTCTCACGGTCTCGCGCAGGTCGTGGTTGTTTTTATAGGTGAAAGTCCCGTTCACGCCGAGGAGGAGGCCCAGGTCCAGGCCGGCGCGGGCATCGGCCCAACCGCCGGAAAAGCAGTGCAGCACGCCCCGGAATCTTTTAGCGGGCCGGTAAGCCCAGGCCTTCAGGGCTTCAAGCAGGTCCGCGCAGGCGTTCTGGCCGGGATCCTTTCCGTTCCTGGCGTGGAAGACGGCGGGCTTCCCGAATTTAGCGCAAAGCGGCAGCTGGGTTTCGAGCAGGGACAATTGTTCTTCTTTAGTACCTGCGTCCTGCCAGTAATCCAGCCCGACCTCGCCTAGCGCTACGGCGCAGGGCTTGGCCATAAAGGCCTCGAGTTCCGCAAGCATAGAAGGAGGAAGCGTTTTCGTATATTCGGGATGCGCGCCGAAAGCGCAGCGGACCTTGCCCGGGTAGGCTGCACAGAGGTCTTCGCCCTGTTTCCATTCGCCCGGAGCGCAGGCGATCTCCACTATTTTATCCACGCCGGAGGCGAAGACTTTCTCCAGGACGGCGGGGCGGTCCGGGTCGAAAGCTTTATCGTTCAAATGCGCGTGGGTCTCGATCAGCATTTTTAATATTTATTTCCGCCGTCACTGATTGGCGGCCGGTTTTTTATTGTTCGCGGCCCAGGTAAGGTAGGAATGCATGAACGGGTCCAGGTCCCCGTCCATGACCAGTTCTATCTGCGAGGTTTTGTATTCGGTGCGCTCGTCCTTCACCAGCTGGTAAGGCATGAAAGTGTAGGAGCGGATCTGGTGGCCCCAGCCGATGTCGCCCTTTGCGTCGTAGTGGCGCTCCATCTCGGAGCGCTTCTTGTCCATCTCCACCTCGTAAAGCCTGGCCTTCAGCATCTTCATGGCCGTCTCGCGGTTCTGGTGCTGGCTGCGCTCTATCTGGCAGGCCACCACTATGCCCGACGGGAGGTGGGTGAGGCGCACAGCGGTCTCCACCTTGTTCACGTTCTGGCCGCCCGCGCCGCCGGAACGGAAAGTGTCCAGCCTGATATCCTTGTCTTCCACCTTTATCTCTATCTCGTCGTCGATGTCGGCCAGCACGTCGAGAGAGGCGAAAGAGGTATGCCGCCGCTTGTTTGCGTCGAACGGGGAGATGCGCACCAGGCGGTGCACGCCTATCTCGCTTTTAAGATAGCCGTAGGCGTATTTCCCGCGCACTATTGCGGTCATGCCGCGCACCCCGGTCTCTTCTCCGGGGAGCATATCGGTGACCGAGAAAGTGAAGCCCTTGCTGGCCGCCCAGCGGGTGTACATCCGCAGCAGCATCTGGGCCCAGTCGCAGGCCTCGGTGCCGCCGACCCCGGCGTGGATGCTGATGATAGCGTCCAGCTTGTCCATCGGGCCGGCCAGCTTCAGCTCGAAATCGAGGGCCGAGAGCTTTTTTTCTATCGAGCGCAGTCCTTCCATGATCACCGGCAGCTCGGCGAAGTCGCCGGCGTCGCGCGCAAGCTCGAAGTGCACCTTAAAATCGTCTATCCCGCGCTTTACGGAGTCCAGCAGGTCCACGCCTTTCTTCAGGTCGTTAAGGTCCTTCATATGGCTCTGCGCCTTCTGCGCGTCGTTCCAGAAATCGCCGGCGCCGGAGACGGCCTCTTTCTCGCGCAGCACGGCCCGCTTCGCGTCCAGGCCGTAAAGCCTGGCGGAGGCGGCGAGGGCCGCTTCGAGCTCCTCCAGCTTGTTGGCGATATCCTTAAGTTCCAGCGTTTCTGCCATAGATATTATTTTAGCAATTTTAATTTTAGCCCGTATTTTAATAGAATAGAATTCTACCGTTCCGGACAGCCCACTGCGATTATGGACAAACTTTCCGCCGCGCGCTTTAAAATCGACAAACTGGACCGCCGCCTGGCGGCCCTCCTGGCGCGCCGCTTCGCGCTGACCGTCCCGCTCAGGGGACTGAAGAAGAAGCTTACCGACCGCGCGCGGGAGAAGCGGGTGCTCGCCAATGCGGCCGGAGCCGCGGGGAAACTTTACGCGCCGTCCTCCAGGGCGGTTTTTACCGAGATAATAAGGCAATCCAAAAAACTTCAAGGCGGAAAATGATAATAAGTCTCCATAAGAACCTCAGCGCCGGGAGCCGCCGGGACCTGGAAGCGGCCCTGTCGCGCCTGCTGCCCGGCTGCATCCTGCGCCGCAAGGGCCCGGGCCTGGCCGCCGTCCTGTCAAAACCCTCCGCCGACGCCGTGCCGCTCATAGAGAACCTGCCCGGAGTGGCCGGTGTCTTCCAGACCGAGGCCGAGCTGTGCCCGCTGGCCTGCGCGGGAATAAAAAGACCTTTTTCACGTCCTCTCGATTTCAGCGGCGGCCCCATTTTCATCTCCGGGCCCTGCGCCGTGGAGGAGGAAGGCTCCTACCTGGCTACCGCCCTCGCGCTCAAAGCCGCCGGCGCGCACGCGCTGCGCGCGGCCATCTTCAAGCCGCGTTCCTCGCCCTACGCTTTCCAGGGCATCGGCTGGGACGGGCTGAAGATCATCGCCAAAGCTAAGAAAATAACCGGGCTGCCGCTGGTGACCGAGGCCACCGACACCCGCCAGGTGGAGCGGCTCTCCGCCATCTGCGACGTGCTCCAGATCGGCGCGCGGAATATGCGCAATTACGAGCTGCTCAAAGAAGCCGGCCGTTCCGGGCTCGCCGTGCTGCTTAAGCGGGCAATGCGCGCCACCCTGCGCGAATGGCTGCTTTCTGCCGAATACCTGCTAAGGCACGGCGCGAAGAAGCTTATACTCTGCGAGCGCGGCGATTCCGTTTTCTCACCGGGCTGCCCCGGCCTTGACTTAAAAATGATGCGCGAGGCGAAGAAAATTACGCGCCTCCCGGTGCTGGCCGACCCCAGCCACGCTTCCGGGAACCGGGAAATAGCCAAAGCGCTCGCGCTCATGGCGCTCCGCTCCGGGGCCGACGGCCTCCTCATCGAAGCCAGCCTCTCGCCGACCGAAGCCAAAGTGGACGGCAGGCAGACTATGACCGTGGATTCCTTCCGCGCCGTAACCGGGAAATAAAGTGCAAAAAAAGCAGATAAAAGCCGGCCTGCTGGGCTTCCCGCTTTCCAGGTCCCTTTCCCCGGAGATCTTCCGTATTTTCGCCCGCCTCACCGGCGAAGAGATCTTCTACGAGCCGCGGGAGTGCGGCGCGGCGGAGCTGGCATCGGTCATACAGGCAGCCAAAGCCGGGGGCTGGTCCGGTTTCAACGTTACCATACCGCATAAACAGGCAGTTTTTAAAATGCTTAATTTGCCTGACCCTGCTTCGCGCGATATCAGGGCGGTCAATGCGGTGCGCTTCGGCAAAAAAGGCCTGGAGGGCCTCAACACCGACGCGGCGGCGATAGTGTGCGCCCTGGAAGAAAGCGGCGCGAAGCCTGCCGGAAAGACCGCCGTGATCTTCGGCTCCGGCGGCGCGGCAGGCGAGGCGGGCTGGGCGCTGGGGCGCTCCCGCGCAGCTTCAGTGACCTTCTGCGCGAGGAACAGCGCCGCGGCGCTGGAACTTTCCGCTAACCTGGCTGAAGTTTTTCCTCAAACTGTTTTTTCAGCCGCCCCCTTTTCCCTGCCCGCGGGCCCGGCGGGAATTTTTATTAACGCCACGCCGCTCGGGATGTACGCGCCGGGAACGCCCCCGGCGAAGCCGAAGCCGGGCGACGTCTTCCTGGACCTGGCCTATACTCCGGGCGGCACCGACTTCCTCAGGGCCGCCGCGGCGGCCGGCGCCTCGACCATTGACGGCCTGGAGATCCTTGTAAGGCAGGCGGCCCTTTCGCTTAAATTCTGGACGGGCCTGCCCGGGGGCGATATTGTAGAATTTAGCAGGGAAGCCCTGAAGCTTCTCAGGGATAGACTCGTGCAGGGGGATTAAAATGCTGCGCTACCTCACCGCCGGCGAATCGCACGGCAAATTTTTATCAGGCATACTCGAAGGGTTTCCCGCCGGCGTAAAGATCACGCCCGATTATATCGCGGCCCAGCTCCGACGCCGCCGGCAGGCCCCGGGCCGCAGCGCCCGCCAGGCACGGGAAACGGATAAATTCGAGATAGTTTCCGGCCTCAGCGGAAATATCACCACCGGCGCGCCGATCAGCGTTCTTATCCACAATACCGGCCGCGACCTGCCCGCCGCTTCCAGCCTGCCGCGCCCGGGCCACGCCGACCTGCCCGGGATGCTCAAATACGGGCTGATGAACGCCTCGCTCATCCGCGAGCGCGCCAGCGCGCGGGAAACCGCTATGCGCGCCGCGCTTGGCTCTTTCGCCCTGCGCCTGCACGAGCTGCTGGACATTAATATCAATTCGAGAGTGCTCAGCCTCGGCGGAATGCGGCCCATAACCGCCCAGGCGGTCGCGGACAAGATCCTCCGGGCGCGCCGCGCCGGGGATACGCTTGGCGGGACCTTCGAAGTGACGGTGGAAAACCTGCCGGCCGGGCTGGGCGGCTTCAGCGGCTGGGACCGGAGGCTGGGTTCGCGCCTCGGGGCCGCGCTCATGGGGATCAACGGCGTCAAAGGCTTCGAAGTTGGAGGCGGTTTCACGCTTGCTTCCACGGGCGGCATCGAGGCCTCGAAGAACCCGGAGCTTTCAGGCGGGCTGGACGGCGGAATGACCAACGGCCGCGCGCTCGTCCTGCGCTGCGCGGTAAAGCCGGTTCCGGGGCTGCCCGGCGGCACGCTTTCCACCGACCTGAAGACTTTTCGAAAAAAACTCTCTGTTTCAAAAACCTCGGACACCACGGCGGTGTTCGCGGCGGCCGTGGTGGGCGAGCACGCCGCCGCGCTTGAACTGGCCGTGGCCCTGCTGGAGAAATTCGGCGGTGATTCTTTTTCGGAACTGGAGCAGCGGGTGAAAGAATGGCGCAAAAAAACCGGAAAAATACTGGCCCGGCTCTGAACATTTACCTCACTGGCTTCATGTGCGCCGGGAAAACCTCCGCCGGCGCCGCCCTCGCGCGCGCGCTGCGGCGGCCTTTCAGGGACAGCGACGCGCTGCTGAGGAAAAAAACCGGCGAGAGGCCGGCGGTCATTATCAGGAGGGACGGGCTGGGCGCCTTCAGGCGCCTCGAAGCGGCCCTGATCAAAGAGCTTGCGGCGCGCGGAGGGCAGGTGATCTCGCTCGGCGGGGGCGTTTATCCTTCAAAGCGCTGGGAAAGCCTGCTGAAAAAAACGGGCGCGACGGTTTTCCTCGACTGCCCCTGGCCCGAACTTAAAAAAAGGCTTAAGGCGGAGCGCGCGGGCAGGCCGCTTCTCGACGGGCCCTGGAAAAAAGCCGCACCGCGGGCGAAAAAAATTTACGACAGCCGGCTCCGCTTTTACCGCCGCGCGGATATAACGGTCCGGACCTCCGGCCTGACCCCCTCCAAGGCCGCTGCGAAGATCAGGAAGGCTCTGCTAAAATGAAAACATTCAGCTTCAGCATCAATAGTTCAAGAAATATAAAAGCGGCCCTTGGCCGCGGCCTGGCCGATATACCGCGGGATTTTCCCGCCCTGTTCAACCAGGCCGACAAGCTCTGCCTGGTCACGACCACCGACGCTCCGCCCAGCCTGCGCGCCAGAGCGCTGGCCTTGTTCCCGGAGGGTAAAACCCATCATTTCCACTTCTGGCTTCCCCCCTCGGAAAAGGCCAAGACGCTGGAGCAGGCCGGCAAGCTCTGCTCTTTCCTTTTCGACAAAGGCTTTTCGCGCAATTCCCTCATCATCGCCTGCGGCGGCGGGGCAGTCACGGACCTGGCGGGTTTCGCCGCCTCCATCTATATGCGCGGCATAAACTGGATCAGCGTCCCGACCACTTTCCTGGCCCAGATCGACGCGGGCCTGGGCGGCAAGACCGCGGTGAACCTCGGCGGCGCAAAGAACATCGCCGGGACTTTCCACCAGCCGGCCCTGGCAGTCTGCGACACCGCTTTTCTCGACTCCCTCCCCCACGCTGAGCTGCGCTCCGGCGGCGGCGAGCTTGTGAAATACGCGATGATAGGCCCCGGCAGTTTGAGGCGCACGATAAAAAACCAGCTTTCGAAAACCCTCGCCGGAGACAAATCCGCCCTGACCACCTGCGTGAGCGCCTGCGCCGCCTATAAGCTAAAGCTGGTGGCTAAAGACGAGCGCGACGAAAGCGGGGTCAGGGAACCTCTTAATTTCGGCCATACCTCCGGGCACGCCTTCGAGGCCATGTCCGGCGGCCGCCTGCCGCACGGCGAGGCGGTGGCGCGCGGCCTGCGCTTCGCCCTGATCGCCTCGCGCGAGGCCGGCCTGCTCGGGCGGGAAGCCTTCTCCGGGCTGAACTCCCTGCTCGACGCCCTCTGCCTGCCGCCGGCCGCGTCCGTCCGCCGCGACTTCCGCAGGTTCCTGGGCCTGGTCTCGAGGGACAAAAAAGCGCGCGGGGCCGGGAACCGCTTCCTGCTTATAAAAGCCGCCGGGCGCCTCAGCGCCGCGGAAAACCTGAAGCCGGCGCTGCTTAAGAAAGCCTTCGAAGGAGCTTTAAAATGAACGTCCTGGTGATACACGGCCCAAACATGCACCTGCTCGGCAGGCGGAACCCGGAGATTTATGGTACGACCACGCTTGCCAGGCTGGACCTGGACATAAAGAAACACGCGGCGGGGCTCGGCATGAAGATCAGGGCTTTCCAGAGCAATTCGGAAGGCGTGATAATCGACCTGCTGACCGCCAACTCCGGTTGGGCCGAAGCGCTGGTGATCAACCCGGCGGCTTACACCCATTACAGCTATGCCATCCGCGACGCCATCGAAGCGCTCGGGCTCCCAGCGGTGGAAGTGCATTTGAGCGATATCTCGAAGCGTGAGCCCTTCCGCAAGGTCTCGGTCATCAAGCCGGTCTGCCGCGCGCAGTTCAAGGGCCAGGGCCCGCTCTCATATTTCAAAGCGCTCGATTTCTGCGCGGAATTGAAATGAGGTCCTACTCGCCGCCTCCCGACAAATCAATGACCCTAAGGGCGCTGCTGCTCTCCGCCATAGCGACCGGCAGCGCGCGCATAGAGAACCCGCTGGTCTGCGAGGACACCGAGGCCGCGCTCCGCTGCCTGAAAGCGCTGGGGGTAAAAATCATCCAGGAAGGGAACGCGCTTATTATCGAAGGCCGGGGCCTGCGCGGCCTTGAAAAGCCCGCCGGGGCGCTTGACGCGGGAGAGTCGGGCGCGCTCGCGCGCCTCCTGGCCGGGATACTTGCCGGGCAGAATTTTCCCTCCGCGATCACCGGCCGGGGCTCGCTGTTAAAAAGGCCGATGGGTGAACTGGCCGGCGCGCTAAACAACCTCGGCGCCGGGATCAAAACAAAGAACGGGCTGCTGCCGCTCTCGATAAAGCCCGCAAAGCTTAAAGGCGGAAAAATTTCAGGCGTAAAAAGCGCGCAGATAAAATCCGCCCTGCTCCTGGCCGGGCTCTATGCAGGCAAGCCCCTGGAAATAACTGAAAAAATCCCGACCCGCGACCATACAGAGCGGCTGCTTGCGCTGATGGGCGCCGGCCTCGGCAACCAGGGCCCCCGGATAAAACTTGCGCCGGGCCCGCTTACCGCCCGCCCTTTCGCGATACCCGGGGATATTTCTTCAGCCGCGCCGTTCATAGCCGCCGCGCTGCTCTCCGGCGAGGCGCTTAAAATAAATTCCTGCGGGCTTAACCCCGCGCGCCTCGGCTTCATAACGGCGCTCCAGAAAATGGGCGCCGGCCTGAAGCTTGAGCCCGCCGTTTCTTTCCCCGAACCCAGCGGCAGCATAGAAGTCCTGCCCTCCGCCCTTAAAGCCAGGACCGTAAGGCCGGACGAGGTCCCGGCGATGATAGACGAGATCCCGCTTCTGGCCCTGCTCTCCGGCCGCGCGCGCGGGATAACCGTCATTAACGGCATAGAGAGCCTGCGGGCCAAAGAATCCGACAGGATAGAAAGCACGCTTGCGCTTCTGGCCTCGCTGGGCGTAAAAGCTTCCTACGGCAAAGGCTCTATGAAAATAACCGGCCGGCCTTCTTTTTCCGCGGTCAAACCCGTGGAAACTTTCGGCGACCACCGCATAGCCATGGCGGCGGCGGCAGCCGCGCTGGCCTGCCCCGGGCTGGGAATAAAAAACCCGGGCTGCGTGAACAAATCATACCCGGGTTTCTGGAACGACTTTAAAAAAATATTTAACTTTTCTTTTTCTTAAATAAGGTGCCGGCCCTGTCTTTCAGGAGTTTAACCGGGTCCTTGCTGAACTTCTGCAGGCTGGACAGGCTGGAGAAATAATAAGTTTTTCCCTTGAAATCCAGCGCGGGGGTCTTCTCCGTAACTTTTATCTTTTCGCCGGTGACCGGGCAGGAGGATTCCAGCCCGAGCTCCTCTTTTGCCACTTTGTGCACGGCGGCCAGCGGCGCTTTGGCCGCCGGCGGGGGGGCGGCGGCGGTCTTTTCCCGGCTATACCCGGCCAGCATTCCGACTTTCGGCATTTTTTCCATTATCTTCCCGTCTTTGTGTATGGCCTTCGGAGCTTTGCTGTGCATCGCGGAGCTCAGGTCCGCGCCGGCGCTATGCAGCATCATATGCTGCCCGTTCTTCCAGAACTTGGACTTGGTAAGGTCATACACGATCCCGTCAACCGCGGCGTAAGCGGGCATGCCGCCCTTGCCGTTATATTTTTTAAGCTCCTCGGCCGTGAACGTGCGGGATTTCCACGCGTCTTCCGCCGCCGCTTTCACCGGCTCCTGCGCAGCCGCCCCGCAGGTGAACAGCGCCAGCGCCAGCAGCATATTTGATATTTTCATTTTTTCTCCTCACTTCAAAGCTTCGACCAGCGCCTTGCCGTAGTCTTTGGCCGGCACCGGGCCGCTCGCGGTTATCAGCTTCCCGTCTATCTCCACCTCGGCGGCGGTATAGTCCCCCCCGCCTTTCACCACCTCCGCCGCGCCGTCAGGCCAGCAGGTGACTTTCCTGCCCTTAAGCAGCCCCGCGTGGGCGAGCGCCACCGGTGAGATGCAGATCGAACCGATGACCTTGCCCAGCTCCATCGCTTTTTTAAAAATAGCGTGGACTTCCGGCGTATCCAGGTGCTCCAGCGCCCCCGGCCCGCCCACCAGCGCAAGCGCGTCATACTCAACCGGGTTTATCTCTCCGACGACCTTATCCACCTGCGCCACGGCCCGGAACTTGCCCCTGGCCTCGCCTTTAGCAGTGGAAACGGTAACCACTTTATGCCCGGCGGCCTCGAGAATTTTTTTAGGCTCCGTATATTCCTCGTCACGGAAACCCTGGAAAGCTATAAACATCGCTATTTTTTTCATAGATCCTCCCCAGCGCAAATTATAACAATTCGCTGCCGGTGTGCCGCAAGGAAATTCCCCCCGCGCGGCCAGGCTATGTAGTCCCCGTACGCAAGTATTGTA
>JAVHPG010000067.1:0-3118 GCA_036170455.1 Elusimicrobiales bacterium
CGAAGTTACCGAGGTAAACGCCGCCGCCGCCGGCGAACCCGCCCTGCTCAACCAGTCCCCGCTGGACCGGGGCTGGCTGTTCAAGATGAAGCCGGCGAACCCCGCCGAGACCGAAGCCCTTATGGACTGGACAACCTACCAGGATTTCATAAAGCAGCCGGCGCATTAAAGCCGTACAGCGTAAAGCGGGAAGCGTTAAAGAGTTGAACAAAGGACTCCTTACAACGCTTTCCGCTTTACGATTTACGCATTCCGTTCTTTACAGGAGCCAACATGTACATTCCCCACACAAAAACCGATAAAGAGGAGATGCTTAAAACCATAGGCGTTTCATCTTTTGAAGAACTCGTTAAGCAGGTACCCCATAAATTTCTGTGGCCCAAGCTGAACCTCCCGGCCGAAAGCCTGGACGAGGCGCAGCAGGCCGCGCGCATGGCCGGCCTGGCCGCCAAGAACTGCCGCCCGCTGAGTTTCCTGGGCGCCGGCGCCTACGAGCGCTACACGCCCGCCGCCGTCAAGGCCATCACTTCCCGCACCGAGTTCCTGACGGCCTACACGCCTTATCAGCCCGAGGCCAGCCAGGGCACGCTGCAGGCCATCTACGAATTCCAGAGCACGGTAAGCGCGCTCTACGCCATGGACTGCGCCAACGCGTCCATGTACGACGGGGCCAGCTCGTTCGCCGAGGCCGTCCGCGCCACGGTGCGCGTGACCGGCCGCAAAAAGACAGTTTACTCCGCCGGCGTGAACCCGCAGTACATGGACACGCTGAAGACCTATTTCGCCCACTCGCCCGCTTACACCTACCTGAAGGTACCGATGAAGGACGGCGCGATGGACAAGGCGGCCCTGCCCGCCCTGCTGGAAGGCGCGGCCTGCCTGGCAGTACAAACCCCCAACTTTCTCGGGCTCATAGAAGATATGTCAGGGATAGCGGAAACCGCGAAAAAAGCGGGAGCGCTGCTGGTAGCAGCGGCCGATCCGGTCAGCCTGGGCATACTGGCCGCGCCCGGCGAATACGGCGCGGATTTCGCCGTGGGCGAAGGCCAGAGCCTCGGCCTGCCGCTGGCTTACGGCGGCCCCTACCTGGGCCTGTTCTCCTGCAAGAAGGAGCATGTGCGCCAGATGCCGGGCCGCATAACCGGCATGACGAAAGATAAGGACGGCAAGCGCGGCTTCGTGCTGACGCTGCAGGCCCGAGAGCAGCATATCCGCCGCGACAAGGCCGCTTCCAATATCTGCTCCAACGAGGCTCTGTGCGCGCTGGCCGCCACGGTCTACTCGGCCCTCTACGGGCCCGAGGGCCTCAGGGAGCTTGCCGAGGCCAATGCCGGAGCCGCCGCTTTCGCCGCCCAGCGCCTCGCCGGCCTAAAGGGAGTTTCTCTCAAGTTCAAAGGACCTTTCTTCAACGAATTCGTAGTCTCTGTACCCGGCAGCGCCGCGAAGCTGCGCGAAAAAGTCCTCTTCGCCCGGGGCGTCGACATAGGCCTGCCGCTCGCCCCGCTCTACCCGGAGCTCGGCGAGACCCTGCTGGTCTGCGCCACCGAAACCAAGACCGAGACCGACATCTTAAAACTGGAAGCCGCCATAAAGGAGGCCCTATGATCTGCGCGCCCACCGACAACCGCCTCAGCATAGAGAAATCCGCTCCCGGCCGCCGCGGCCTGTGCTGCAAGAATACCCTCCGCTCGAAAGCGAATGTGCCCGCCAACCTGCGCCGGAAGTCCCCCCTGCGCCTGCCGGAGCTCTCGGAGTTCGACGTGGTGCGCCACTATACGCGCCTGTCCCGGCTTAACTTCTCGGTAGACACCCATTTCTACCCGCTGGGCTCCTGCACGATGAAGTACAACCCGCGCTTCAACGAGGAGGCCGCGGCGCTCGAGGGCTTCGCGGCGCTCCACCCGCTTGCGCACGACACCTGCGCGCAGGGCACGCTTGAGCTGATCCACGACCTCTCCGCCCGCCTGACCGAGCTCTGCGGCCTGGACGCGATCACGCTGCAGCCCGCCGCCGGCGCGCACAGCGAGTTCACCGGCCTGCTCCTGGCCAAGGCCTACTTCGAGTCCAGGGGCGAGGCCCGCACCGAGATAGTAGTCCCCGATTCCGCGCACGGCACCAACCCCGCCTCCGCGTCGATGATGGGCTTCACCGCGGTCAACATAGCCTCCAAGCCCGACGGCCGCCTGGACGTGGAAGAGCTGAAGAAGCATATCGGCCCCAAGACCGCCGTCCTGATGCTGACCATGCCCAATACGCTCGGCATCTTCGAGAGCAATATCGAGGCCATCGCCAAGGCCGTGCACGACGCCGGCGCGCTGTTCTACATGGACGGCGCCAACCTGAACGCGCTCATCGGGATGGTAAAGCCCGGCGACTTCGGCGTGGACCTGATGCACCTGAACTTCCATAAGACCTTTTCCACCCCGCACGGCGGCGGCGGTCCCGGCGCCGGAGCGATAGTCTGCAGCAAAGCCCTGGCCCCGTTCCTGCCCGTGCCGACGGTGAAGAAAGAAGCCGGCAAGTACGTCTCCGACTTCGGCGACGGCCGCAGCATAGGCAAGGTGAAAGCCTTCTTCGGCAATACCGGCGTGCTGGTGCGCGCCTACGCCTACATGCTCGCGCATTCGGCGGCGGAGTTCGGCGACATCGCCCGCTGCGCCATCATCAACGCCAACTACGTGCGCAGCCTGCTGATGGATATCTACCCGTCGTATTCCAAGGAATACTGCATGCACGAATGCGTGCTCACCCCTGGCGCGGACATGACCGCCAAAGGCCTCAAGACCCTGGACGTGGCCAAAGGCCTGCTCGACCGCGGCTTCCACGCCCCGACGATCTACTTCCCGACCATCGTGCACGAAGCGATCATGATCGAGCCGACCGAGACCGAGACCAAGGAAACCCTGGACGAGTTCGCCGCCGCCATGAGGGACATCCACGACTCCGCCATGGCCGACCCGCAGAAACTCAAAGACGCGCCGCACACCATGCCCGTCAAACGTCTGGACGAGGTGCAGGCAGCAAGGCAGCCGAATTTGCACTGGTAGCGCGCGGGCGCCGCAGGGGCCGGAACGCAAAACGCGTTCGGCCACACCGTGGCCTCACTCCGTGTTCGCCC
>JAVHPG010000068.1:0-3081 GCA_036170455.1 Elusimicrobiales bacterium
CGCATAAGCACGTGGCGCTTATGGAGGGACAGGCTACTTTAATTGCCCCGGCGACGGATGAAAAGGCTCCTTAATGGAGCCTTTTCACTTTAGCAGGAATTTCCATGCCGGCAGGATATTGATCTTTATACCGTCCACTGTCAGCTCTTTTTCTTCGTCCAGTGTAACAAGCAGCCCTTCCTTGAGGTTCAGCCATTTGGCGGCCGTAACCAGGCCGTCCAATTCGCGCTGCTGGTTTTGTGCGTTCAGCTCCAGACATACCTGTAGGGGGGTAATAATCCCATCCTGGTTCTTTGCGATAAAATCGCATTCCACGCCCTCGTCAAAATAGAACACCTCATGGCCGGTTCTTTTTAGCTCCAGGAAGACCGCGTTCTCAAGCAGGCGGCCCTCGTCCGCCGAGGTTACTCTTCTTGAAAGGGCATTATCTACAAGATAAAGCTTTGCGGGGTTCCGCAGGCGCTTGTAAGTGGATTCCGAAAATTTCTTTACCTCGAGAATAAGCATGCTCTGGAGAAAATACTTGTAATAACGGAAAAGCAGGTCTTTTGAGAAGGGGAATTTGTCCCGGTATTGCTTGTAAAACGCCGTCAGCGAGTATTTTAACGCGAAAGACGAGAATAACCTGTCGCTGAGCGCCTCGAAAAGGTGTATATTGGAGATGCCGTATTTTTCCACCAGGTCCCTGAAATACATGGCGCTCATGTATTCTTTCACAAGCTTGGATTTCTGGGAATCTGAATCAAGCAGCGCAACCTCCGGGAACCCTCCCCACCGCAGGTAGTCCTGCAAATGTTTTTTAAGCGTGCTTTTTTGCCTGCCATGCATAAGGCCGGCGGGGTTTACGCCTTTGGCCCCGAGGTACTCCTTAAAAGAGTAGGGCAGCACTTCCACGCTCCAGGCGCGGCCGCGCAGTTCGGTGGCTATTTCGAAAGGCATCATTTTGGAGGAGGAGCCGCTGACATACACGCTTATATTTTCCCGCTCTACGGCCCTTCTGCAGAATTTCTCCCAGCCTTTGATGTTTTGGACTTCATCCAGAAAGAATACGGGCCGCTGATCCAGGCAGCCGGGCTTTAATTCGAAAAAAGCGTTTTTGAGCTTTTCAAAATCGCCGGTTTCAAAACCTTCAAGGCGTTCGTCTTCAAAATCTATATAAAGGGCGCGGTCGGCGCATTTTTTATAGAGGTCGTAAAGGATATATGTTTTGCCGCTGCGCCGGACCCCGTAAACGACAAAAGCTTTATCCAGTTTATCGGGAAAATTTTCGGCGGCCCTTTTAACAATTTCGCCTGTATCGGCCAATATAAATTTATCGTTTGAGACAAGTATTTCTTTAAGCAGAGTATTGGTTATCATAATGTCCTTTTAATAAGGATATATTATTATTATTTAGTCCTTTTGTAAAGGGGGTAGGCGGAAAAGGCCGGACAGTAAAAGATGTGCGGGACGAAAGTCTGCTGAAGAATCTTTTTGAAACGCATAAGCCGGCCTGGGTGCTGCACGCGGCCGCGCATAAGCACGTGGCGCTTATGGAGGGGACAGGCTATTTTAATCGTCTCCGGCGGCGGATTAAAAGGCCCCCTATCGGGGCCTTTTCGATTTAGGCGAACAAAGCTTGGGGTTGGGTCGCCGGGAGTTAAGAAGGCTGGCTATTGCTTATGTAATTATGTATAAATACGTTATGTTCTTGTGCGTATAGAAAAGGAAATGCCAATGAATAATCCCTTCGTTTACGGTGAAATTGCCGTTGGGGCCGCTTTTACCGGCAGAAAAAAAGAGCTTGCCGACCTTTCACGAGGGCTGGAATCCGGAGAAAGAATATTTCTCATTTCCCCGCGCAGATTCGGAAAAACGTCGCTTTTGGCGCATCTGTTAGAGGGGTTTAAAAGTAAAGGCCTGCTGACAGCCTACATAGATTTATACAGGTGCGCCTCCATGGAGCAATTGGCCGCCGTTTTTACGGATGAGGTTCTGCTTAAAACTGAAACAGGGCTTGAGGCGGTGGCCAGACTGGCCCGTGAAACTATTCCGCTGCTAAGGCCTAAAATAACACTGGAGACTGACGGGCAGTTGTCGGCCTCGCTCGATCTTGGAAAATCTAAAAACGAGCAATCGGCCGCCCTTTCTGAGCTTTTCAACGCCGCTGAGAAAATGGCGAAACGCCGCAATAAGCGGCTTGTAATTGCATTCGATGAATTTCAGGAGGTTACAATTCTCGGGGGGGAGCCTCTTGAAAAACTTATGCGCGCTTCTTTTCAAACGCATCATAATGTTTCATATGTTTTTTCGGGTTCCAGGCAGCATCTTATAGCGGATATGGTAAACAGCCGGGACAGGGCTTTTTATAAGCTTGGCAGGGTGGTCTTTCTCGGGAAGATAGCGGAGGATGATTTTAGGGTTTTTATCGGCGAGCGGTTTAAAGCTATAGGGATTAAAGTTGAAGAAGCCGCTTTTAAGCGCATTCTTGCGGAAACTGACGCCATACCGTATTATGTACAGTACTTGTGCAGTTTCCTGTGGAATAAATGTCGGGAAGGCGCGAAGTTGACGGCGGAGTTTGTGTATGAAACTGCCGTGCATATAGCGGATACACAGGCCCCTTTTTATATGGGAATTCTGGAGCATATCCCGCTGAAGCAGCGCAGACTTTTGCAGGTAGTCGCGCAAAATCCCGCGGGGAAGCTTTACTCCCGGGAAATTGCGGAAATGTATAAGCTTGGTCCTTTATCTACCGTGCAGGTTTCGGCGGGTCTTTTGCTTAAAAAAGGAATACTTGAAAAGGAAAACGGAGGATATGTTTTTTCCGATCCGTTCTTAAGGATCTGGGTGCTTAAAAATATCGGCAGTTTGGGTAAAACTTGAAGGCCAGTGTAAAAGGTAAGACACTTCTGGTTACCGGGGTCACCGGCGGCACTATTGGCGGCGAGCTCTGCCGGCAGGTGCTGGCGCTTGGGCCTAAGAAAGTGGTGCTGCTTGAAAACCACAATACCGCGCTGTTCTATATAGACAAGGAACTGCGCGAAAAGGGCTTTGCCGGGCATATAGTTTCCGTGCCCGGGGATGTGCGGGACGAAAGCC
>JAVHPG010000069.1:0-14931 GCA_036170455.1 Elusimicrobiales bacterium
GGGGGTAATATCTACTCCTACGCGGGCGCGAATCCAATGATGTTTGTAGACCCATTCGGGCATGAATTTATTTCATTGCAAGAAGGTGTATTACTCGCAAATGAGGCTGGCACATGGACTGGTACGCCATATCAGTCTCCAGGAAATATCAAGGGGGTTGGGGCTGATTGCTCTGGAGCGACAAGCAAAATATATAGCAATGTCGGCTTTTATTATCCAAATACAGGCTCAAAAGGCATTCCATCAACTGCCCAACTTCGGCCAGCCCCTGGCCCATCTCAAGCGATTGTTAAATCCTTGAGTGAAATGTTATTCAGAGATAAGAACTATCTGGTCAGAATACAGGCTGCAGACTCCTTGGGTAATATAAAGTTACGTAGTGCATGCCCAGCGTTAGTAGGTGCGTTAAAAGATGTTAATCCTTTGGTAAGAAGTTATGCGGCCTCTGCACTGGGACAAATTAAGTGCCGGGCGGCAATGCCGGCAATTCAGCGCGCGTTAAATATGGAGCATTCCCAAGTATCACAACTCGGCTTTTATGAGGCCCAATATTTGCTGGGTAAGAAATCCGCTTTAAAGAATATAATTCTAATGCTTAACAGCCACGATTATCGTATTAGATGCGCGACAGCGAATATTCTGGGTAGATTAGCCAATCACGACTCAATAAATCCTATTTCATCTGCGCTCAAAGTTGCCCTTGAGAAAGAGCGAACAGGTGCGGCAAAGTCTTCACTGGAATCGAGTCTGTCTTTTATTGGCTCACTAGATAAAAAGACGCTATAGAGCCTACGCATGAATTACCAAAAAGTCAGAATAAGATTGCGTGATGGTTCTTATTGACTCTCGCATAAGTAATGGATATCCATTCTAAAATTAGCTATCCTATGGGGTATGAGACCCCAAGGAACCCCTCGCGAACTCGAATCACGCAGACGGCGTGCTGTAGCCATGCTCCGGGCTGGCAAGACTTATCAGTCCGTGGCCGCAACCTTGAATTCTTCCATAAGTTCTGTGGTGCGCTGGGCCCAAAGTTTTCGGAAAGGCGGGGCCAAGGCGCTTCAGGCCAAGCCGGCTTCTGGCCGTCCGCCGCTGTTGGCGCCACCACAGAAGCGCAAGCTGATGCAGCTGCTGAAACAAGGACCTCTGGCGGCTGGATATATAACGGATTTGTGGACACTGCCGCGCATTTCCAAGCTGATCCACAAGCATTTCGGAATTCACTACCACCCGGGTCATATCTGGCGGTTGATGGCGAGTTTCGAATGGACATGGCAGAAGCCGGAGCGCCGCGCCACGCAGCGGGACGAGAAGGCCATCGCCCACTGGAAGAGACACGAGTGGTCGGATATAAAAAAAAACCCGAAAACTTGGTGCCCATCTCGCCTTCCTCGACGAAAGCGGGTTTCTCCTCATCCCTAACGTCCGTAAGACTTGGGCGCCAATCGGGAAGACCCCTATCTTCAGATACAGCTACAGGTGGGATCGGATTTCCGCAATCTCCGCCCTTACGGTATCCCCCTCGCGGCAACGCCTGGGTCTTTACTTCCGTTTCCATAGCAAGAACATCACCGGAGTTGAGGTCATTAAATTCTTGCGGGACCTGCTTCACCATTTGCGGGGGCCGGTGGTGCTGCTCTGGGACGGCGGCACCATCCACAAGCGCGTCATCGTCAAGGAATTCCTGGCCCGGCACCAGCGGCTCCGATTTCAGCGGGGGCGGCGGGTTTACGCCCGGCAAATACCGGCTTATAGTAAGAAATGGGCAAAATTTGGATTTTAAGGTTGTTGGGCAGGCGCTAGCAGCTAATGAAAAGCCTTTCAAGACCGATTTTGGGGGCAAGGCTGTTACGGTGACTTTAACGTATTCTTTCGCAAACTGGTAGATTCTGGATTTGCTCACGAACATCCTTCAACTAGCCCCGATTATGCTATAATTTACGTTCAGTAGACTTTGATTTAGAGGAAAAGACAATGAAAAACGACACCCACCCCACTTATGATATCTGCGAGGTTACCTGCGTCTGCGGAAACGCTTTCCAGACCCGCTCCGTAAAGCCCGTCATTAAAGTTGAAGTCTGCAATGCCTGCCACCCTTTCTTCACCGGCAAGCAGAAGGTGCTCGACACCGCCGGCCGCATAGAGAAATTCAAGATGAAGTTCGCCTCCACGGACGGCAAGATGGTAGAGCGCAAGATGAAGAAGGTCGTTATCAAATCCGTAACGCCCAAGCACGCGCCCAAGCGCAAAGTGCTGTCTTCCGCGCCTTCCAAGAAGGACGAAAAGAAAGCCGCGGCCGCCGCTCCCAAAGTAGCGTCCAAACCCGAAGCGAAACCTGAAGCGAAGTAGCCAGGTTCTTTAAACGGGCGTTCCTATGTAATGGAGCGCCCGTTTTTTCATGGCCGGTCAGCTTCCGCTGAAGCTGACCCCCCCGCATAGCGGGGGCGCGTTCCGCGCGGCATAAACCCTCTCGGGCCGGTCGCGCATAGCGCTTGGCCCCCGCCCCGCATTCGCGGGGAATCCTGCCCGGCAGGATTCGGGTTATATAGGCCCTTATGCTTGAAGAAGACTTAAGCGCTGTTAGACGGGAATTCGCCGAGATAGAGGCACGCCTCTCTTCCGGCGGCCTGAAGCCCGAAGAGATAGAAAAATTTTCCAGGCGGCACTCCGCCTGCAGGCAGCTGCTGGACACTTCCGCCGCGCTGGATAAAGCGCTGAAAGAAGTCGAAGACACCCGGCAGATGCTTTCCAGCACCGACAAGGACATCGCCGAGATGGCCGCCGCGGAGCTGCCCGCCCTCGAAGCCGCCGCGGCGTCGCTCGGCAAAAAGCTCAAGCTCCTCGTCATCCCGCCTGATCCGGCGGATTCAAAGAACATCTTCCTCGAAATACGCGCCGGCGTCGGCGGCGACGAAAGCGCGCTTTTCGCCGCGGACCTCCTGCGCATGTACACCCGCTTCGCCCAGGCCATGGGCTGGACTGCGGAGCTCCGCGACCTTTCCGCCACCGGCCTTAAAGGCATAAAGAACGCCGTGCTTTATATTTCCGGCCAGGACGTGTACGCCCTGATGAAATACGAGGGCGGGGTGCACCGGGTGCAGCGCGTGCCGCTGACCGAGGCTTCCGGCCGCATCCACACTTCCACCGTCACCGTGGCGATCATGCACGAAGTCGACGAGGTGGAGATAAAGATAGAAGCCAAAGATCTCAAGATGGACACCTACCGCTCCAGCGGCGCCGGCGGCCAGAACGTGAATAAAGTGGAAACCGCCGTGCGGATCACTCATCTCCCCTCCGGTATAATCACGGCCTGCCAGGAGGAGCGCTCGCAGGGCAAGAACCGCGCCAAGGCCATGGCCATGCTGGCGGCCAAGCTCGCCCAGGCGAGCGAAGAGGCCCAGGCCAAGGCCAATGCCGGCGCGCGCAACAGCCAGGTCGGGACCGGGGACCGGTCGGAAAAGATCCGCACTTATAATTTCCCCCAGAACCGGGTGACCGACCACCGGGTACAGATCTCCTGGCATAACCTCGAAGTCATCATGGAAGGCGGTATCAAAGATATGCTTGAAGAAATAAGGCTCGAGCTCACCAAGGAGAAAAAATGACCGCGGGAAAAAAGCTGAAAGAAGCCGTAGCCCGCCTCGCCGCCGCCGGGGTAGACGAGCCCGCGCTGAACGCGCAGTGGCTGCTGGCCGACGCCATGGGCGTGCCGCGCCTGAACCTCCTCGCGGACCCCTCGCTCCCCGTCGCCGCCAGCGCTGTACGCAAGTTTAATAAAGGCCTGGCCCTCAAAGAGCAGGGCCTGCCTCTGGCCTATATACTGGGCTGGCAGGATTTCAGGGATATCCGGATAAAAGTGGACAAAAGGGTGCTGGTCCCGCGCCCGGAGACTGAGGAACTGGCCGGTTTCGCCGCCGATTTCCTGCGGACCCGCAAAGGAGGGCTCTCTGCGATGGATTACGGCGCCGGCAGCGGGGCCATCGGCCTCTGGCTGGCCAAAGAATTCAGCGGGCTGCGCGTTAAAGCCGTGGAAAAATCGGCGCGGGCCCTCGCCTGCGCCGCCGAGAACGCCGCCGCGCTTGGCCTCGCGGCGCGCATGGAATTTATAAGAGCTTCCACCCTGGAAGGTCTAAGCGGTGTCGTCGATCTTATCGTATCCAACCCGCCCTATATCCCGACCAGCGTGATCCCCGGGCTCGCCCCCGAAGTCCTGAGCGAGCCGCACATGTCCCTGGACGGCGGCGGCGACGGCCTGGACGTGGCCAGGATGCTTGTGACCCTTGCGCCCTTAAAACTTAAAAAAGGCGGCGCGCTCCTGCTCGAGCTGAGCGGCGGACAAGCCAAAAAACTGATGGACGCCCTGCCGCCCGCCATCTGGAAAGAAAAGCGGACCCATAAAGATTTCAACGGCATAGAAAGGTTCGTATTCGCGCGGGTAAGTTAGCCGTAGACAGAAGCTTTTGGTGGAGGGATGGCAGGGGGTCTCCCCCGCGAACCCTTTGCGGAAGGGGGGGCCCCGCCTGGCGGGGGGAAACCGACGCAAGGGTTTCCATCTCCCAGGGTTCGCGGGGGAGACCTCCTGACAGCCCGGACCTTCTGCCGGATATAAAGGACGATTTATGGATAATTTTATTATACGCGGCGGCAGGCCGTTGAGCGGGCAGACCATGATCAGCGGCTCGAAGAACGCGGCCCTGCCCATACTCGCGGCCACCCTGCTCACCAGGGAAAAGTGCGAAATAAAGAACGTCCCCGAGCTGATGGACATCAGGTCCACCTTTGAGCTGCTGAATTACCTCGGGAAGAACTGCTTTTACGGCTACGGAAATTTCGTAGCCGAGGAACACGCCCAGCTGAAGCTGCACGCCCCTTACGACCTGGTCCGCAAGATGCGCGCCTCCATGCTGGTCTCGGGCCCGCTGCTGGCCCGCTTCAAAAAAGTGCGTTTCTCTCTTCCCGGCGGCTGCTCCATCGGCATGCGGCCAATCGACATCCACCTCGAAGGTTTTAAAAAGCTCGGCGCCCAGGTCACTTATGAAAAGGGCGACGTTATCCTTACCGCCAAAAAACTGAAGCCGGGAAAAGTGAAGTTCCGCTTCCCCAGCGTCGGCGCCACCGAGAACCTGATGATGTGCGCGGCCCTTATCGAGGGGACCACCACCCTGGAGAACTGCGCCCGCGAGCCGGAGATCGAGGACCTTGCCGCCGCCCTGACAAAAATGGGCGCCCCCGTGGAAGGAGCCGGAACCCCGACGATAAAGATCCGCGGGGCGGCCTCGCTTAAAGGCCTGAAATACACCGTGATGCCCGACCGCATCGAGACCGGGACCTTCATGCTGCTCTGCGCCGCCGTCGGCGGCAAGATAAAACTGCTCAACGCCGCCCCTAAAAACCTCGACGCTTTGATACGCTCGATGAAGAAAGCCGGCGTCAAGATCACGGCCTATAAAGATTCCATCGAAGTGGAGGCGCCCCGCGGGCGGCCCAGGCCCGTGAACGTCGTCACCAAGCCTCACCCGGGCTTCCCGACCGATCTGCAGGCGCCCTGGATGGCCTTCATGGCGCGCGCCAACGGCGTGAGCGAAGTGCAGGAACATATTTTCGAGAACCGCTTCATGCACGCCCCGGAGCTGGTGCGCATGGGCGCTGATATCACCGTCACGGAGAAGAAAGCCGTGATCCGCGGCGTGGCGGAGCTGCTGGGCGCCCCGGTGATGGCCTCCGATCTCAGAGCCGGCGCGGCCCTGGTGGTGGCCGCCGCGGCCGCCAAAGGCAAGACAATTATCCGCCGCATCTACCACATAGACCGCGGCTACGAGAAGCTCGAACATAAACTTAAGGATCTCGGCGTGGAAGCGTCGAGGGTGAAAGCTTAAGGCTGATTTTGACGATGATGTCTTTTGAAGAAGCGAAAAAACTGCTGTTCTCCCGTCAGGATTCCGTGAAGAAGGATACCCTGGGGCGGGCGCTCGCCTGCCTGGAGAAACTGGGGAATCCCCACCTCGGGCTTAAGACCATCCATGTCACCGGAACTAACGGGAAAGGCTCGGCCTGCGCCGTCTTTGAAGCCGCGGCAAGGGCCGCCGGACTAAAGACCGGGTTGTTCATTTCCCCGCACCTGGTCAGCCCCGTAGAGCGCATACGCTTTTGCGGCGGGAACATTCCGGAAAAAGATTTTGCCGCCCTCTTTGAGGAAGTCTATGCCGCAGGCCCGGACCTGGGCTTTTTCGAAATTGTGACCTGCATGGCCTTCCTGTACTTTGCCAGGCGGAAAACCGACCTGGCGGTCATAGAGGTGGGGATAGGCGGCCGCTTCGACACAACTAATGTGCTGCCGAGGCCGGAGCTGAGCGTCATAACTTCCGTGGACTACGACCACAAGAAGTACCTGGGCAATACCCTCGCGAAAATCGCATCGCAGAAGGCCGGTATAATCAAGCAGGGAGGGATCTGCGTTGCGCCCATACTGCCGCCGGAGGCCAGGGCGGAAATTTCCAGGGAGGCCGTCGAAAAAAACGCACAGTGCCATTTTTTCGCGCCTGTTTTCGAGATAACGGGCAGGGACTGGGAAAAAGGACGGCTGCTGCTGCGCCATAAAAAAACAGGCGAGGTCTACCCTTTCGGCATACTCGGCGAGGCGCAGGCCTCGAACGCGACGCTGGCGTGGGAGGGCCTTGAGATAATGCGTGGCCTGGGCTGGCCTATAAGCCGCGCGCATGCCGCGGCCGGCTTCGCCTCGGTGCGGTGGCCCGCCAGGTTCCAGGTGGTGAGCGCGCCGGGTAAAAATATTTTTATAGTGGACGGGGCGCATAACGAGGAGGCCGCGCGGGCCTTCTCCGCCACGTGGAAGGCGTCTCCTTACGCCGGCAAGCCGGCCGTTTTTCTGGTCGGGATGCTGCAGGATAAAGAGCGGCGCGGCATATTGGAGCTTCTCGCTCCGCTGGTTAAAAAATTCGTTTTTACCAGGCCGGACTCCCCGCGCGCGGCTGATCCCTGCGCGCTGGCCGACGAACTTTCCTCAATCAATCCCGCCGCGGAAGTCGAGGTGCAGGAGAATATCAGGGCGGCGCTTTCCGCGGCGGCGCGGGGCGGGACCGTCGCCGTGCTGGGGTCCTTCTACCTGGCGGGCTCCGTCCTGGAAATTTTAGGAGAAGGCGCTAACTGACTTTCATTAGGAGACATTATGCTTGGAATCGGCATAGATATCGGCGGAACTAACACTAAGCTGGTGGTCGTGACCCGCGCCGGCAAGCTGCTTGCGCACGAGCGGTTCCGCACGGAGGCCTCTAACGGGCCGGCCTCTTTTTTAAAGCGGCTGGCCACAGCGGTGGCCTGCTTCAAGCGGGACTACGGCCGCCAGCTGGTTTCCATCGGCATCGGGGCCGCCGGCGACGTGGACCCCGAGCGCGGCGTGCTCCGCTTCTCGCCCAACCTGGCCTGGCGCTCGGTGAAGCTGGCCGGCCCGCTGGAGAAACTTACCGGCCTGCCCTGCGCCATGGAGAACGACGCGAACATGGCCGCCTGGGGCGCTTATGAAGTGGAGATGCGCCGCAAAACGGAAGACATCCTGACTTTGACGCTGGGCACGGGGATAGGCTCCGGGATGATCCTGGGCGGGAAGCTTTACCACGGCGCCAGCGGCAGCGCCGGGGAGGCGGGCCATCTTAAAATAGTTCCGGACGGGCGCCCCTGCCATTGCGGCGCCAGCGGCTGCCTTGAGGCTTACTGCGGCAGTTATTCAATCCTGGCCCGGGCCCGCGAGCTTATAAAGAACGAACCGGCCTTCGTCAGGAAATACAGCGCCCCGGGAAAGGAAAAGCTCAATACTATCTGCCTTACAAATGCCGCGGCCGCCGGCCACGCCGGCGCGCTCAGGGTCTGGACCGAGACCGGCCATTACCTCGGGATGGGCCTGGCGGGGCTTATACTGGTGCTGAACCCCGGCTGCGTGGTTTTGACCGGGGGGGTTTCCAGGGCCCGCAAATGGTTCCTGCCGGAGATGCGGAAAGTTCTGAACAACCAGCAGATCAAGACGCCTTTCAAGAAGGTGAAGATCCGGATCTCCGACAATGCCGACCTCGGTTCCTACGGCGCCGCGCTGTTCGGCCTGGAGCACGGATTAAAATAGAATCGAAAGTCGGGAATCGGGAGTCGGGAATCGCGGAAGAAAAATTGCATTTGATGGAAAAAAAGATCCTTGCTGCGCTTTTTATAATAGGGACGGCTCTTAATGCCGCAGCTTATGATTTGCCTTCCTCGACCGGCACGCACAGGGTTTATTTCGAAGCGGATAACGCCGGCTTCAACGAATATTCCCGCGCTATCGACCTGGAGGGAAACGTCCGGCTGGAAGAATATTCCGGGAGCGGAAAACAGCAGAAGCTCATAAGGGCCAGGAACCTTTCCGTGAACATGGCCAGCCGCACCGTCGTCGCCCCTTCCGATTTCGTGATGGACGACGACACGGGCACGGTCTACGGAAAGAGCGGCTTCGTCGATTACGGCGCGGAATCGGGCAGGATAAACTACGGGCGCTTCGCGTATAAGAATTTTATCATCAAGGGGCGGGTGGTCGAGTTCGACAAGTCGGAATATACCTACAAGAAGGCCAGCATAACCAGCTGCGACGAGGAACCCCCGCATTACAGGCTCAGGGCTTCGCGCCTTTACCTGATCCCGGACCGCTACTTCCTCGCCTACAACACCGTCTTTTTCGTCGGAAAGATCCCGGTGTTCTACTTCCCCGTGGTTTACCGGCCCATTGGCGGCGGAACGACTTTTGTCAGCATTTTCCGCCCCGGCTACGATCAGCGCAACGGCTTTTTCGTCAAGTCCAGCTACATCTTCCGCGTTAACCGGGAGACGCGCGCCAAGCTCTACCTTGATTATTTCGCCAAGCGCGGCTTCGGCACGGGAGGCGAGCTGGATTTCCGCCGCCCCGAAAAGAACATCACCAATCTTTCCGTTTACCGCATCCGCGAGTACAGCGGCGTCAGGGACCGGTGGGGAGTGAACGGCGGCTACTGGCATTTGTTCAACCGCTTTAACGAATCCGACCCGGCCCAGTATTACAGCCAGGGCTTTTTCCGGCTGCTTTCCGACCCGAAGGTAAATAATAATTTTTTCAGGACCAACCCTTTCGCCGTAAGCCCGGACGAGCAGGCCAGCGTGGCCGTGACCCGCAAGACCAACTATACCGTGACCCGCCTGAGCGCCTACGGCAGGGAGACGCACACCGCGGATTTCGAGAAATTCCGGAAAGCGAACAGTTCCCTCCCGAGGCTCGATTTTAACACGGTGCCTTTCAGAGTGCTCCGCCTGCCGGTGCTTAACTCTTTTTCAGGGTATTTCGAGAACGGCCGGGACGAGGGCAGGGACTATGCGCAAAAGCGGGGGAACGGGGTCTGGACCGTGTCCAAATCCGTCCCGCTCGTCAGGCACGTCACGCTTTCTCCGTCGCTGTACTATGACCAGTCGGTTCTTATTTCCACCGTCTCCGGCGGTAACGACACTTGGACGGGGCGCTACGGCGGCGGCGCCACGCTGCGCTACGACAGGTTCTGGGGCTCCTTCGACCTGGGTTACTCCTACAGGCGGCGCCTGCGCGATAATAAGCTGAGGGAGGACCTGGGGGCGGCGGATAAGGGGCAGGAGGCCAGCACTCTTTCCTCTCAATTGTTCCTGATGCCGCGGTTCAATACTTATTACAGGCTGTCCACGGCTTACGATATGCGCGACTATTTCAGGGCTTCTTTCACGAAGCGGCTGGCGCCCCTTATCGCGGAGGTTTATTACGCGCCGCGGCCCAATGTGGATATTTTCGCGACCGAGACCTACAGTCTGTCCGGGGGGAGCAAGAGCTTCGTTACCCAGATAAATTTCGGGGGCAGGGAAAATTACATCGGCGGCGGCATCGCCAATTACAGCAGCGCCCCCCGGGAATGGGTCTTCAGCAATGTTTTCGGCTTCCGCCCGTGGCGCGGGTCGGGCTGGCGCGCCGAGACCGTGCTGCGCTACCGGCTTAAGTCGGAGGGGCATTTCAATTACAGCGATTTCAAATTCTTCGAAAAAGGGATCACTCTCTACCGGGATTTCCACGATTTCCGCACCAAGTGGGATTACAGGGAGCGCACCGGGGGGGTCAGGGAGTTCTATTTCTACCTGAACCTGAAAATAAGCGAGCCCGCGCGCAAGGACGACCTGGAGGAGAGGTCCCGGCAGTACTGGCACCCCTGGCGGAAGGACGGCGAGGTCAGGGACTAGAAGAATTTAAAGTTTAATTTTAAAATGATAAACTATTATTTACAGGGATGGAAAATATGAAAAAACCGCTTTGGCTTGTCACCGGGGGGGCCGGGTTCATCGGCTCCAATATCGTAGAAGAGCTCGTCCGCAGGAAATACCGCGTGCGCGTGTTCGATAATCTTTCCACCGGCTTTAAAGAGAACCTGGAGCCGTTCAAGGGGAAGGTGGAATTTCTAAAAGGCGACCTGCGCGAGCCCAAGGACCTGGCCAAAGCCATGAAAGGCGTCACCTATGTGCTGCACCAGGCGGCTTTCCGCTCGGTGCCAAAGTCGGTGGACGATCCGCGCGCGGCCCATGACAATAATGCCACCGGCACCCTGAACGCCCTGATGGCCGCTAAAGCGGCCGGCGTGAAGCGCTTCGTATACGCCGCTACCAGCTCCGCATACGGGGAATGCCCGATCTTCCCCCAGAAAGAGTCCCTGCCCACTGCCCCGATCTCTCCTTATGCCGTCAGCAAGCTGGCCGGGGAGCATTACTGCCATGTTTTCGCCAAGACCTACGGCCTTGAGACCGTGGCGCTGCGCTATTTTAACGTGTTCGGGCCCCGCCAGAACCCGGAGTCTGTTTATTCCGCCGTGATCCCGCGCTTCATGGAGCTGGTGATGCAGGGCAAGCCGCTCGAGATCCACTGGGACGGGAAGCAGTCCCGCGACTTCACCTACGTGAGCAATGTGGTGGACGGCAACATCCGCGCCGCGCTCGCGCCGTCCGGGGTTTCCGGGCTGACCATCAACGTCGCCACCGGCACGAATATTTCGCTGCTGGATATCGCGAACCAGCTGGAAAAGATCACCGGGAAGAAAATAACTAAGACCTTCTCGCCGAAGCGCCAGGGCGATATCAGGAAGACCTATTCCGATATCTCGCGCGCCCGCCGGGAGCTGGGTTATAAGACCCTGGTCACTTTCCCCGAGGGGCTCAAGTTCACGTGGGATTATTTCTCGGCTAAATTCCGGGGGGCCGGGAAATGATATTCAACGTCTCGTCTTCTTCGGGCTGGATCGAAGTGGTCTGCGGCAGCATGTTCTCGGGCAAGACCCAGGAGCTGATACGCCGCCTTAAGCTCGCCAGCATAGCGAAGCAGAAAGTGCAGGTCTTCAACTCGCACCTGGACGTCCGCTACTTGAAGGAACACCTGGTCTCGCACGATAAATCCACGCTGGCCGCCCGCCCGGTCAAGACCGGCAAAGAGATCCTGAAAGAGGTCGCCAAGGACACCCAGGTGGTGGGCATAGACGAGGCGCATTTCTTCGGCGACGAGATAGTGGAAGTGGCCCAGAAGCTGGCCGACTCCGGCCGCCGCGTTATCGTGGCGGGCCTTGACCAGGATTACCGCGGCGAGGCCTTCGCCAATATGGCGAAGCTCATGGCGGTGTCGGAGTTCGTCACCAAGAACCTGGCTATCTGCATGGTCTGCGGCAACCCGGCGCATTACAGCCAGCGCCTGACGGATTCAGGCCGCCGCATCGAAGTCGGGGCCGGCGACAAGTACGAAGCCCGCTGCCGAAAGTGCTTCCAGCCGGAAAAATAAAGGCCGGCCGCGGCATCTCCCCGAACGCTGCTCCCCGATTCCCGATCGCGGGCTAATTATGTATAGATCCGAAAAATTCAATCCTACGCTGTTCGGAAAACTTTTCCACCTTGGCGGCAAGCTCGCCGACGCCAACCGCTGGCTAAAGCTGGCCGAGGTCCTGCCGTGGGAAAAGCTGGACGAGGGCTACGGCCGGTCTTTCTCGTCGGGCTACGGCCGCCCCGCTAAGGATTCCCGCCTGGTCTGCGGCCTGCTGGTGGTCAAGCGGCTTAAGGACCTGTCGGACGAGGACGCAGTGGCCGAGTTCATGGAGAGCCCTTATATACAGGCCTTCTGCGGCCTTGAATATTTCTCGCTCGAGGACGTTATAAACCCCGGCATACTTTCGGAGCGCCGCAAGCGTCTCGGCCCGGAGTTCCTCGCCCTGCTCGAGGCCGAGCTTTCGGCCGCGCTTAAAGCCAACAAGGACCTGAGGTTCCACCCGGCGCGCAAAGAAGCCGCCGAGCCCTGTTTTTTCTGCTCCTTTCTCAAAAAAGCCGGTTCCTTCTTTACAAAATAAACCGGCGGAACATTTGTTCCGCCGGTTTACTTGATTTTCGATCTTCAATTTTCGATTCTTTTACGGCGACCAGTTCGGAGTGAACGACTGCCCATTCATCTCGGTAAGCGGGTGGGGGGCGCTGCCGTCGGAGTCCATGATAAAGATCTCCCTGCGCCCGCCGCGCGTCGAGGTGAAAGCCACGAACCTGCCGTCCGGCGACCAGGAAGGGTCCTCGTTGTCGCCGGCCTTGTAGGTCAGGCGGCGGATCTGGCTGCCGGTCAGGTCGGTTATAAAAATATTGAAGCTTTCTTTGGACGTTTCTCGCCCTGCGAAAACTATCCATTCCCCCGACGGGGACCACGAGGGGGAGTCGCACCAGTTGAAGCGCGTCAGCTTGCGCGTGGCGCCCGAGGCCACGTCCAGCACGTAAAGCTGCGGGTTGCCGGAGCGGTCGGAGACGAAGGCCACCTGCCTGCCGTCGGGAGCCCAGGTGGGGGAAGA
This sequence comes from Elusimicrobiales bacterium, assembly GCA_036170455.1. Lineage (GTDB taxonomy): Bacteria > Elusimicrobiota > Elusimicrobia > Elusimicrobiales > UBA9959 > UBA9959. The sequence goes on from JAVHPG010000069.1 coordinate 12,882, forward strand.
GCTGACGCCGTAGCCGTTCAGGAGCTTCTTCACCGCCTTGGTCACTACGTTAAGCGTGTAGATGCCGGGGTCGTCGCCGCGGGAAAGCGTCATCACCATGGTCATGCCGTCCGGCGAGAAGCCGCCGGGGATATTGAGGCCCTGGAAGGTGGTGAAGGGCTTTATTTTGCCGGCCTTCAGGTCTATCTCGAACATGTCCGGGTTGCCCCAGCGGTAGGTGGTGTAGTAGATCCTGGAGGCGTCCACGGACCAGCGGGGGAGCAGGGTGATGCTGTTGTCGGAGGTAAGGCGGGACAGATTTTCACCGTCGTAGTCCGCCATGTAGATCTCTTTGCGCCCGGTGGCGTTGTTGGCGAAGGCCAGCTTTGAGTGCGCTATGCCCTTGCGCCCGGCCAGTTTCATCACCACGTCGTCGGAAAACAGGTGGGCGGCGCGGCGCCGGGCCCGCGGATCTTTCCCCTGGTAAAATTTCTCCATTACCACCTTTCCTGTGGAGAGGTCATACAGGCTGGCGGTGAAGGTCCAGGCCGTTCCGGAATCCTGCGCCCTGCCGGTTACCAGGTGGGAGGCCATGGCTTTCCAGTAGTCGAGCGACTCCTTGCCGGTGTCCAGGTTGGCCGGGGCCAGGTGGTCTTCTTTTACGTCAAAATAGCGGGAGTACATGAGGTCCGCGCGGATTATGCCGCGCAGCTCCTCCGCCAGTTTAAGGTCTTCGGGGGTCTGCGGTCTTGAGGGGTGGAACTGGGCCAGGGCTACGCCGGTCTTTTTGGCTTCGATCTGCGGCGAGACGCCTATGTAAACTTCGGTGCCGGCAATGGCGCGGGGCGCCAGCGCGAACATCGCGGCTGCCAGTACCGAGAGCTTGAACATTTAGCGGCCTTTTTTTACCGGGGCTTTAGCCGGCTTTGCCGCGGGTTTCGCGGGGGCGGACGGCGGCTTCGGCATAAGCCGGTCAAGGTAGTCTTTGGCCGTTTTGGCTTCCTGCGAATGCGGGAAATCTTTTTCCACGGACTGGAGATATTTGACCGCCTCGGCTTTTTTGTCTTCCGGCAGCTTCAGCAGCGCCATGGCGTATTTAAGCCTGGCGGCGGGCACGCGCGCGCTATGGGGGAATTTTTCGAGCACGTTGGCGTAGGCCAGCGCGGCGTCCTGCCAGCGCTCCTTGAGGTAGAGGGACTCGCCAAGGTAGAAGTAAGAGCCCTCCGCCATCTCCCCGGCGGGGAACTTTGAAAGGTAGGACTTGAAGCCGGTGGCGGCGCTTTCGAAGTTGTTGTTGAGGTAAGCGTTGTAGGCGTCGTTGTAGATCTTCGCGGGGAGGAGCGAGGTTTCCACGGCCTCCTGCTGCTTGCGGATGGTAGCGCCAATGGCGTTGACGCGCTTGTTCATCGAATTGTCTATCTCGTCTAGCCGGGTGGTAAGGCGGTCCATCTGGCCGGAGATGTCCTTCATGCTCTCGGACGACGAATTGAGGTTCTTGGAGAGGTCCTCCATTTTAACCGCGAGCTCGGCCTGGTTCTTCTGCATATTGGTCAGGCTGGTGTTCAGGTCGTCCATCTGGCTCTGCATCTGCAGCATGTCCTGCTGCGTGGCCACGCAGCCGGAGGCGAACAGGCAGGCGGGCAGCAAAAAGAATATTTTTTTAAAAGCCATTTTTTATTTGCCTTTCACTTTGGTCTCGGCGCGGCGGTTCTGCAGCCAGCAGGCGTCGGCGGCCTCGGAGCAGAGCGGCTTTTCCTCGCCGTAGGAGATGGTGCCCATCGCGCTTTCCGGCACGCCCAGGCGCACGTAGTAGTCGCGCACGGATTTGGCGCGCTTCTGGCCCAGGGCCAGATTGTATTCCACGGTGCCGCGGTCGTCGCAGTGGCCTTCCACCAGCACGGTCCAGTCCTTGCGGGCCTTTATCAGCGCCGCGTTGGCCTGCAGGGTCGCGCGGGACTCTTCGGAAAGCTCGTAGCGGTCGTAGTCGAAATTGACGGTTTTAATGGTCGCCTGGCTCTGGAATTCCCCGCCGCGGATCTCGCCTTCGGTCGAGGCGGCGGCGCCTTCCTGT
>JAVHPG010000070.1:0-3069 GCA_036170455.1 Elusimicrobiales bacterium
CCTCGACGAGTGGAACGGCCGGAGGCGATTTCTCGGGCTAATACCTAACGGCTAAGGGCTAAGAGCTTTTCGGCGAGGGTCTAGCTGGTGCCCAACGTCAATTACAAATACCCAGTGGCGACAGTTACACTTCCCCATCGACCTCGTTCACAGATTGCTTGCCCCTCGTCGTCTTCGTCTCGGTAACTTTCGTCGTTTCCTCCTTTATTGCTTGCTCCGCGGCGTCGGCGCGGACGCTGGTCCCGGTCATCTCGAGGATCACCGAGTGGTGCACCAGGCGGTCGATCGCCGCGGCGGTGGTCATCGGGTCCTTGAAGATCCGATCCCACTCGCTGAAGAGGACGTTGCTGGTGATGATCACGCTGCGACGCTCGTAGCGTTCAGCGAGGAAGGTGAAGAGCACCTCCATCTCGTCACGGCTCTGCTGCACGTACCCGATGTCGTCGAGGATCACGGCGTCGTAGGAATCGAGCCTGGCGAGCTCCTTCTCGAGGCGCAGATCGCGTTTGGCGGCGAGCAGGCGCTGAACGAGCGCAAACGTCGCGGTGAACAGGACGCGGTAGCCGCGCTGGATCAGCTCGTAGCCGATGGCGCAGACGATGTGGGTCTTGCCTCGGCCGGGCAGTCCGAAGGCGAGGAGGTTGTCGCCGCGCTCGACGAATCCGCCTTCGCAGAGCGTCGGCAACATCTTGGCGACCTTGGGCGTCAGACGCGAGCGCGTGAGCGTCGCGAGGGTCTTCTCGGGCAGGAGGTCCGAGTCTTTGAGGTAGCGCCCGATCCGACGGCGTCGTCGCTCGTGGACCTCGAGCTCGGCGAGGTGGTGGAGATACTGCCCGAAGGTCCAGCCCTCGCGCTCGGCCTTCTGGGCGACCTCCTCGGCATAGCGCGCGAACGAAGGCAGTTTCAGCGCGCGCATCATCATCGCGAGCGACGCGACCGGCGAGAGCGCCGACATGTCGGGGGTGGTGGTGGTCATGTGCCGACCTCCGCGAGCAGGGCGTCGTAGGCGACGAGGTCGATGGTCTGACGAGCGAGGTCCGGCACGTCGATCGTCGTCGCGCTCGCCAACGACTTCACCGCGTCGGCGGTGATCGCCCTGCTGTCCGCGAGGAGAAGCGCGAGCGCGGCCTCCACGTCGGCTTCGAGCGTGCTGGCGGCGAGGTGCAAGATGCGCAGGTACTCGAGATCGCCTTTGAGGCCGTGGTGCGGCGTCTGGATCGTGTCGTACGCGCGGCGGAAGACGACCGACGGGAACATCTCCTCGCGATAGACGTAGCGCGCGAAACCGCCCGGTTTGCGCACGAGCGACCAGATGATGTGGCGGTAGTCGATCCGCTTCAGACCGCGACCACGGAGGCGGTCGCAATCGAGTTGGTCCTTGCCGGCGAAGCGGACCACGATCCTGTCCTCGAAGATGCGCACGCGCACCCACTCGCCGATGAGCCTTGATGGGACCGAGTACGCGCATTGCTTGACCCGGACCGTGCTCCACTCACTGACGCGGAAGTCTTCCTCGACGAACTCGGGGAGCTTCGCGACGTTGAGTTCGCGCATGGCCGCCATCTCGTCGGCGACGCGCTGACCGCGGCCGCGATTGGCCTTGCGCATGCGCTCGTCGACGAACGACTGCCACGCCTCGCGACTCTCGAAATCGCGACTGCCACGCACCAGCAGCGCCTGCTCGAGGTCGCGTTTGAGCGCGCCGTTGGAGGCCTCGACATCACCGTTTTGCTCCTTCGCGCCGACCTCGGTCGTGCGGGGCTTCATGCCAAAGTGCCGCATGATCGCGAGATAGTCTTCGTTGAACGGGCGCTTGCCGCTGCCCTCCCCAACGGCGCTCTTGCCGTCGCCGATCCGATGCGTCGCCGCCGTGGAGTTGTCGGTTTGATGCCACTCGGGCACCCGCCCGAGCTGAAAGAGCGCGCGCTGCACGCCGTGTCGGATCGACGCGATCGACTCGGACAGGCAGACGCTCGCCCATCGCCAGTTGGAGTACGGCAACACGAACACGCACAGCATGTGCACGAACGCCTGACCGGCGATCGTCACGGCGAGCTCGGTCATCCAGGTGAAGTCGGTCTGTGCGGCCTCACCCGGCCGGTGGACCTGCGCGAGCACCACGTCCTTGTCCGGACCCCGCTCGGCGCGCCAGGCCTTCACGCGGCGCTGCAACGTCCGCAGTTGTCCCTCCTCGTAGCGCTCGGGATACTTCTCCACCAGCACCTCGAACAGCGTCTTCGCCTCGAGCGCCGGTGACTCGGTCAGCAGCGCTTCCAGCTCGGGCCAGTGCTCGAGGAACGCGTCCTCGTGCGTCCGCCAGTCCCGCGGCTCGACCAACTCCGACGGCAGCTTGCCGCCCTGCACGTACTTGCGCGCGGTCTTTCGATCCATGCCGGATCGCATCGCCGCAAGGCCGATACCGCCGTGTTTTGTCATCTCTTCCATCAGCTTCCTCACCTGCGCGTCCGTTGTCCTCACCGGGCCATGGTCCGCTTTCGCGGACCGCGGCGACGGTCGATCGGCGCGCTTCAGGATGGGGCGATGTAACTGTCGTCCATGGGGAGATGTAACTGTCGCTCAGCAGTCCCGGGCGGGACAGGTTGCGGGAACAAGATCCCAACGCTCACGACCACAGAGACGGCGGCCGCTGGCATCCTGCCCGCGCTTCCCGACTCGTTCGTGGCCGATTCGCTGATCCGACTTCGTGTCGGCGCCACGCTGAACTGGATCTACGTCGCAAGGCTGACGGTGCCGAAGCGCCAACGAATCGACGCCGACACCACCCGTTGCCTTCGCGAATCCGTCGCGCGCCTCTCCTGCACGACTCCCGAGCTCGCCGACGTCTGGAACGACGTCTTCCCCGACGCGCCATGGAGCTACGCGTCCGCCGAGCGCGACCTCTGGAAGCGCGCCGAGCTGCGCGCCGAAATCGACGCCATCGTCGCCGACCTCTACGGTCTCAGCGTCCCCGAGTACGCGTACGTCCTCACGACCTTCCCGCTCCTCGACCGCGCCTACCGCGCCATGCCGGGCGATCGCTTCGTCACCGAGGGGAGCCAGAAGTCGCGC
>JAVHPG010000071.1:0-14882 GCA_036170455.1 Elusimicrobiales bacterium
ACTACCGCCCAGTAGGAAGCGCCTTCCAGGCGCAGGAAGAATATCCAGTTCTTTTCCACCGTCTCGCCGCCCTGGGGCTGGTTATGCTTGTAGGGGCGTACGATGGTGATAAGGGCGGAGGGGGTGTTTAGGCGGTCCATCGTTTTCTGGCGGGCTTTCTTCAGGTCGGACTTGGTGGGCTTGGAGAGCGCGCCGAGCTCGCCGAGGGCTTTGGCCAGCGGGCTGGTGGAATTGCTGTAGTCTTCGAGGACGGCGTTGAGGGCCTGGCGGAGGGCGTGCTCGAAGCAGAAAGCGTTGTTGAAGCTGTTCTGCTGCATGACTTCGGCCTCGGGGATGTCCAGGCTGATGGCGGTGATGGCGAATTCTTTTATAAGGAGCTCTTCGGCGCCGGAATAGTTCTGGCCGTCGCGGGGGTTGGCCCTCGAGGGTGCGGCGGCGGCGGGCGTCTCAATGGCTGCGAGAGCGTCGGAGTTTACCGCGGGAGCCCAGTTCGCCGCTGCGGCGGGGGCTGCCGAGATAGCTATGACCAAAATGGCGGATGAAAATTTCATCTAAACTTGTCCTCCCAAGATTACTGCTTCCCCAATGAATATAGTCTAGCACAGACGGGGCGGGAAGCGCTTTGACGAAAGTCATGCGGCGCAAAAATCTATTTTTAGCACTCAAGACGCGGTGTTGACAATTATGAGTTCAAGGTGTATAATATTTCTGGCAAACAAGTGTTATGAGTGCTAATTAAGAAAAGCGGAAGCAAAAACCATGAGAGTTCTTAAACCCGAAGTGGCGCAGGACAGGAAAGAAAAGATCCTTAACTGGGTGGTGTACAACTATGTCAGCACCGGCCGCCCGGTCAGCTCCGAGGCGATAGCCGAGGAAGGCAAGTTCAACGTCTCCAGCGCGACCATCCGGAATATTTTAAAAGAGCTGGAAGAAACCGGCTACCTCTACCAGCCGCACACCTCCGGCGGCCGCATACCTTCCGACAAAGGCTACCGCTGCTATGTAGACAATGTTTTCAGTATGCAGCGCCTGGCCGCCAATGAAAAAGAGCGGCTCGAGAACGAGTACGACCGCCGCATAGAGCAGTTGGACGGTTTTCTTAAGCACACTTCCAAGATGCTGGCCGACACTTCCAAGTGGGCCGGCTTCGTGATGAGCGCCGATACGGACCTGGACAGCGTCAAGCGCCTGGACCTCCTGAGCATGGGCCCGAAGAGCGTCCTCTCGGTGGTCTTCGCCCATTCCGGGCTGATAAAGCACGCCGCTTTCACGCTTGAGCGCGGCGTCGACAAAGCCGCGGTCAAATCCCTTTCGGTGCGCCTTAACCGCCGGCTTAAAGACCTGCCTATTTCCGACCTGCCGCAGCTTATCTTCAAGGAATTCCTCGTCAAAGAAAAGGACAAGGGGCTCGGGGAACTGCTGAAAAAGCTGGTGGATTATTTTAAAGGTCTCGCGAAAAGCGACGAATCTTTGTATCTCGAGGGCCTGAGCCGGATCTATTCGAACCTTGAAGACGGCAATGTCGAGGACCTGCGCAATATCGCCCGCCTGCTCGAGGAGAAGGACCGTTTTTCGGGCATTCTGCGGGAACGCCTGCGCGATTGCGCGACCAAGACGAAAGCGATCTGCGCGCCAGGCAAGCGCCATATCGTGGACGTCACTATCGGCTCCGAGAACAGCATGAAGGAATTCAGAAATTTCAGCCTGGTCTCCAGTTCCTACTGCATCAACGACAAAGCCGTGGGGCTGGTGGGGATACTTGGCTATAAGCGCATGGAGTACCCGCGGATGATCTCCCTGGTGGATACCGTCAGCTCGATGATGGAGGAGATGCTGGGCGAGTGGGAAAAAGTGGATTTCGAAGAATAAGCTATATGAAAAATCATAAGGGCGAAGAGAAAAAGACCAAGGATAAAGCGGAAGCGTCCGCCTGCGAAGCCGAGGCCCAGGCCGTCGACGCCGCCGGCGTGGAGCTGGAGAAGCAGAAGAAGCAGAGCGAGGACTATTACAACCAGCTGCTCCGCCTGCAGGCAGACTTCGAGAATTACCGCAAGCGCCAGGACAAGGAAAAGCCGGAATGGCTGAAGCATGGCAAAGCGGACATCCTGCTCAGGCTCCTGCCGCTTTACGACATGCTGCTTTCGGCGCACGCGCACATCAATACCGCTAAAGAGAACGGCGGCGGCGATGAAACCCTGAAGGGCCTGGATATGATCTTCAAAGAGTTCTCCAAGGTTTTCGACGCGGAGGGCCTGCGCGCCATGGAGCCCGTGGGCAAACCCTACGACCCCATGGCTTCGGAGATCCTCGGCATCGTCGACGGTACCGACGAGAACGACGGGCTGGTGGTGGAGGAGCTGCAGAAAGGCTTCTTCTACGGCGACAAGATCCTGCGCCCGGCGCGCGTGAAGGTAGCGAAAAAGAAAGCGCACGAGCCTCCTCCCGCGGAGGAAGCGCCCGCAGCGGAAGAGGTGAAAGAATAAAGGATTTGCGGTAGCGTAAGTCAGACATAATTTAAGACTGGAGGAAAAAATAAAATGGCAAAGATAATAGGCATAGACCTTGGAACTTCTAATACGGCGGCGGCGGTGATGGAAGGCGGAAAAGTCACCATCGTCCCCTCGGCCGAAGGCACCAGCCTCGGCGGGAAAGCTTTCCCGTCCTACGTGGCTTTCGCCAAAGACGGCCAGATGCTGGTGGGCGAGCCCGCCCGCAGGCAGGCCGTGGCCAACCCGGAAGGCACCGTTTCCGCCTTCAAGCGGAAGATGGGCACCGACCACAAGTACACCATCTCGGGCAAAGAATTCACGCCCCAGCAGCTGGCGGCCTTCCTGCTGCAGAAAGTGAAGCGCGACGCCGAGGCTTTCCTGGGAGAGAAAGTGGAGAAGGCCGTCATCACCGTGCCGGCCTATTTCAACGACAACCAGCGCCAGGCCACCAAGGACGCCGGCACCATAGCCGGCCTCGAAGTGGTCCGCCTGGTCAACGAGCCCACGGCCGCCGCGCTGGCCTACGGCATAGACAAAGAGGGGAAGGACCAGAAAATAATGGTGTTCGACCTTGGCGGCGGCACGCTCGACGTGACCATCATGGAGATGGGCAAAGAGGGCACCTTCGACGTCATTTCCACCTCGGGCGACACCCAGCTGGGCGGCACCGACATGGACAGGGCCCTGGTGGAGTTCATCGCCGGCGAGTTCCGCAAGGACACCGGCATCGACCTGATGAAGGACGCCACTTCGACGCAGCGCATAAAAGAGGCCGCGGAGAAGGCCAAGATCGAGCTCTCCACTACGATGGAGACCGAGATCAACCTGCCTTTCATTTCGGCCGATGCCACGGGCCCCAAGCACATGGCGCTGAAACTGTCCCGCGCGCGCCTCGAGAGCCTGGTGGACGGCATCGTCAAGCGCTGCCAGAAGTCCATCGACACCGCCCTGACCGACGCGAAGCTCAAGACCTCCGACATCAGCCGCATCATCCTCGTCGGCGGCCCCACCCGCATGCCCATCGTGCAGAAGTTCATAGAGGACTTCGTGGGCAAGAAGATCGAGCACGGCGTGGACCCGATGGAGTGCGTCGCCTCCGGCGCGGCCGTGCAGGCCGCGGTGCTGACGGGCGACGTGAAGGATGTGCTCCTCCTCGACGTCACCCCGCTGACGCTCGGCATCGAGACTCTGGGCGGCGTGCGCACCCCGCTCATCGACAAGAACACTACCATCCCGGCCAAGAAGTCGCAGATCTTCTCGACCGCTTCCGATAACCAGCCCGCCGTCACCATCCATGTGATCCAGGGCGAGCGCGCCATGGCCATGGGCGAGGGCAACGTGTCGCTGGGCAAGTTCGACCTGGACGGCATCCCTCCCGCGCCGCGCGGCATGCCGCAGATCGAGGTTTCCTTCGACATCGACGCCAACGGCATCCTGCAGGTGCACGCCAAGGACCTGGGCACCGGCAAGGCGCAGCATATCACCATCAGCGCGCCGAACAAGCTGTCCAAGGACGACATCGACAAATTCGTAAAGCAGGCGGAGCAGTTCTCCGACGCCGACAAGCAGTACAAGGAAAAGGTGGAGACCAAGAACGAGGCCGACACCGTCCTCTACACCACCGAGAAAGCGCTGAAAGAGCACGGCGACAAGATCTCGCAGGACGACCGCCTGGCCGTCGACCGCGCGATCGGCGAAATGAAGGACGCTATGAAGGGCGACGACATGGAGAAGGTTAAGAAGGCGAAGGAAACCCTTATCCAGGTCTCCCAGAAGCTCGGCGAGGCCGTCTATAAAGCCTCCCAGGCCAAGGCCAACCCGGCCGGAGCCGGTCCCGCTCCCGAGGGCGCCAAGGCGTCCGCCGGCGGCAAGGACGACGTCGTGGACGCGGAAGTCGTGGACGAAAAGAAGAAATAAGCTAAAATTGATGATCGGGGGTCGGGAATCGAGGATCGCGGAAACGCGCTTACCGGTTCCCGGCCCTTTACCAAGTTCCTGATTCCGGGTTCTCGATTCCTGACTCTCGACTCTCGGTTTATTTTATGGCCTCAAACGATTATTACCGCACCTTGGGCGTGGCCCGCAACGCCAACCCGGACGAGATAAAGTCCGCCTACCGGAAACTCGCGATGAAGCATCATCCCGACCGGAACCCGGGCAATAATGATTCCGAGGCCGCCTTCAAGGAGATCAACGAGGCCTACGAGGTTCTGTCCACTCCGGAAAAGCGCCAGGTCTACGACCAGTACGGCGCCGAGGGGCTTAAGGCCGGCGCGGGCGGCGGCCGCGGCGGTTTCGGCGGCTTCCAGGGCGCCGACCTTGGGGACATGTTCGGGGACCTTTTTGAGAATCTTTTCACCCAGGGCCAGGGCGGGGGGCGCGGCAAGCCGCGCTCGCGCCGCGGAGCCGACCTGAAGGAAGAGGCGGAGATAACGCTGGAGGAGGCTTTTACGGGAGTGAAGGTCCCTCTCGACCTCGAGCGCACCGAAGTCTGCCAGGAATGCGACGGCACCGGCGCGCGCGGCAAGACCGGCATCCGCAAATGTCCCACCTGCCGCGGGGCGGGGCGGGTGCAGTATTCGCAGGGCTTTTTTTCCTTCAGCCAGGCCTGTCCCGAGTGCGGCGGCCAGGGCGAGGTCATCTCCACGCCGTGCAAGGTCTGCGAAGGGGCCGGACGCCAGAAGAAGAGGGCCTCGATAAATATAAAGCTCCCCGCCGGCGTAGAGGAGGGAGCGGTGCTGCGCGTCTCCGGGGGCGGCGACGCCGGGCTGCGCGGCGGCGACTCCGGCGACCTCTACATACAGGTGAGGCTGAAGCACCACGCGCATTTCGAGCGGCAGGGCCGCGACCTGGTCTACGTATGCCAGGTGGCCGTCTGGCAGGCCGCGCTCGGCGGCGAGGTGGAGGTCCCGGTCATAGAAGGCGGCCGGATCAAGATCAAGATCCCGCAGGGCACCCAGCACGGCAAGGTTTTCCGCGTGCACGGCCAGGGCATGCCTGCGACCTCCGGCAAGGACCGCGGGGACCTGCTGGTGCAGGTAAAACTTGAAGTCCCCCACGAGCTTACCCCGCGCCAGCGAGAGCTTTTCGAAGAACTCGCGAAAATAGCCGGCCACGAAGCGCCGGCGGAAGAAAAAGACAAGGGCTTTTTCAAGAAGATCCTGGGCTAGCGGCACTCCCTCCATGCCACAATATTTAATTCCCGCAGAGAATATGCGCGAAGGCGAATTTTTCGCCGGGCCCGAGGAAGCCGCCCATATCTCCAGGGCGGCGCGGGCCCGCGCGGGCGACGAGATAGAGATCTTCGACGGGAAGGGGAACCGCTACCGCGCGGTGCTCAAGTCGGTTATAGGCGACCGGGTCACCGGCTCGGTAAAAGAGAAGCTGCCCAGCCCCGAGTATAGAACAAAGCTCACTCTCTGCTTCGCCGTGGTGGCGAAGCCGGCCCTGGAGAGCATTCTTGAGCACTGCACCGAGGCGGGCGTGGATATTTTTCAGCCGGTGATGGCCTCGCGGGTGCAGTTCGACCTTTTCAGCGACTGGGACAGGCGCGCCGGCAGGCTGGGCCAGATATTGGTCGCGGCTTCCAAGCAGTGCGGCCGCGGCGTCCTGCCCGAGCTGCGCAAGCCGGAGAAATTCGACGATCTTCTGACGGCGGGAGGAGCTTCCGTTCTCGCCTCACCCGACGGCCCGGCTCCCGGCGAAGCGGTCAAGGGGCTTGCGGGCGCTGCCGGGCTGAAGCTTTTTGTGGGGCCGGAGGGCGGCTTTACGAAAGGTGAGCTCGAATTCGCGCGGTCAAAGGGAGCGGCGTTCATGAATCTCGGGCTCTATACTTTAAGGGCGGAAACGGCATGTCTCTCAGCCGCTTCCGCGCTGCTTACGCGCCTGGGCTGAATTCAGAACGAGGCTCGGCCTCGGGGAAATGAGGCCAAGCCTCCGGGAGGCAGCCTGTCTTTCGGCCGCCTCCGCCCTGCTTGCCCGCCTCGGGTAGTAAATACTCAGTCAAACCTGGTTTTCAAGGAATTGCGCAGCAGCAGTTTCTTCTTCGCCGCTTTCTCGAACATCATCGCCACGGCTTTCTTCAGGTCGTCGATGCTTATAGGCTTGTTAAGGAACAGGTCGGCATTGGCTTCCATATTGCCCTCTATCTTTGCATTGTTGGAGGTATTGCCGGTCAATATTATTATGGGGATGGACCTCGTCCTGGGATTATCCTTGATGCTGCGGCAGACTTCGAAGCCGCTGATGTCCGGCAGCCCCAGGTCCACTATGGCCAGGTCTACGTGGATCTCCTTGATCCATTCGATCGCGGTTTTGCCCTTGTCCGTGGTGACGACCAGGTGGCCTTCGGACTCAAGATATAGCTTCAGCAGCTCCGTGATGCTTTCTTCGTCTTCTACTACCAATATCTTGCTCATGATCTTTCCCCTTAACCTTAAAGAAAATATATCATAATTTGGATGTTTTTATATTGACTTTTTGTTAACTTTCGTCAATGTAACCAATGTTACAATATGGGTGCTTAGCCTGGATTTCCCGTGATTTCATAAAATTGAGGGAAGTTTATCTTGCTATAGGGGCAGGCATTTGGTAAAAGATAGACAGGGGTTTTGGCGTCCCATCAGCGCATCTTCGCGGCAGCTGACCGCGGATTTAAAGGCAGAACGCAACTATGATTGATCTAAAGCCGATTTTCCTGAAAAAAGTCAAGAATATCCTAGCCGGCCACGTTCCGGAGTTCGACGTGCTTGTTTACGGCTCCCGTGCGGAGGGCACGGCCAAGAAGTATTCCTACCTGGACCTGGCCGTCCTCACGGAGAAGCCCCTGCTGGCGCCGCGGCTGGAGAAGATGGCCGCCGCTTTTACCGCGGCCAGCCTCCCTTTCCGTGTGGAGACGATAGATTGGGCCGCCACCGGGACCTCCTTCCGCAAGGTCATTAAAAAGACCGGCGTCCTCATCCAGGAATCCCCTAAAAAATAGGATAACCGCTTTTATGATAGACCTTAAGCCGGCTTATCTGAAAAAAGTCAAAACTATTCTCGCCGCTAATGTGGGAGAATTTGACGTGCTTGTCTACGGCGCGCGCGCCGCGGGCGTCAATAAAAAGCATTCCTACCTCGACCTGGTCGTGATGTCGGATAAGCCGCTCTCCGCGGCGAGGCTCGACAAACTGGCGGCCGCTTTCAGGGAAGCCTGCTTCCCTTTCCGCGTAGAGACCATCTGCTGGGCCGCAACCGGCGCCAATTACCGCAAAGAGATGAAAAAGACCGGCGTCCTTATCCAGGAAACCCGGAAGAAATAGCGGAAAATGGTAAAATTGGGTTAATGAAAGAATTTGACGCTGTTATAAAGACGGCCCTCCGGGAAGACATAGGCCCCGGCGATGTCACTACCCGGTTCTTTGTTCCCCTTGGAACGCGGTTTTACGGTGAGTTGCTGGCCAAGGACAGCGGCGTGGTTTGCGGCCTGGGAGTGGTCAAGCGGGTATTCGAGCTGGCGGCGCCCGGTTCCAAAGTCAAAGCCCTGGTCAAAGACGGCTCCCGCATCGTAAAAGGCGCTGTCCTCATGAAGGTCGAGGGCCCCGCTTCCATACTTACCGCCGAGCGCACAGCCTTGAATTTTCTGCAGCATATGAGCGGCGTGGCCACCAGGGCCGCGCTTTTTTGTTCAGTCCTGAAGAAAGGCCGCACCAGGATCTATGACACCCGCAAGACCCTGCCCGGCCTCCGGGCCGTGGAGAAGTACGCGTCGGCCTGCGGGGGGGCGGCGAACCACCGCATGGGGCTTTATGACATGGCCATGATAAAGGATAACCATGTCGCCCTGGCGGGCGGCAGCCCGGCCAGGCTGGCCGGCAGGATAGCCGCTATGCGGAAGGCCAGGCCGGGGCTGAAGATGGAAATAGAAGCGCAGAGCCTGGCGCAGGTAAAAGCTTTCCTGCCGCTGGGCGCGGACGTCCTGATGCTGGATAATATGGCTTATCCGGAGATGAAAAAAGCGATAGCGCTTGTAAGGGCGTATAAAGGCAAAAAGCCGGAGACGGAAATTTCCGGCGGCGTGGACCTGGCCAGGGCCGCGCGCTATGCCGGGCTGGGCGCGGACCGCATTTCCGTCGGGTCCATAACCGGCGGGGCGAAGCCCCTGGATATCTCTTTCGAGGTACAAACAAAATGAAAAAATGTTATTGCGAAAATTTAGATCTTGAGACCCTGCCCGGCATCGGCAAGATAGTCTGCCTGGACGAGGTCGATTCAACCCAGTCGGTGGCGCGCGAGCTGGCCCTGGAAGGCACGGCTGAAAAAACCCTGGTGCTGGCCGAAACCCAAAGCGGCGGCAGGGGCCAGCAGGACCGCGGCTGGGAGTCCGGGCGCGGCGGTCTTTACATGACGCTATTGATGAAGCCGGAAACTGAAATTAAATTCCTGCCGGAGCTGAGCGTGCTCAGCGGAGAGGCTGTGGCCGAAGCTGTAACGGCGCTTTACGGCATAAAGACGCGCATAAAGAAGCCTAACGACGTCTACGCCTGGCACCCGCGGCGCCGCAAGTGGCTTAAGATCTCCGGCATCCTTACCGAGTCCTCCTCCGTAAGCGGCGATGTGAGCTGGCTGCTGCTCGGCGTTGGCGTGAATCTTAACAATACCGTCAAGCTGGATACCGCCGTGAGCGTAAAAGCCATCAAGGGCGCTAATGTTTCGCGGGAAGATTTCCTGTCGGAATTCCTCAAGATCTTCTGGCTGCGCTACTCCGCCTGGGCCTACGGCAGCCAGGCCAAGTCGTGAACAAAGCGCGGGTAAAGGCCATAGCGCTGGCCTGCGGCGCGTCTGCGGCCGGGATAGCGCGGGCGGCCGACCTTGAAGAGTTTGAAAGATTTTCCGAAGCCGTAAAAGCCGCGCCCGGCGGCCTGGCCTACCTCAGCCGCGATCCTCTTAAAAGAAAAAATATAAAGAACTGGTTCCCGGCAGCGGGCTCCGTCCTTGTCTGTGCTTTCAGGTACTGGGAGCCGGGCATGGACTATGCCGCGGAACTGGCCAAAGCCGGCGATCCCGCGGTTTACCTTAAGCGCACCGGAAGGAAGCGGCACCAGCCGGAGCTCCTGGCCGCACCCGGCGCCAAAATTTCCCGCTACGCTCTTTGCCGCGACTATCATCTTACCGTAAAAGAAAAACTTGCGGCCGCGCTTGAAGCGATAAAAAAAGAATTCCCGACCGCTGACGGGAAGATCTTCTGCGACACTTCGCCCGTGATGGAAAAAGAGCTGGCCCGCCTGGCCGGCCTGGGCTTCAGGGGGAAAAACACCATTCTGCTTTCGCGTGAACTTGGCAGCTATTTATTCCTGGGCGGCATCGCCCTGAATCTTGAGCTTGAGCCCGACGCTCCAGTCGCTGATTCCTGCGGCGCCTGCGGCCTCTGCCTCAAAGCCTGCCCGACCGGCGCCCTGAAAGACGGCGCCCTGTACGCTTCTCTCTGCCTCTCCTACTGGACCACCCAGTCCAAAGAAAAAATCCCGCCCTCCCTCGCCGCTAAAACCCGCGGCTGCGCCTACGGCTGCGACCTCTGCCAGGAAGCCTGCCCCCTCAATAAATAGCAGTCGGTCTATTAAGGTTGAGCCTCAATAGTGTGGATAAAATAAAAAAGGGAAGCTTTGGGGCTTCCCTTTTTTGTTAAGGCCGGGCTCGTTATTTCTTGGCGAGGCCGTTCTTGACGGCTTCCATCAGGTCGTCGGTGTTGAAGGGTTTGGTGAGGAAGGCGGCTACCTGGGAGAAGCGCTGGAACATCGTGCGCGAGGGTTCGAGCGCGGAGAGGACGATGATGGGGATCTTGCTCAGCTCTTCGTCTTCGGAGATCTGGGTGGCCAGCGAGTAGCCGTCTATGCCGGGGAGCATCACGTCCAGAACGAGCAGCTCGGGTTTATAGGACTTCAGCATGTCCATCACTTCGCGGCCGTTGTCGCAGACTTTCACGGTATGGCCCAGCGATTCGAGCGTGTACTGGACAAGGCTCGAGATTTCAGGATCGTCATCGACTACAAGAATTTTGTTCCCCATATAGATATAAATCTAACACATTAGTCCGCTATTTGTAAAGAAGGAATTTGGCCGCGCCGGCCCTGAAATCAGCGCTGCTTTTTTCGAAAGCCGCTATTATTTCCGCGGGCTTCGCGCCGGCCTCCAGCATATTGTAAAGGTCCGCGGAGCCGGTCATCTTGCGGATCTCCACCGGGTTAAGCTTAAAATCCGCGCCATTGTATTTTTTGAGCAGGGAAACCGCGTTTGCAAAAATGTCCAGCGCCCTTACAGCGGACTTGTCCGTAATTTCGATGTTTACTCCTTCGCAGAGCTTGCCCTCGAAAACGTCTTTGTCGGGGGTCAGCTTCAGTACAGTGAATTTAACGCCCCTCAGCCCAGCCTTATTAAGTCCTTTGGCTATCTTGCCGGCTTTCATCCACGGCGCGCCGAACCAGAGGAAGGGCCGGTCGGTGCCGCGCCCCACAGAAATATTGGAAGCCTCGAAACAGCCGAGGCCCGGGTAAACAACTTCCGCGTTCACGCTACGGATATTCGGAGAAGGGTTGGTCCAGACAATGCCGGTCTGGTCGAAGAACAGGTCCCGCGTCCAGTTCTCCAAAGGGACCACCGTCAGGTTCAGATTAAGATTCAGGCTGGCCTTATGGAAAAGCGCCATCTCCCCGGCGGTGAAACCGTGGCGCGTCGGCACCGGGAAATAAGCGGTGAAAAAACTTATCCCGGGCTCCAGCACCGGGCCTTCCACCAGGCCGCCTATCGGGTTAGGGCGGTCCAGCACCATGAAAGGCAGGCCCGCTTTAGCCGCCTCCTCCATCGCATAGCCCATAGTGGTCAGATAGGTATAAAAGCGCGCGCCTATATCCTGTATATCGAAGACCAGGATGTCCAGGTCTTTCAGCATTTCAGGCGTTGGCCGCTGTTTATTTTTCCCGTAAAGGCTGAAGACCGGGACCCCGGTGACCGGGTCGGAGGAGCTGGCTATGTAAACCCCGCCCTCCTCGGTGCCGCGGAAGCCGTGCTCGGGGGAGAAGATAGCCGCAAGCTTAAAGTTCCCGGCTTTATGGAAAGCGTCCACGGCATTGACGCCGTTCAGGTCCACCGAAGAGTGATTGGTGATAAGCCCGACCCGTTTGCCTTCCAACCGCTTGAAGCCGTCGCGCTCAAGGACGTCGAGACCGCTCAGGGTCAGCCCGGACGCTTTGAGCGGGGTGAGAAGCATACAGAAGGCGGAGAGTAAAAAACAGCCTGTCCCCGTTTTCATTGTCTGCTCTCTTTCAGGACCAGCAAATGCATGGTTCCCTGGTCCCAGAGCTTGAAGGCGAAGGTCCGGGCCTTTTTGCCGTTTCCGGCGAAGAAGTCCACCCGGCCGGGGCCTTTGATCGCGCCGCCGGTGTCCTGGCAGAAAACAAAGCGGCTGTTCAGTTTGCGGCCGAGCAAATTCCCTTCATCGTCCACGTCCGGCATGGTCGTGCGCATGAAGGCTATGGCCCCCATGGGGACCAGATTATTGTCCATGGCCACCGAGCGCCAGCCGGTAAGGGGTAGGCCGTAGGTCCCGGCCGGACCCTCTTCCGGGTCCCCGTCCATTTTCAGCTTGAAGAAAGTGTAGCGGCGGTTTGCGCTCATGATCCTGCGTTCCTGGTCCGGATGGTCAAGCAGGTACTGTTTGCCCTTTTCGTGGCTTATGCCTTCGCGGGGCATCGCGCCGGCTTCTACCAGCGCGCTAAGCCAGCCCTTGAACTTGAGACTGTTGGTGGAGGCGAAATTTGCCTTTATCTGGCGGCCATCCGTAAGCTGAAGGCGCCCGGAGCCCTCTATATGCAGGTCCATGATGTCGGCCCGGTCTTTGAACCAGGCCAGCTCAAGGCCTTTGCCGTCCAGGGCGCCTTCGAAATCGATCTTTTCGCGGTCGATATAAGGCACCAGGGACCCATTCTTGAGCCGCCCGGTCAGTTTCTCGCCTTTGAACTTCTCGTTGAAATCCTCGAGGTTTATGGTTATAAGGTCCTCGGGTTTAGCGTAGATCGGGTATTTATATTCCCCGGTCTTGGCAAGGCTGGCCTCAAGCGTAGGCTCATAATACGAACTGAAAACCACGGTCCCGGTGGAATCCCGGCCGGCCATCTGGAAAATGTCGAATTTCTCCTTTACCTGGCGGTCGAGGTCCTGCGCGGTAGGGGACGACTGGAGTATCTTTATGAATTCCTCATTTGAGTCGGCCAGCTCTTTGGGCGTTATTTTGCGGGTTCCGAAGGTGTAGGCGGGGGCGCCGCTCTTGAGGCCCTGGAAATAAGCGCGGTTAAGCAAAGCGGCTTTCATCAGGGGTTTCAGGTCGTTTCCGTCTTCGAAAACGGGGAGGTTTTCCGGCGCCGCCAGGAACATCGGCACGGCTTCAGGGGCTTTGGTTGAAACCGCTACGGGAGGGACAGCCGGGCAGGGGGGGCAGGCCCCGGCAGGTCCCGTTTTCAGCGGGGCGGTGGCGCAACCGGAGAGGCCCAGCGCGAATATAACAAAGGTTAACTTCTTCATGATGTATCTCCCGTGACTTTTATGCCTGAATAGGACCGCTTCCGTACTTGCCCGTCGTGACCGTCCCGGGCGTGCCTGCCGCCGCCGGCCTGGCGAGTGACCCTTATCACACTTGACAGCGGTTACAGCCGCGGCTTTTTCATAGGGAAAAAGCCGCCCCCGCAGTTTCAATTATCCCAAAATACCCATGTTGACACAAGGCGGATTTTCTAATAAACTCTCACTATGAGGACAAATATTTTTTTATTGCTGATTTTTATAGCGCTGCCGGGGGTAGTTTTGGCCGAAGAGGCTAAAATTCTTTCCATGAGCGGCGAAGTCGAGGTACGCCCTACCCGGGAGGGGATCTGGATCCCCGCCAAAGACGGGATGGAGATAGCCGAGGGCGGCGCCGTCCGCACCGGGGCCAAGGGCGGCGCGGTAGTGCTGATGCCTAACAAGACCAAAGTCTGGTTCAGAAAATCCACCACGCTGGAGATCGAGCAGCGCCAGACCCTGGCTTCGCGCCTGATGCTTGTGTTCGGCAAGGTCAAGGTCCGCGTGCCGCATTTGATGCGGAAAGAAAAATTCGAGGTCCGCACCCCGGTGGCCGTCTGCGCCGTGCGCGGCACGGAATTCACCATGGGCGCCACCGACGACGGGAAGATGGACCTGCAGGTTCTCTTCGGAGAGGTCAAGCTTAAATTTACCATCCCGCCCCAGAAAGGCAGCGCGGAATTCAATATCCCGCAGGGCCAGGGCCTGAGCACCGCCGAAGCCGGCAAGGCCGTGACGCCCGTCCTTCTTACCGCCAAGAACGAGCGGGACGCCATGGAGAACTGGAACCCGGGCCTGAAGCCCGATGAGCGCCAGAAAGAGCTGCAGCAGAAGGACACCGACCGCGCGCAGATCAAGGACTTCGCCCGCGCCGCCAACAATACCGAAAACTCGGTAAAAAATTTCCTCAATGTCGTCAAAGAATCCGACCTGGAGGCCGGCCGCACGCTGAGCGACGTCCACGGCAATGTCGTGCGCGTAGACCAGCGCATGGTGCGCCCCGCCGCCGATGAAATACAGTTCTTCAACTTGGTCAAACGTCCCGTCTACAGCAACAACGAGGCTTCCATTGCCCGCGGTGGTTTCGCATATAACGGAGCCCAGGCCATCGCGAACCGCCTTGATTATATGCAGATGACCATGAACTTCAGCAGGGGCCTGCCCCAGCGCATTGAGCAGTGGCCCGCTTTCTTCAATAGCAACGATATTAAACCTGATTGGTCTTCTTTTGTGATGGCCAACAAGACAAAGGGCGATGAAATTTTCTTTATAGCGCAGGACTACAAGTACGATCCCGCAAGGGATGAGCTGGTGAATAATGAGGCCGTACTCGGACTTCCTGTTTCGGCTGACCAGAACCTGCTGCTGACCGGGGTGCTGGTGGACGACGGCAACGGCAGCGCGATACATAAGCTGAACCAGATCACCAGGCTCAATATCCGGGACGCCGCCGGCGGCGGGGCCGGGGATGTACAGTATTACAGGGACGATGGCGGGTCGCCGGCCTGGACCACTCTGCCGCTTGCACAGACCACTTGGGCGCAGAAAACCCCCAACGCGGTGGCTTATGAGGCCAAGGAGACCGGGGCTAATGTCAGCCTCTGGCAGTACCAGGCCGATATGTACAATGTCGGCAACTCGGGCACCGACTATCTCTGGTTCGCCAAGGAAAATTATGTGATAAGCAACGGTGGCGGGATAAAGAAAGTGGAAGATTTCACGAACTCCTCGTCTGACCCTTTCAGTATCCTCAAGAACACCGGCCTGCAGACCGTTATGTACATAATACAGTCGAACGGGAAC
>JAVHPG010000072.1:0-2990 GCA_036170455.1 Elusimicrobiales bacterium
GCCCTGTCGCCGGCAGGCAAGGTCACCGCGCGCGCTAAAGCCTTCGGCGAAGACCTTGTGCTCGTTGACACCGGGGCCCGCGGCGCAGCCGCCGGGCCCGCCGCCGCCCAGGACGAAACAGCGGAGATCTGCGCCGCGCTGACCCTGGGGATAAAAGATTACTTCGGCAAGCTTGGCTTCACCAAGGCCCTGCTCGGTCTGAGCGGGGGGATAGACTCCGCCGTGGTCGCCGCGCTGGCCGCCGCCGCCCTCGGCCCGGAAAACGTCACGGGCGTGCTGATGCCCTCGGAATTCACCTCCCGGCAAAGCTGCGAGGACGCGCTGCTGCTGGCGCGCAACCTCGGCATAAAGACTAAAACTATCCCGATCAAAAAAATATACAAGGCCTTCCTCGGCGAGCTGAAAGCTGAAACTTCCCCGGGACAGGTAACGCTTACCATGCAGAACCTGCAGGCGCGCTCGCGCGGCAGCCTCCTGATGGCTCTCGCCAACGCCAACGGCTGGCTGAACCTCGCCACCGGCAACAAGTCGGAGATCGCCGTGGGCTATTGCACTCTTTACGGCGACACCGCCGGGGCGCTGGCCCCCATAGCGGACCTTTTCAAGACCGAGGTTTACAGGCTGGCCGCTTACCTCAACCGCCGCGGGGAAATAATACCGCAGGCGATAATAAAGAGGCCGCCCACCGCGGAGCTCAAGCCGGGACAGAAAGACCAGGACGATCTGCCGCCCTACGAGACCCTGGACGAGATCCTCCGCCTTTACCTCGAGGAGAACAGGACCCCTTCTGAAATAGTAAACCGCGGCTACGGGCGGGAGCTGGTGCTCTCGATACTGCGGCGCGTGGAAATAAACGAGTACAAGCGGAAGCAGCTTCCGATAGCCCTTAAGGTTACGGAGAAATCATTCGGTTACGGCAGGAAGATGCCGATAGTGAAAGCCCTGCACTTCATAAAATAAGCCTCCGGCCGGGCCAGCCCACGCCCGGCACGGACACGATCCAGCCCCATGCCAAAGCGCCTCCTCATTTTTTTCCTGGCTATCGGTTTTTGCGCCGCCACAGCCGCCGCCCAGCAGCCAAAGAAACGCGTCCTGGTCAAACACGGGCCAAAGGCCAAGGAAGAACTGGTAAAGCCCGAACCCAAAACCAGGGAAGACATCATGAAGACGGTGGACCGCCCGGTTCCGAAGGAGGGCCTGCTTGCCAGGATGCTGAGCGCGATAACGATAGATACCCAGAATGGCCCCATCATCCCCTTCCCCGTAGTGGATTCCAGCAAGGACCTCGGCCCGAGCTTCGGGATGATGCCGGTAATAGCCATCAAGGACAAAAAGACCAGCGAGCTGAAGTCCGTGATAGTCCCGTCCGTCAGCTACAACGAGAACCTGCGGACCACCCTTACCTACCGCCACTACATCTTCCCTGACGAAAAGCGCTATTTCATCCTGCGCGCCTCGCGCTCGGAGCGCGTCGAGCGGGAACTGATGTCGTACTATTACACGCCCAACGTTTTTTCCTCCGGCTTCCGCCTGAGCCTGGAGGCCAAGCACTGGATCACCGGCAAGCCGTCCTTCTACGGCTTCGGGATCAACTCGCGCCGGGGGGATAAGGCCAACTACGCGCTCCAGATGAGCGGCGGGGAAATCATCCTGGACGTGCCGCTTGGAAGGGAATTGTTCCTTAACCTCAACAGCTCCCTTTACGATAAGAAGATCGGAGAAGGCCCGGTCACCAACGGGCAGATCAGGGAGATCTTCCCGTCCGACTACGCCAGGGCCGCCGACCTCGACCGCTTTCTTACCAACCGCGTCTCGCTGGTCTACGATAACACCGACCATCCCTACCTGCCGAAGGTCGGAACCTACGCCAGCGCCTCGGTGCTTTATTCCAATAAAAAGCTGGGCTCGGACTACGAGTACCGGACTTACGCTTTCCAGGTGAAGAACTATTTCAATTACAGGAAGCAGGGCCGCTTCGTCACGGCCGTGCATTACCTGCTTCAGTTCCAGCGCGGGGACGCCCTGCCTTTCTACGCGCTGCCCCAGCTGGGCGAGAGCACGGGCCTGCGCATGGCGGGCGACGGCCGCTTCACGGGCCGCGGCAAGTTCGTCTTCAACATCGAAGAGCGGATCACGCTGTCCAAAACCCCGTTCCTCAAGTTCATCAGCGAAACCGAGATCGCGCCGTTCCTCGACGTGGGAACCGTATTCGACAGGGTTTCCGATTTCCGCGCCGGCGAATTGAAGTACGGGCCGGGCATTTCGGCCCGCCTGGTCATCCGCCCGCAGCTGGTAGCTACCGTCGACTTCGCCTATGGCTCGGAGGGGACCAACGCCATCATAAAAATAGGCTATCCGTTCTGACCGCGATGAGGTTCAAGAACAAAAGAGTGCCGATCTCCGCCAAGGCTATGATTATAAGGAAGGGCGAACTGCTGCCGATGCGGACGCGCGCCAAACCGGCGTCAGCTGGATACCGCTGAAGAAACTGGGGACTACTGCAGCTGCGAAAGGTCCGCCACTCCCTCGAAGAGATTCACGAGCGACTTTATCAGGTTAAGCCTGTTCTCGCGCACCTTGGGATCCTCGTCCATCACCATCACCTTCTCGAAGAAATTATCCAGGCTGCCCTTTATCGAAAGCAGCTCCGAAAGACCGCCGGCATAATCGCGGTTGTCGACGTGCGCCTTAAGCCTGCCGGACATGGCCTTTATAGCGCCGTAAAGGGCGCGCTCCTCGTCTTTCTGGAAAGAGCCTTCGTCGGGAGAGCCGCTGAGCGGGGCTTTTGCCTGGCGCAGGATATTCTTGGCCCGCTTGAAAGCCATGGCTATGCCGGCGAAGTCGGGGTTCCCGCGCAGGGCGTTGACGTCCTTCACCCGGTCCCGGCAGTCCAGGAGGTCGCCGCCGGCCATGAAGAATTCCCGCGTGGTCTTAACCTCGTCGAAGCGGTAGCCGGCCTCGGCGAAGACGGCCTCGGCGCGCTGCCAGAC
>JAVHPG010000073.1:0-14461 GCA_036170455.1 Elusimicrobiales bacterium
CCGGCGCTATAATCCCCGCTTCACTCATAGGCAACACCCGAATGTTCACCGCAAGGGAGTACGAACCCGAAACCGGCCAATACAACTACCGTGCCAGACACTACGACCCACTGCGTGGTGCCTTCACGCAGGAAGACCCGATTGGATTTCAAGGTAGGGACACAAACCTGTATCGATATGTAATCAATAGGCCGATATCTCTTAAAGATCCTAATGGGGAAATAGTCCCAATAATTGCACCTGTGCTTATTGGTGCAGGATTGGGAGCTGCATCTGGATTTATTGGTAGTGTCCTGGCTCAAAAAGCGTTCTATGGGTGTGTGGATTGGAAGAGTGCGGGAGCGTCTGCGCTTGTTGGGGGACTAACAGGGGCTTTAATGCCGATATTGGGCGTTAATTATTTGGGTGCAGGGGGTCTAGGGATGCTGGCAAATACTGTTCAGTACTCAATGACAGCAAGTAATTTCTCATGGAGTGACCTGTCTATCTCTGCCGGAGTTGGCCTTGGCGCCGGGCTAATCGGTGGGCCATTTGTAAAGCCGTCATTAATTTCGGGCCTGCTTCCATCCAGTGAGAATATTTTTGCGGCAAGTCCATGGTGGGTAATAGCCTCTGCTAATACGAAAGGATATGCGACTGGACGCGCGATTGGAGCAGCTGGAGCAAGTTCGCTTTTTCCGCGCCCTGGAAAATAAATTATGAGAACAAAACTTGTAATTCTGTATGTTATAGCCGTTTTTGGTGGCCTTGGGGTCGGAATAGTCTCTGATTTTGAAGGACAGACCATGATAGGCGCTAGTCTAAAAAAGCTAAAGGAAAGGACTTTTTTTAAATTATCCAGATGGGGCAAATTCTGTTTGGAATATGCTTCGATTTTTATTTTTATATTCGGCCCACTATATTTGTATATTCTTTTTTTCCCAAATGATTATCCGCTACGGACAGCGTTTAGTTCCACCGAAATAATTTTATGCCTGCTTATTAGCGTTGTTACTGGAAGAATCGTGAAAGCGTTCTTATAATCAGCGAACACAAATTAAAAAATGGTAGATCAAAAATTTTATGTAAATAGTATGGGAATAAAAAACATATTCGCCGCTGCCCGCAATACCGCCCCGCTGGCGGAAACCAGCTATTCTTATGACGCCGCCGGCCAGCTTTTAAGTATCACCAATAAAGCTGGCGGCAAGGTTGTGGCTTTCAATAATTACACCTACGACGAGCTTGGCAACCGCGTAAAGATAGAGGATCACGACGGTGTAAAGGCCTACGCCTACGATAAGTCCAACCGGCTTATAATGGTAAAGCCGGTGCCTTTCAGCATGGCCAATGCCGAGGCCTTCGTTTATGATAAAAACGGCAACCGTCGCTTCGACCGCGAAGCCAAAGACTACAAATACGACGCCGCCAACCGCGTGCTGGAGAACACGATCTACACCTACACCCACGACCAGCTAGGCAACCTGACCAGCCGCATAGAAAAAGCCTCAAGCGCCACCATCACCTACGCCTACAACCCGGAGAACCAGCTTTCCAGTGTTGTCACTCCCGATGCCAAGGTGGGATACAAATACGACCCGTTAGGCCGCCGCACCGAGAAGACCGTAAACGCCAACACGGCGCGCTTCCTCTATGACGGCCAAAACATAATAGCCGACCTGGACGCTACAGATATTTAAAAGAACCTTATAGGATGGCCTTTTCCTTATACTCCGTGGCGATGGGAATTATTCCTTATGGGGAAAGCTCGCTGCCGCTCCCTGCCGCCCGCTCGGGTAAAAGAATAGGGAAAAGAGGCAGGCCACTCCTAAAAAGTAGCCTGCCCCTTTTAATTTTTAGCGTGCTTTGGCTTTTTCTTTGCGGGACGCTTTCCAGAGTTCCCATTGGTCCAGGTCGCCGAAGAAGCCGTGGTCGCCGTCCTCGAGCGCGAGCAGCGCGCCGCTGACCCTGTCCAGGAGGTAGCGGTCGTGGGTTACCAGGACCAGCGCGCCGGGGAATTCCCTGATGCTGTTCTCAAGGACTTCCAGCGATTGGATGTCCAGGTCGTTGGTGGGTTCGTCCAGGAGCAGCAGGTCCGCGGGTTTCAGCATCAGCTGCGCGATCAGTACGCGGGACTGTTCGCCGCCGGAAAGCCTGCTCATCGGGAAGTCCAGCTGCTCAGCGCGGAACAGGAAGCGGTGCGCCCATTTGTTCACGTGGATGAAATTCCCCTGGTACAGGACGTTCTCTCCGGCGGGGCAGAGGGCTTTGCGCAATGTAACATTCAGGTCCAGCTGGTCGCGGTGCTGGTCGAAGACAGCGATCCTGAGGTCCTCCGCGAGTTTGATGGTTCCTGAATCCGGGGCGAGCTCGCCGGTCATGAGCTTGAGCAGGGTGCTCTTTCCGCTGCCGTTCGAGCCGAGCAGGCCCAGCTTGTCGCCGGGGCGCAGCATGAAGTCAAGCGAGTTGAAAAGCTTGCGCCCGCCGCGGCTCATCGAAACGCTTACGCCGTGGACCAGCTTTTTTGTCTGCCGGCCGCTGGCGGAAAAGTTTATGGTCGCGGCCCGGTTCTGGGAGTTCCTGAACTCAAGCTCCGAGAGCTCGTTGATCAGGCCGCCGGCCCGGTCGATATGGGCTTTCTGCTTGGTGGCCCTGCCCCGCGCGCCCCGGCGCAGCCATTCTATTTCGGTGCGGACGATATTGCGCACCGAGTCTTCGCGGGAAGATTGGGCGTCGAAGAAAGCTTCGCGGTTCTCCAGGAATTTGCTGTAATTGCCGGCGCTGCTGAAGTGCCCCTGCGGGTAGCGCTTGTCCAGCTCTATGATCCGGTTGCAGACCCGCTCCAGGAAGCGCCTGTCATGCGTCACTACGAGGAAAGCGAATCTGAGGCCGGACATGAAATTTTCAAGCCAAAGCACGCCTTCCAGGTCGAGGTGGTTGGTCGGCTCGTCCAGCAGCAGCAGGTCCGGCTCCCGGATCACCTGCGACAGGATAGCCAGCCTTTTGCGCCAGCCGCCGGAGAGCTTGGAGACCGCCTGTTCGGGGTCAGTGAAACCGGCTTTCTCCAGGCAGTCCTCTATGCGCAGGTCTATCTCATAATCTTCCAAATTCAGCCCGGCGAGGGCTTCGGCCAGCCTTGACCTCACGGTAAGGCCTTCCGGCGGGGCCGCGAAAATATCCTGCTGCGGCAGATAGCCGACGCGGAGCCCGCGGCGCGGCGCCAGGTTCCCTTCGTCCTGCGTTTCCTGCCCCGCCAGTATTTTTAGCAGGGTGCTTTTGCCAGTTCCGTTAGGGCCGATGAGGCCGGCGCGCTCGCCGTCGAAAAGGCCGAAAGAAAGGCCTTCGAAAAGCGGCCGCGCGCCGAAGCGCTTTGAAAGGTTCTGACTGCTTATTAGTATAGCCATAGAAGTAAGACGGCAGCTGAAAACGGTCCGGTCTTCGCTGTTCTCGCCGCAGCGGAGCGTTTTTTGCAAATAATTTAGAAGGTAGAAAGCTTCAGGCAGGTGAAAAGCTGACGATATTTACCTTAAGTTGCCTGTATATTATAACAAATAGGGAAAAAGGGGACAGGCTGCTTTTCATGGAAAAGCAGCCTGTCCCCTTTTAAGTTGCCGAACCGGACTAGGTGTCTACGGTCGAGATCGCCTCTATTCTGTCCCAGGCGACGTAAGCGCTGCGGCCCTGGCCGCGGTTGACTACAAGGCACTCTTCGGTGACAGTTACGGATTCGGCCCTGAGCGCGCCTGGGGCGGAGGCCGCCCTGATGATAATGACGAACTGCTTATCCCTGAGCGCGTAGGTGGCCTCTCCGGGTTTGGATTCTTCGTCCGGCGGGACCAGAAGGAACCGCTTCTTGAATAGATTCTCCCACGATGTTCTGTCCATAGTATGCCTCCCGAATATAAAGATTATAGTTTAAATGTAAGCGGGCGCTAAGCCAGTTTAAGAAGTTTCTTGACGGTTCCGACAAGCAGGTCCGGCGTGAGCGGCTTCCTGAGGACTACGACGTTCAGGTTCCTTTCCAGGCTGGCCACGGCCTCCGGCGAGGCGGTGGCGAAGATTATGGGGGCTGGGGACATCAGCTGGATCCGCAGCCGCTCGAAAACTTTCTTCCCGCCGCCGGCGGGCATGTCCACGTCGAGGATAACGAGGGCGGGTTTGAATTCCTGGAATTTGGTGACCGCCCCGATAGCGTCTTCCGCGGTCCGGACCTCGAACCCGGCTTTCAGAAGTATTTCTTTGTACAGCTCGAGGATGGTCAAATCGTCGTCTACCACGAGTATCTTCAGGCTGGCCGGCTTTAGCTGGGGAGGGGGCGGCGGGACCGGGTTCATTGCCGGGGTCGTGCTTCTGTTGAGAAGTCTTTTAACCTCCGCCAGAAGCAGCGGGGGGTCAGCGGGCTTGCCTATAAAAGACACATTGTGAAGATTCTTGAGATTCGGGAGATGCTCGGGCTGGCCGGTGGAAAATATGATGGGCACCGGGTCGCAGAGGCGGACACGCAGGGTCTCGAAAACCAGCATGCCGCCGCCGGCCGGGATATTCAGGTCGAGTATGATCAGGTCGGATTTGAACTGCTGGTGCAGGGTTATCGCGGACAGGGCGTCCTCCGCGGTCTGGACCTCGAAGCCCGTATCGGCGAAGAACTCCCTGTAAAAAGACAGAATGGCGGGGTTGTCTTCTACCGCCAGGATTTTAAACATCTCTGTTCTCCCATGAAACTTCTTCAGGCTTTCGGCCTGTGACTCCGGCCGGGGCCGGCTATTGCGCTGCTGTTTGCCTGGCTCCGAATTTTACGGTGACGGAAAACCTGTGGGTATTGCCCAGGTCTCCCATGGGGGCGTAGGCGTAATCGATAAGATATTTTTTCATATCGATGCCGATACCGCCGGCTATTCCCGCGGATTTTACGCCCGCTTTGGTCCGGTAGCCGACCCGCATGGAAAAATTTGTGTCTTTGTCGTAGACGCTTGTGAGGTCCACGCCTATGTTCGCGTAGGGGCCGGAGTCTTTCATGGAATTTACGTCGGTAAAGACGGTCAGGTCTTTCTTCGTGGCGCTGTTCTTGTCCAGGCTGAAGGCGTACTGGCCGCCGAGCTTGACGTTCAGGGGCAGGGGGTCGCTGTCGTTTATATAGGTAAGCGTCCCCCCGGCGTTCTGCAGGGCGAAGCCGAAAACCAGCTTCCCGGGAATGGCCGCGTACTTAAGCCCGGCGTCCATGGTCACCGCGGAGGCGGCTTCGTCCTCCAGCTTGCTCGAGATATATTTCAGGTTCGCGCCGAAATTGGTCCTGGCCGCCAGCCTTCCGCTGTAGCCCAGCGTGACGGCCATGTCCGAGGCGGAATAAGTTTCTGAGAGCTTGGTCCCGAACTTGTCGTATTTGTCGGTGGCCGGGGTCGAAAGATAGCTGACGCCGAGGCCGAAAACTCCGCCCCAGGCCCTTTTCGCGAGCGCCAGGTTGGAATAGCTTGCGTCCATGATCCATTGAACCTGGGAAAGATACAGTTCAGTATCCAGGACCCCGGCCAGGCCCGCCGGGTTATAGAATATCGACTGGGCGCCGGAGATGGTGGAGGCGGCTTCGCCGAGCGCGGACGCCCTGGCGCCTACGCCTATCCTCAAAAACTGTCCCCCCGAGGTTCCCTCGCTGGCGGCCGAGCAGCTTGCGGCGGCCGCCGCCAGGGTGAAGAGTGCAAGAACGCAGATTTTCAGCATAGGTCCGTTCCTCGTTAAAAGCCGGGTCATTTAATGATCGCTATCCTGCCGGTTTTTTTCTCGCCGGCGGGGCTCGTTACCAGGTAAAGATAGGTTCCTGACGCGGCGCGCGCGCCTTCGGTGTTCCTGGCGTTCCAGAGGCAGCGCCCGTCGCCGTCATCGTCGTTCAATTCTCTTACCAGGCCGCCGGCCAGGTTGTAGATCTTGACGCCGGACCTGGCGGGCAGGGATTCGAAGACTATGCCGTCGCCGTAGACGGACTGGCCGAAGGACCCGCTGCTGCCGGGCTTGTAGGGGTTCGGATAGGCGAACACGTCGGCGATGGTTCCGGCGGCCGAGGTGATGCTGCCCAGAGCGTAGAACGAGAAATGCGGGATATCGGCGTACACCGTGTTCGCGGGATTGTTCAGCATCGAATTCGCGATCTGGTTCCAGACCAGCGAGCCGGTATCGAGATTGAAGATCCTGAGCGATACGGCCTGGGCGGAGGTCCCGTCGACTATATCGTCGTTATTTGCGTCCGTATAGATCATGTTTACCCTTGCCGCGGAAGGCAGGTTGGACGACACGGAGGACCCGTAAATATCGTACAGGTGCAGCTCCACTATGGAACCTGTGAGAAGGGAAACGCTGGTCAGTTTGGCCGTCGCCGCGTCCAGATCGGCCTTCGTGATATCTACGGGGCTGGTGAAGGCGTTGGTGCTTATGAAGAAGTAACCTTCGGGAGCGCCCGCGGGGACGCTTACTGTTACCAGGCCGACCCCGGCGATCGGCGCCGTCACGTTCTGGCTGGCGGCGGCGGTGGCGAACACCGCGGTGTAGGCGGACGGCAGCGGGAACGTCATGTTCGCGGCGGAGATAGAGCTCGAGACGGAGAGGATCCCGTCCTGGTTGTAGCCGCCTACGGCGTAATAATAGGTGGAGGCGAAGCGCAGGTTCGTGTCCCTGATCCAGGTGGAGACGAAGACGTCGGTCCACGCTTTAAGCGGTGTCCAGGAGTTCTTGTCAGTGGAGCGGTCCAGGCTGTAGCGGGTGCTGCCGTCGCTGTCGAGCCATTCCAGCGCCATGGTATGTACCCCGGAGCTGGTGAGGACCGGGGCCGCCGGCGGGTTGGCCAGGGTGGAGATAGCGGCCTGCGAATAGTCGCCTTCGCCGAAAGAAGTGTAGGAACGCACCCGCCGCGTATATCTGGCGTTCGCGCTGGACAGGTTGACCTCGACGTAGAAGGTCGTTCCAGCGCCGAGCCCGGCAACGATCACGCCTTCGGAGGAAGTGTAAAGATTATAGGACAGCACGCCCGGCACGGTGTTCGTCCAGGCCCAGTTTATGGTGTTCGTGCTGGTCGCGGTCCCGACCATCGTGGGGGAGATGTGCTTCGTAAGAGTGCTGCTGACAAAGCTGTAATCCCGCCTGTTCCCGTCGGTCGCCGTGGACATGCCGATGGTCTGGAAGCCGAGCAGGTTTATCGCGCCTATGCGGTAGGAGTAGGTCGTGTACGGGGTGAGGCCCGTATCCTCGAAAGTATTGCCGGTAACGCTTGAAATAAATACCCAGGCCCGCTGGTCTTCAGGCCCGGTAATAATAGTGGAGCGCTCCACGCGGTACTTGGTGGCCGGGACTATCGGCTCGTTCCAGGTCACCCCGACCGTGCTCGACCGGACGGAGTAGAAAGAGACGTCGTTGGGCGGCGTGGCGTAGGTATAGCCGTCCTTATCGAGGCGGTAGCTTCCGAAGTTGGCGTACCAGAATTCAAGCTCCTGGGGGAAAGCGTCATAATGCGGGTTGCCGGCCACCCAGTCCGGGTCCGTCTGCGAGACCCAGACGGAGATGGTGTGGGTGCTGTTCGTCAGCAGGTAGTCCAGGCTGTATTCGTGGCTCGCGACCCCGGGAAGCAGGTCCAGCGGGTCCCAGTAGATCTCGTCCGCTCCGTCCACAGTGCGGTGATGCAGGTCCCCTACGGAGTAGCCGGTTATATAGCCGGCATTCACATAGGTCGAGGTGGACCAGGTGCATTTCATCGCGGTGTCCGTAAAAGGGTTGCAGGCGAAATTGGCGGGCGGGACGGGGCGGGTCATCACTTTGTAAGCCTGGCTTGAGGAGAGAGCCACGGTGTAAGGCGTCTGTATCTCGTCGCCGTTGATGGCGCCCAGCAGGAAGTCGTATTTGGTGTTATCCGTCAAGCCGGTAACCGTGAACGGATTTGCGGTGGCCAGTATCGAGGAGACCGCCACTGTGAAGCCGGCCACGGTGGAATAGTCTATGATGTATTTGCTTGCTTCGCTGGTGCCGACGCGTGGCTCCCAGATGAGCCCTACCGAGTCCTCCCAGACATGCGCTACCAGGTACGGGGAAGGGTCGAGCCAGATCACGGTAGTGGTGGCGGGAGCGATGGCATAGGTATATCTTTGAAAGTTGGTCTTGTTCAGGCTTTCAAGGAAATTTCCGTTCACGAGGTGGCTGCCGACCGCTTTGATCCAGCGGTTGTGCCGGGAATTAGCCGAGACGGTAGTGGTGCTGCCCCCGTCCACAAAGGATTCTATCCAGTATGTGGTTCCGGCGCCCAGCGCGGGAGAAACGACTTCTCCCAGATACTCGTCCGGGGGAATGGCATCGTCCGTAACGGTGGTGGAGTGGTAGATGTTGTAGCCGGTTATCCCGGTAGCGAAGAGGGTTCCCGTGGACCAGCTCCATTCGATAGTGTAAGAAGAGACCGCTACGCCCGTCATGGTCAGGTCCAGCGGCGGGGTGACGGTGGTCCTGGTCACGCTGTAAAGTCCCGGGGTGAGCTCATTGTCGCCGTTAACGCCCCCCAGTTTTATCAGGTAGCTCTTGTTGCTCAGCAGGTCTATGGTCTGCCAGGGCACGAAAACATCGCGGTTGCGCACCCAGTCGGTTCCGGCATTGGTGGAACACATTACGGCATAGGCCGTAGCCGAGCTGAAATACCAGGTGACATAGACGCTTTCAGCCGTGAGCGTGCTCAGGGTAAGGGTAAATGGCGGCGTAGCGTAAGTGTATTTAGCTAGGTGTTCGGAATCGCTGCCTTGGCCCGTCCCGTCATATGAGGTTATCCAGCGGGTGAACTGCTTGTTAGCTCCCAGGCCGGAATCTATGTAATAGGTGGTTTCCGAGGCCAGCGGGAAATCAATTACAACGGCGGTGCTTGAAGAATAAAGGTGGAAGCCGGTGATGCCGGAGCCGGTGAAACTGCCGGTGGACCAGCCCCATTGTATGCTGGTGGTGGAAAGCGCCGTCGCGGTAAAGTCCGGGACCACGTTCAGGGGCGGGGCGGCCTGGCGGATGATTCTTTTCGAGGTCTTCGACACCGCGGCATCAGCCGCCGGGACAAGGCCCGCGATAAAAAGGAAGAGCGGAAGCGCGCGTAACAAGCTTTTTACGGTTTTTAACGGCATTCTGTATACCTCGGCGGAATTCGGCGAAATTAAAAGCCCCCCCGGCCGAACCAGGCTGAACCGGGCGCAGTTATCGAGTAAAAAAGATTGTAGCACTTTAAAAACTCCGTTTGTTTATATAAAGGCGTATTAACAGATATGAGGCCCGGACAAGGTCTCTGAATAAATTAAAAAAGCGCCCTATCCCGAAGAGGGCGCCTTTTTTTAATATCCGCGCTGTTTACGGCTGCGTCGCGGTAACCAGGTTCTTTGTGTCGGTGGTAAGATATCTGGCGGAATCCGAGAGCTGCCGGGTATACCGGGAGATGTCGGCGGCGTTCCACTGGGAATTGTAGCCGACGACAGCCGGGTCGCCGGAACGGATGGCCCCTTCCAGGCGTCCCGCGGCGTCCTGCATGGCCGGCCAGGTCA
Source organism: Elusimicrobiales bacterium (assembly GCA_036170455.1). GTDB lineage: Bacteria > Elusimicrobiota > Elusimicrobia > Elusimicrobiales > UBA9959 > UBA9959. The sequence continues at coordinate 9,519 of JAVHPG010000073.1, forward strand.
GGCGTAGGATATCGCGGGCCGAGGTCTCCATGTTCCTGGCACTCGTATTAAGTTCCCGGGTTTTCTGCGCGAGGCTTAGCAGGTTTTTAACGTCCGTCATCAGCCGGCGGCTGGTATCGAAGCGCCGCGACATGTCCGAGGACATCCTGCTCAGGTCGGTCCGGAAAAAATAATCCTGGGAATTATACTGGATCATCTGCCGCGCCCTTCTCTCAAGGTCGTTCAGGTCATTGCCTGCCCGGCTAAGGTCGTTGCGGAACGCCGCGAGCCGCTTCTCCTTGTCTTTGAACTTTGCCAGCAGGTCCGGGGAAACCGGGTCCGCCTTCATAGGCGCTCCGGGCAGGGGCGCTGAAAGCTGCTCCGACCCGCGGAGGTCCGAGGCTTTCAGACCCTCAAGCTTCACCGGGCCGGCGGCGTGAGCCGCCGCGGCGGTGAACGCGAAAGCTGTTAACAGGAAAAGTATTTTGTTCATTTTTTGTCCTTTCATGGTTAATTTATCTTCCCGTCCACGCCGAAGATATAGGCTATCAGGGCGGCGCGGGCCCACATGCCGTTGCGCTCCTGGCGCCAGAACACCGCCCTGTCGTCGTCGTCCACGGAGACCTCTATCTCATGGCGGCGGGGCAGCGGGTGCATGATCACGCAGGTCTTCTTGATATTCTTCAAATGCTCCTTCTTGAAGTAGAAGGGGGAATAATCCACCGCTTTCGATTCGCCGCCTTTGTCGTGCTCGTCCTGGATGCGGGTCATGTAGATGGCGTCGGCGCTCTTCATCGTGCCCTTGAAGTCCTCGGTTTCCTGGAACGGGATCTTGTGGCGCTTCAGGAAGTCGAGGATGTCGGCTTCCATGCGGAACTCCTTCGGCGAGACGAAGGAGAGCGAAACGTTCTTGTAGTTCTTCATCAGGTAGCTGAGCGAGCGCACCGTGCGGCCGCGCTTCAGGTCGCCCACCATCACTATGTGCTTGTCGTCCAGGTCGCCCGCGAAGCTGCGGTAGAGGGTGTACATATCCAGGATCGCCTGCGTCGGGTGCTGGTCCTTGCCGGAGCCGCCGTTAAGTATCGGCACGGGGCGGCCGGTGCGGTTCATCAGCCAGGCGGTCTTTTCCACGAAGCCGGGCGCGGGGTGGCGCATGATGATCATGTCCACGTAGCTGGAGAAAGTGCGCACGGTGTCCTCGGGCGTCTCGCCTTTCACCTCGGAGGAGGTGGAGGTGTCGCGGATCTCGGAGGTCTTGATGCCCAGGATATGGCAGGCGTTCAGGAAAGACATGAACGTCCTGGTGGAGGGCTGGACGAAATAGAGCATGGCGCGCTTGTCGGAGAGCAGATTCCCGACGTGGTCGGCCCCGGACTTGGCCTGGGTGATGTTCCTCAACGCGTCGGCGGTCCTGAAAAGGTGCTCCAGGAGCTCGCGGCTGAGCTGCTGCGCGAAGAGGCAGTCATAGAGGCGGCCGTCCCTGGAAAAAAAGGGGAGCTTGTCGGAGATAGGGCGGGGATAAAAGTTCTCCCAGTCCGGCTGAACGCTGGTCATTTCCTGTGTTCTTTTCATGGGGTCTCCTTTTTTACAGAGGGCAAACCGCCCGGGCGGTCTGCGCCAGCGGGGGGCTGTTGCGGCTTTTAAGCCGGCTGGCGTTATATCTTCTTTACTAAATCAAGCAGCACGAGGCTGCGGTTGTGGCCGATCTTGTCCCGATTGTGGGCGGCCACAGGCACCACGCCCAGGGAGATGAAAATGCCGGCGGCCGCCAGGTCTGTTTTAAGCTTTTTATAATAGGACATTGATTTACCGGGGACAAACAAATTATATGATAAGCGAATTCCATTTACAAACCGGGCCGGAGCCGCTCCCGGCCGCGGCTGAGGGCCTGAAAGGGCCCAAGCCGGCTTGCCCTGATGGCCCGCTCCGTTTGGGCCTTTATACTCTGTGTTTCCCGCGGCCCGCCTACTACACTATATATAGAAGCGGCGAGAAAATTATGAAAAAAAACATGCTTGCGATTCTGACCCTGCTCTGTACGGCCTCCGGTGTATTTGCCGGCGGCTTTACCCTGGACGCGGTTTCGCTCTCGGACCTGAGGGGCTCTGATAATCCGGCCCTCGCCGCTATCCCGGTCCCGGCCGGGCCTTTCGCGTCGATGAATAAATCTCCCAATTTGGCCCCCGCGCTGGACCTGAGCGTAAAACTCCCTTATGCCGAACTCAATAAGCGCATAGTCGGCCTTTGCGACGACATGGAAGTCATCGATCCGGCCCGGCCCGTGCTGTTCCGCCAGGGCGACCACATCGTTTTCACCAATGTCACGGTCGACTTCCACGGCATAGACGTGGAACCCACTGTCCAGCTCAAACCCTCTTTCGAAGGGGAAAACCGCCTGGCTATCCGGTTCCCTAAAGTCGACGCTGAAGTTTCTTTCGGGCCTAAAGGCCTGGACGGGGTAAATAAAGACGACCTTATGGCTACGATAGCCGGCAGCCTGACAGCCAGCATGCTTGAATCCATGGACGAAGCTTTTGCCGCCAACAAGGTAAAGCTTAAGGCCAGGAACACTCTTTCCTTCACCTACGACAAGGCCTCCTGGACCCTGCGCGCCCGCATTTCCACTGATTTCGTCGCCCCGCTGCTGCCCGGCCTTACCGGCGGCGTCAGCCTCTCCTCTTTCAGCTTCGACGATAAAGGCTTTACCCTGGGCGTAAAGTCCGGCACCGGCGCCAGCCTGGACAAGTCTCCCGGTTCCAGCCTGGCCATCTCGGACGGCATGATCACTAATTTCCTGAAGAAGTACCTGGAAGGCGGGGACTATGATCTCGCCCCGGCCGGCCACGACAGCGGCGTAAAGTTCCGCGCCGACGGCCGCATCGAAGTAGGCCTGAAAGCCTATATGCGCGACATGACCCTCAAGCCCAATGTGTACGCCACCATAGAACTTACTCCCACCCTCACCGCGGCGAACACGATAGTTATACGCATCGATAACGTGAAAGTGGACCAGGCTTACGGGATCAGCATCCCCGGTTTCATCAGCCGGAAGCTGCAGAATATGGCGATCTCCGGCATAGTGACCGGCATCATGACCAACAGGGACCTGATCCAGGCGATGTCCGCCCGCAAGCTGGACGACAGGACGGTGGAGCTCAAGCTGAAGAACAAGGCTTTCCTTCCCTCTTTCGCCAACGGCGTGATCGTAAAGAGCATGAAGATAGAGCAGGGGCTCATGTACCTCGGTTTCCAGTACTAGGCCGGCCCGGAGATAAAATTTATGAAAAACCTGATCAAAAGAACCGCAGCGCTGACCATCCTGATAACCGCCGCTTTCGCATTAGGCCGGCAGGCCTCGGCTTCCGAGTTCGACCTCGCCTCCCTCTCCGCCGCCGACCTGCGCGGGACGGAATTCAAAGCGGTCCGGGTCTCCAAACCACAGCCCCCTAAGGTTGAAGAGGACGACATGATCGGCCTCGACCTCTCTATCCGGGTCCCATTCAAGGCCCTGAAGAAAGTTATGGTCATGGTGGCCGCCTCTAAGAAAGAGCTTTCAATAATAGACCCGGCCAAGCCCGTGCTCGAGCGCTCGGGTGAGCTGCTCAAAGTCGTGAATATCCGCGTAAACATGAACGGCATCGTGACCGAGCCCGTAGTTACGCTCAAGCCCTATCTAGAAGGGAAAGACAAGCTCGCTATCAGGGTCCAGCGCGTGCAGCTGCACGCCGCGATGGCCCCCACCCCGGGGTTGACCGGAACTCCCGTCGCTATCCCCGCTGTCGGCGACAGCGAAACAGTCTTCAATAAAGAGGATATGGTGGCTGATATAATGGGGATAATAACCGGCGGGATCACCGACTCGCTTAACGAGAGCCTGCAAGAGAACCAGAGCCCGCTTAAAGCCGGCGATATCGTCACTTTCAAGTACGACAAAGCCGCCTGGACGCTTCACACCGTGATCTCCGCCGCGGCCCTGAAACGCTACCTGCCCGAGGGCCTGGTTGGCGAAGTCCACATGACCGGCTTCAGCCTCGGCGACAATGCTCTCGCTATAAAATTCAAGTAATTATTTCGACCCCAGGATAAAAGAAACGAGGAAGGCCGCGCTGACTATGTACATCAGCTGGCGGGGTGAAGCCGCTGTTGACCAGCAGGCAGTAGTGGGAGGCGTTGGGCAGCCTGTAGCCGCCGCCTATCATCTGTATCAGCGGGGCGAAGAAGGCGCACAGGCGAACAGCAGCCCGGGGCAAGCGCCAGCTGCCCGTTCACCGTCTGGAAAGGGGCGAAGAAAGTCCCGAAGTGCGGCGCGGCGAAAGCTGACTGCGGGATAGCCGTGACGCCCAGAAGCAACGCTGCGGCCGCGGCGGCCAGTATGCCCCAGAGTATGTCGCCTTTTATCTTCGCGGCCATGAAAAAAGCGGTGGAAAAGAAACCGATAAGAGTGACCCAGACGTATTTCTGCGAGAAGTTGCCCGGCGAAACCATGGTTATGGGCGCGGGCCTGATGATGCCGCCCTCATTGAGGCCTATCACGGTGATAAAAAGCCCTATGCCCACGCCTATCGCCCTTTTAAGGTTGAGCGGGATGGAATCCATGACCGCTTCCCGGAAACCTGTTACTACCAGCAGGAAAATAAGCAGCCCTTCGATAAAGATCACGGACATCCCTACCTGCCAGGGGACATTAGCCTGCTGGAAGCCGATAACGGAAAAAGTCAGGACCGCGTTTATCCCCATGCCGGAGGCGGGGGCCAGGGGCCTGTTGGCTACAGCGCCCATCAGGACGCCATGACCGCCGCGCCCGAGAGAAGTTCGGTTTTGAGATCAGTGCCGCGTTCTTCGAATTTAAAATATTCTTTCATAGGGTTACCAGCAATTTAACATTTCATTATTTATTCCGCTTTGACAAAAATAAAGCGCCCCCCGGGAGACCAGGGGGCGCTCACTGCGTGACGTTCCTAATT
>JAVHPG010000074.1:0-14461 GCA_036170455.1 Elusimicrobiales bacterium
CAGGGTTATTCCGACGGGGCAGTGGTCCGAGCCCTGGACTTCCGGGAGGATGAAAGCGTCTTTTATCAAAGACGCTTTTTCTTTGTTTATGAAGAAATAATCCAGGCGCCAGCCCACGTTCCTCTCCCGGGCGCGGGTTTTATAATCCCACCAGGTGTACTGCGCGGGCTCCGGGTGCCTGTCGCGGAAAGTGTCCAGCCAGCCCTTGGCGGTGAGCTTGTCCAGCCAGGCCCTCTCTATCGGCATAAAACCGGAATTGCCGGCGTTTTCTTTGGGGCGGGCGAGGTCGATCTCGTTGTGGGCGGTGTTCACGTCCCCGCAGAAGATCACGGCTTTGCCGCTTTTGCGCAGTTTCTCTATGTGTTCCAGGAAGGCTTCATAGAAATCCAGTTTGAAGGCCAGGCGCTCGGGGCCCTGGCCGCCGTTGGGGAAATAGACGTTCAGCAGGAAAAAACCGGGGTATTCCAGCGTGATAACCCGGCCCTCTCCGTCAAAGCGCGGCTCCCCTAATCCGGCAGAGACCGACAGCGGCTTTTTTGAATAAAAGGCCGCGACGCCGCTATAGCCTTTCTTTTGCGCGCAGTTCCAGGAATTTTCATAGCCGGCGAAAGCCGTGTCGCCGGGCGCCAGCTGTTCCGGGCAGGCTTTCACTTCCTGCAGGCCTAATATGTCGGGCCTGGCGGAAAGAAGGAATTCAGGGAAGCCCTTCTTTAAAACGGCGCGGTAGCCGTTAACGTTCCAGGAGAGGACCTTCACTTGTAGAGCGCCTCGTGGATCGCCTCCGCCATCGTGGGGTGGGCGTAGATTATTTCCTTCAGGTCCCCGCGTTTCAGCTTCAGCTTGACGGCCAGGGCCAGCAGGTGTATCAGCTCCGTGGCCGGGCCGCCCACCAGCTGCGCGCCCAGCACGGTCTCATCGGCGGCGTCGAAGACGAGCTGCGCGAAGCCTTCCGTCTCTTCGGAGGCTACGGCCCGCCCGACGCCGAGATAGAAGGTGCGCGAAGTCTTTACCGTAAGGCCTTTGGCTTCGGCCTGCGCTTTGTTAAGGCCTACCGATCCGACTTCGGGCCAGGCGTAGACGCAGCGGGGGACTATGTCGGCGTCGAAAGCGCGGTTCGCACCCATAATATTTTCCGCGGCTATTTCGCCCTGCCGGCTGGCGGAATGGGCCAGGAGCGAGATGCCGTTAATGTCGCCGACAGCGAATATATTAGGGACGGAGGTGCGCAGCCCGGCGTCCGCTTTAACGCCTTTCCTGTCCCAGGCCAGGCCCAGGGCTTCAAGCCCCATCCCCGTAAGGTCGGCCGCCCGGCCCGCGCCTACGAGTATTTCCTCGGCCTGCAGCCTGGTTCCGTCTTCCAGCTCCACGGTCTTAAGGCCGCCGGAGAGATCTATGCAGGCTGTTCGCTTCCCAAGGTGGAACTTTACGCCGCGCTTTTCAAAAGAGGAGCGGACCGCCCGGATAACCTGCGGGTCCTCCCCCGCGAGGATCTCCGGCAGTATCTCCAGCACGCTTACTTCCACTCCGACGGCGTTAAAGAAGCAGGCGAACTCGAGGCCGATCACGCCGCCGCCGACTATCAGCAGCGACTTCGGCAGGCGCGGGAGGTCGAACACGCGGTCGGAATCCGTCAGCTCTTCGTGGAAATCCCTGAACGGCGGGGGGAAGCTCGGCCTAGTGCCGGCGGCGAGGATGGCGTAATCGAAAGTTCTCTTTATCCCGCCCTGCGGCCCGGTCACGGTCACTTCGTTCGGCCCGGAGAAAGCGGCTTTGCCGCGGAGGACCTCTATCTTCTTCGCCTGGAAAAGCTTTTCCAGCGAGGTTCTCAATTTGCCTACGACTTCGGCGCGGCGGGCTTTTACTTTTTCCCAGTCCAGCATGGCCGGGGAAAAATTTACGCCCGAGCCGTCTTTAAGCAGCTTGCGCAGCCCGTCGAAGGCGTGCAGCCTGTGCCCGGTATCCAGGAAAGCTTTGGAGGGGATGCAGCCGCGGTTGAGGCAGGTCCCTCCGAGCTCCCAGGACTCGACCATCGTCACTTCGGCGCCCAGTTCCCTGAGGCGCAGCGCCGCGGGATAACCGCCGGGGCCCGAACCGATCACGATAACTTTTATAGCCATATTTTTTTATTCTCCGGTAACCGGGAAGAGCTTCAGGAGGCCGTTCTCCGCGTTCGCCAGCGCTTCTTTCAATTTTGCCGTGAGGGTCGCCGAGAGCGCGGGCATCAGCCTGGGCGAGGCCATCGGCCCGGAGACTGACAGCTTTATCTTATTCGAGCCTATCGCGGCGTCTATGCCGGCCTCTGCCGTTTTCGCGGGCCCGTCGATAGCCAGGCCCGCGGAAAGGTCCATGAAGTTGGTGCGAAGCTCAAGGTCTTTCAGCGCCAGGGCCGAATTGTCCAGGCGGAAGGCCGCGCTGAGAGAGGACATCTCGATGTCCTCTATTTTAGGCGCGGGCCTGCCCATAGCCGCGGAAAAGAGCGCCAGGCCTTTGGAGACGCCTTCCTTTATCGAGGTTTCCTGTCCGGGGATCACCAGGTTTTCGGCGTTAAGGGTTATGGAATAGTTCTTGTCGGCCAGCGGCTTGCGGAGGTTGAAAAGGGTCCAGTCCGTCTTGAAGCTCTCCAGCGTCATCGCGCCGTAGGAAAGGTTTTGCGCGCTGAGGACGCCCTTGGCCGAGGACAGCCCGCCGTAGTCGAAGTTCGCTTCGGTTTTTATTTTCACTTCGGCGGACAGGAGCTTACCTTTCAGCACGGTCTTGACGAGGCCTTCCGCGGCAAGGCCGTAGTTCCCGCCGAAGGAGGAATAATGCTCGAGCGAGATGTCGGCGTTTTCCAGGGCCAGCGAAAGTCCGGAGGTTTCCAGGTCCGCCTCGAGGGTCGCCCCGGTCATGGAAAGCTCGCTGGCGTTCCAGGTGAGATAGAGACCTTTGTCGGTTTCCGGGATGAGGGCCAGCAGGTCGGCGAAGTCCCAGGCGCCGCCCCGCTCGCGGACCTTCAATACGGGCTTTTCGAAGACCACGCTGGAAAAATAGATTTTATTCCGGATAAGCGCGGTCAGCTCCGGCCGGATGACCGTTTTTGCCGCGCAGAAGAAGCTGCCTTTGGAGAAATCCGGGCGGCGCGAGACGCAGGCTTCATTGATAATTATACCCTTGAGGGGGGAAAAAGAAATACTCTTTAATTTCACCTGCCTGCCGAACTTTTTAGAAGTCTGCCCGTTTATCTGCCCTATCAGGTAATTCGAGATCTTTTTGTACTTAAAATAGGCGAAAGCCCCGCTGCCGGCAAAAAGCAAAAGGAGGGAGGCGACAATGATGCGTAAGCGTGTAAATTGCATGATTAGATTATACCCTCTTTTGCCTGTTGGCAAAAGAGAGCGGAGCCGCACCGGGGCGGCTCCGCACCGCTGTTCTGGCTGTCCCTAGAACTTGTGCCAGAGCATCTGGGTCGTCACGTCGTGGTGGAAGAGGACTTCCGAGGACTTGACGATCGAGCCGAGCTCTTTCGGGCTCCGGTCGGCCGCCGCCTGCTTGTGCAGGACGTATTTCTCGTGCGAAGATTCACCCATTATTTTTTTAACGAATTCGCTTCCCCTGAAGAGGCGGATCGCGTCGTAGATATTGCCGGGGAGAAAGCGCACGCGGTCGCGCTTGCTCTCGTCCTTGGTCAGCGGCTCTCCGTCCAGGGCGGTGCGGAGCAGGGCGTACAGGGCGAGGTACGGGTTCGCGTCGGGCCCGACGGAGCGGATCTCTATCCGGGCGGATTTCTCGTTCCCGGCCGGAATCCGGATCATCGCGCCGCGGTCCACCGAGGAGACCTTGATCTGGTTCGGGGCTTCAAAGTGCGGGTCAAGGCGGCGGTAGGCGTTCACGCTCGAGTTCAGGATAAGGGACAGTTCCTGCGCGTGGTTAAGGAGCCTGGAGATAACCTCCCAGGCCGTCGCGGACAGCCCGTCCTCTCCTTTTTTATCATAAAAAAGGTTCTTCCCGTCTTTGAAGAAGGAAAGGTTCAGGTGCATCCCGCTTCCGTTCACGCCTGAGACCGGCTTGGGCAGGAAGGTCGCGGTCATGCCCATATTGGCGGCGACCTGGCGGCAGACCAGCTTGTAGAGCTGGATCAGGTCGCAGGCGCGGACCACGCCCGCGTAGGAGAAGTTGAGCTCGAACTGGGAGGGCGCCACCTCGGGGTGGTCCTTCTCGTTCTTGAAGCCCATAGCCCTCTGCGTCTCGGCCGCGGCGTCGATGAACATTTTCAGCTGGTCCAGCGGGAGGGAATGGAAATAGCCGCCGGTGGAGATAAGCTCGAACCCGGTTGCTTTGTTGTAGGCCTGCTCGGCGCTGAGGCCTTTGACCAGGAAGCCCTCCACCTCGCCGGCGACGTTCGCGGTGATGCCACGCGTTTTCTGCAGCTCTTTGGCGAGCTCCGCCAGGCGCGTCCGGAAATCCGATTCGTAGGAAGTTTTATCGCGGTTGAGGACGGTGCCGAAAAGAATTACCTTCCCGGGGCCGAAGACGTCCGAGGGGAGCCAGAAAATGCTGCCCCAGTCTATGCCGAGCCGGAGGTCGGACTCTTTCTGCGCCGAAAAGCCGCGGATCGAGGAGCCGTCGAAGGTCAGGTTATCGTTCGCCCTGAGGAAGTACTGCTTGTCGTAGTCGAGCATGTGGAAGCGCCCCTCGATATCCGAGAAACAGAGCGTGACCGCCTTGAGGCGCTTTTCGTTCTGCAGGTACCCCCGGTATTTTTTTTCCAGCTCCGCGGGCTGCAGGGTTTCCGCGGCTTCGGCGGCCTCCAGGTTCATGGCTTCAAGCTCGTCATAAGGGATCTCGAGGAAATTTTTCAGGACCACCGGCTCGGCAGGTTTTGTTCTGGACATATGTGCTCCTTTAACTGAAACAATCGTAACTAATATAAATATACCAGTAAATAGTATAAAAATCAAGGCATAGAGCATAAAATGCAATTACGCATTAAATCCTTCCGGATGCGATCGTCCGAATAAGAGCCGGAGCCTTTCGTTTACAGGACGACCGCATTTGCTTCACACAGCCACTGAGTTATTGTAAAATTAGCACTATATGATTAATTCGACCACTACTGCCGTAAAATCGCGCCGGGGCTTTACCCTGATCGAACTTATGATCGTGGTCGCTATTATCGGCATTTTAGCCTCTATAGCCGTTCCTAAATTCGCGGAACTGATACGCAAGTCGAAGGAGGGCGCGCTGAGAGGCAACCTCGCTTCCATCCGTTCCGCCCTCAGGATCTATTACGCCGATAACGAGGCCGTTTTTCCCGTGTGCGCCCATTCTTCCAACTCCAATGTTCTCACCAGCAGCCTGGTTCCTAAATATCTTAAAGAAGTCCCCGCGATAGCCGTCCCCGGCTATCATGCCGCCTCCAGGAACGTCTACTGCCACCAGGACCCGGTTCCGGGTCACGAGCACGACGGGACCGGCCTGATGTACAATGGCCAGACCTCTACAGATCCGATGTATGGTTCGGTCTGGATAGCGTGTACGCACGCCGACCTGAAGTCCAACTCCTGGACAACTTATTAATCGATAAATGACGGCGCGCCGGGGCAGCCCGGCGTTTTTTTATATATACCCTGCAGTCAGCGCGGAGCGGCTTCCGCTATCGCCGCTTTAAGAAGTTCCGATTGCGCGGGGTCCAGGAATACAAGGGAATAATTATAGTAGCCGTCCCCGTCGCGCAGGGCTTTCTTTATGCGCGCGCGGAGATCCTCGAAAGAGGCGCGGCCGAGCTCGAAAGTGAGCGCTACGACTTTGCCCGCGGGCAGTTCGAAATGGCTTACCAGTTCTGCTTCGCCCGGCGAGAGAAAGGCCAGCCTGCCCCACAGCGGGGGGAGGTCCAGAGAGGTCTTTATGACCGCGGGGATGAAATTATCGGCCTTATTTGGGTTCATTCTTATAAAAGGCCAGGCCTTTGTCCCCGTCCTCTCCCGCGAACCAGATCGTCCCGTCTTTCGAGGCCATCCCCGTTATCTTGAGCGTTCTCGACGCGTAAACGTCCAGGTCCGTCTTTGAAATTATCCGCTCCGGGTCGTCGAGCGACATTTTTACCAGGCCTTTCAGGACCGGGTCCGCCGCCCACAGGAACCGGTTGTCGCAGGTCAGCGCGGAAAGTTTCTGCCCCGGGTATTTAAAAGTTTTGATCTCTCCTAGGGCGTCGCCGGGCATGCGCTTGACTATCGTGCCGGCCCGGGAGTTCGCGGTCCAGAAATAAAGCCCGTCGAAGCAGGCGCTGTCCGGGGCCGGCGAAAAGGCCGGGGTCCTTGAGGCTACCGTGTAGCGGGCGTCGAGCAGGCGCTTCTCTATTACGCCGTTGGTTCCTGCCAGCCAGAGCGCGTCCTGCGAGGCGGCCATGGCCACCGGGGTCAGTTCGGGCAGGCTGGTGACCTTCCTTATGCCGAAATTCTTTACGCCGTGCTCGTAGAGCGCCTGGCTGTACCAGTCGCTGATAAGGACTGAATCTTTCTTTATCATTATTCCGGTAGGATGGGCGTAAGGGAGGTAAAAGCTGTGCGGCTGGGGCGCCAGGGGGGAGAACTTCAGAAAGCCGTAATAAAGCCCGCCGGCGAAACCGGCCAGGCCGAAGCAGGCCGCCAGCGCGAGCGCGAGCGACCGCCGCCGGCGCCGCAGCGCGAAGGAATCAAACTCTATCGCCGTGCCGCTGAGCCTGAGCGCTTTGCGGTAGAGCGGGCGCAGTTCCTCTTCGGTCCAGGGGCTTTGCGCGCAGTCGAGCGCCCCGGCCTTCATCAGCCCGACCGCCCGGGTGGCGTCGCGCCGTTTCAGAAGCGGGATCACCGGTATGAACGGCGCCACGCGCCGCAGCTCGCGCAGCTGGATCTCCGCCGGAGGCTCCTCGCCGTCGGCTATGAAGACCGCGGCGGGCCTCGCTTTCTCGAAAATAGCGAGCGCGTCGTTCAGGTCGCTGGAAAAAACGGCGTCCGCGCCCAGGTTTCTGAAGATCCCCCTGAGGATGGCCCGGTCCTTCTCCGACGCGCAGATGATCTGTATGGTGTTGAACATAGCCTTTACTGGTTGGGGGTCGGCGGCGCCGGTATGGTCAGCACCGCTCCCTCCACCGGCAGTCCTTTGGAAACGCTCTTCTCGTTCGCCTGGTAGATCCGCTCCCAGAGATTGGGGTTTCCGTAATATTTTCCGGCGATGGAACGCAGCGTCTCCCCGGGCGCGGCTTTATGAAGCCTGGGCCAGCGTTCGGGCGGCGGGGGGACGTAAGCTTTAACGACCTTCGGGTTCTCCTTCTTGTACAGCGCCTCCAGGGATTGTACCTGCAGTTCCTTGATATTGGTCTCCAGCTCGCGCATGCGGCCCTGCAGCATGGTCACGTCGGTCTCGATCATGCTCTTGTTTACGCGGTAGGTCGCTATGGAGCTTTCGAGGTTGGCGCGCTGCGTCCTCAGGTCGTCTATCTGCACCCGCAGGGCTTCGGCCTGCTTGCCCGCGTCGCCGACCAGTTTCTCGCTGAAGGTTCCGGAGCCGAAGCGGTAGCCGGCGTTGATCCCGTAGTAGCCGGCAAATTTATTGTAGCCGGCCCAGGGCAGCGACCAGGCGAGGTCAATGGTCCAGGGCAGCGTGTTTATCCCGACTCCGAGGGCCAGATAGTCGCCGCCGGCCAGGGCGATACCTTTGCCGGCGCGCGCCTGGAGGAGCCCGTTGAACATGGAGTGCTCCGCCCCCAGGAAAAATTCAGATTGGGAACCGCGTGCCCTCAGGTCGGCCAGCAGCAGGGTGTTCTTTATGCGGTAGGAATTTCCCAGGGTAAAAGTCATGAGCGATTTGCCCATGCCGAACAGCGCGTCCGAGAGGACCAGGGCGGTCCTGAGGCCGGCGGTGTTTTCGAGCTGAACCCCGCCCTCCACCCCCAGGCCCAGGTGGCTTTTCTCAAGGCCTTTCAGGCTCATTATTTTTACGCCCATGCCGTAATAAACCGGTTTCTGCAGATACTTTATGGTGGTGCGGTTGCCCAGGCCGAAAGCCATGGAGTCCATGCCCAACCCGCCCTTCTGCCGCACAGAATAATAGCCAAGGCCGGCCACTTTGTTCTCGGCGTCGGGAACCGGGCGTATATAGGCCAGTGAGACTTCTCCCTCCGGGGCGCCGGGGGCGAGCCGGCGGCCGGTCTCCAGGCGCACCTCGAGGTCGGAAAGGGTGGTAAGGTCGGCCTGGTTATAGAAAACGGCGCAGGCGTCGCCGGTCACGGTAGCGAAGGCCGTGCCCATGGCATTGGCCCTGGCGCAGGGGCGCACGGAAGTAAAATCCGCGGCGGACCCGGAGAGGGGGAAAAGCAGCGCGGCTAATATTGCGAGCAGGGGCGATTTGTTCATAGCTTATGGCTGAATATATTATAATTGTATCTGACCCGTATTAAATTTATATTTCGTTTTCTTTAAAAACCGGCGGTCGCCGCCAGCACCTATGAAACGCATTCTAAACTCAGCAGCCCTGATCCTCCTTGCCGGACTTCCGCTTTGCGCCGGGCAGATAAATTTCGTCTACCCGCCGGAGGGAACCTCCATCCCTTCCGTGCCCAAGACCTTCGTGTTCGGGAATATCTCCCCGGCCACCGCCGCCTTCGCCATAAACGGGGAAAAAATACAGGTCTATACCAACGGCGGCTTCATCGCCTACCTGCCGGTGGCCCATGGCGACTTCGCTTTTATCGGCACGCTCGCGGACGGAACCACCGCGCAGCGCGCGCTGAAAGTCCGCCAGCCCGCGGACGCGGGGCCGTCGACAGGCACGCTGAAGCTGGAGTTCACTTCCTACGCCGCCGACGCCGAGGTTTCCCCGGAAGACTATCTTAAGATCACGGCAGTCGGGACTCCTTCCCGCGAGGCGGTCTGCTCCCTGGAAGGCGTTTTTAAAGACCTTTCAATGACCGAGGTCCCGCAGGGATCGGGCCGGTATTACACTTCCTTCCGGATAAAGGACGCTGACCAGGGCTCCGGCGGCGCGCTCTCCGCGCGGTTCAAAGCCGGGCTTTTCGCGCGCGGCGCTTCCGCGGCCGCCAAAGGAAAGATCAAGGTTCTCAAGCGGCCGGCGCTGGTGGAGACCTCCACCGAGACCGCCATCCTGAAAAACGCGACCGACGGCGGCTATATGATGTTCCTGCCGAAAGGCGTGAAGCTCGTCTCAACCGGCCGCTCCAACGGCCTGCGCCGCATCGCCCTTTCCGGAGACGAATCCGGGTGGATCGACGATTCAAAAGTGCAGCCCGCCTCCGGCGCCCAGTACCCTTTCGGCTACGGCAGCGAGACCGGCGCGATACGCCTGAAAAAGACCGGTTTCGGCTCCTCCGCCGCCGTCACTCTTTACGACCGCCTGCCCTACACGGCCGAGGTCTTCCCCTGGGGCCTCCGCGTTACGCTCTACTACGCCAACCTGCATACGAATACGGTGGTTTACGACTCCGCCGATACCCTGGTAAAGAACGTTTCTTTCCGCCAGGCGTCCTCCAATAAAGTCGAGTTAGACTTCGAGACAGGGCCGGACGCCCTCTGGGGCTATAATATTTCCTATCCGGGGCCTTCGAAAACCCTGCAGGTGGACCTGCGCTCGCGCCCCAGGGCCTCGCTGGCCTGGCCCAGGCCGCTGGGCGGGATAACCGTGGTGCTCGACCCGGGGCACTCGCCGTATTTTAAATGCGACAATAACAGCAGGCTTCCCATGCGCGACGCCCGCTACAGTTCCATGCCGGCTTCCGCCCGCTGCAGCCTGGACGGCGCCGTGGGGCCCATGGAAACTTTCGAGGTCAACGTGAACCTCGCTATAGCCCTGAAGCTGAAGGCCAGGCTCCTCGAGCTGGGGGCCTCGGTGCTGATGACCCGCAGCGGGGAAGAGAACGTTGAACTGAACGACCGCCCGAAGATAGCCAAAGACCTGGGCGGGGACCTGTTCCTCAGCATCCATAACAATGCCATAGGCGACGGCGAGGACCCCTACTCGCAGCCGCGCGGTTTTTCAATCTACCACTACCAGCGCCCCAGCCGGGCGCTGGCCGCCGCCATCCAGCGCGCCTATCTTAAAAACATACCGCTGCCCGACGAGGGCCTGCGCTACGGCGACTATTTGGTGGCCCGCATGACCTGGATGCCGGCCGCCCTGATAGAGAACGCCTATATGATAATCCCGCGCCAGGAAGAAATGCTTAACACGCCGGCCTTCCAGGAAGAGCTGGCCGGCGCTATCGCCGAGGGCGTGCTTGAGTTCTTCGAAGTCCCGGCGAGAACATCCTCCGCGAGGAAGGGAAAAAAATGAGCGAGATGCTTGAATTCCTGTCTAAATTCACCGAAGGTCTGCCGGCCGAGGCCGCAAAGGGCGAGGACGCCCTCTGGGAATATCTGACGCGCCGGGGCGCCGGGATAGTGAACTGCCACGCCGGCACGTTCTTCGAGGCCGACGACCTGAAGAAGCGGCTAACTTTCAAGAAAAGCATCGGCCCGGTGGGCGGAGACCTGGTCGGCGTCAGCTTCGGCTACCAGGGCGTGGTGGGATTCTGCGCCGAATCCAGGAAACCCCTCCTGATCAACGACGCGGAGAACAGCCCGCTGTTCACTAAGAAGGTGGATAAGGGCTCGGGCTTCCAGACCAAGACGGTGATCGCCGTCCCCGCTATCGCCAACGGCGAGCTGCTCGGCATAATGGAGTACATAAATTCTATCGCCGGCGCTTTCTCCGACGAGCAGTTCAAGGCGGCCGAACTTATCACCGCGCTGGTGGCGAGGGACGTTTATATTAAGAAGCTCGAGGCCACCATAAAGCAGCTCAACCTCAAGGGCGAGAGCACTATAAACAACCTTTCCGGCGGCTTTATCGGTTCGGACATGGAGGGGAGGGTGATATTCTTCAACCCCAAAGCCTCCGAGATCTTCGAGGTAGGCCAGGAATTCCTCAATAAGCAGGTAGCGGACCTTACCCAGCTCTGCCCCGAAATCGTCACCGCTATCGGCGACGTGCTGAAACTGGGCAAGACCGTCCGCCGCATGGATTTCAAATGCAGCGTAAAAGGGAAGGAAAAGGTCATCGGCTACAGCTCGATCAATATAAAGGGCGTAGACGGGAAAGTAATAGGCGCGGGCATCATCTTCCAGGATATAACCGGCCTTTAGGACCGGCCCGCGAATTATAAGCCGCGCCTGACAGCGCGGCTTATTTTTTTACGCCGAGCTTCGGGCAGAGCTTTGCCAGCGGGCACTTTTCGCAGAGCGGGTTCCTGGCGTCGCAGACGGCGCGGCCGTGCAGCACCAGGGAATGGGCGAACCAGATCCAGTCCGTTTTCGGCAGGGCTTTCATAAGGTCCTGCTCTATTTTCCCGGGGTCCGTCTCTTTCGAGAGGCCTAGCCGGAAAGCCAGGCGCTTTACGTGCGTATCCACCACCACGCCGGCGGCGATGCCGTAGGCAGAGCCCAGCACGACATTGGCCGTTTTGCGGGCTACGCCGCGCAGGGTAAGGAGCTCCTCCATGGTCTTCGGAACTTTCCCGGAGAAATTCCCCGTTATCGCTTTCGAGGCTTCTTTCAGCGAGAGCGCTTTGTTCTTGTAAAAGCCGGTAGAGTGCACCAGTTTCTCCAGGTCCGGCAGCGGGGCTTTCGCCATCTCCGCCGGGCCAGGGTACTTTTTGAACAGGGCGGGGGTGACCAGGTTCACCCTTTCGTCGGTGCACTGGGCCGAAAGGATGGTGGCCGCCAGCAGCTGGAAAGGGTCCTTGTGGTCCAGCGAACAGTCGGCGCCCGGATAAGTTTTTTTCAGGACCGCGCTGATCCCGGCTATATTTTTGCCGGGCATTATTGTTTGCCCAGGGGATAGAAGTAGATCCCCATGAAGACGGCATTGTCGTAAAAGCCTTTGAGCGTATCTCGGGCGGCGTACAGCCCCCGCGGGTGCACGGTGTAGATCTGCACCGCGTCGTCGTAGGCGGCGCGCTGGATCTTCGCGTACAGCGCGGCGCGCTTCGCCGGGGAGATCTCCGTCACCGCGGCCTCGATCTGCTTGTCCAGCGCCGGGTTGGAATAAGCCTGGGCTATGGCGTAGCGCCCTTTCGAGTGGTAGAAGGGGAAGATGAAATTATGGGCGTCAGGGTAGTCGCCGGTCCAGCCGCGGGTGAAAAGCGGCATCTTCCTGTTCTGCGTCTTCTCGAGGTAGACCGGCCAGTCCACGCCGCGCAGGTCGACGTGGAAGCGCGGGTTTATCGCCTCCACGCCCCGTTTGAGCACCTCGCAGGCCAGCTGGCGCACGTCGCCGCCGGTATTGTAGGTGAGCGTGAACCTGAAGCCCTTGTTCCAGACCTCGCCGTTATAGGCCTTGCGGAAATATTCGCCGGCGCGCGTGCGGTTGAACTCGTAGCCCGGCGTGGCGGGGTTATAGCCCGCGATGCCCGGCGGGATAGAGCCTTTCGCCAGCGTGGCTTTGCCCCTCAGCCCGTCCTTCAGGTAGCCGTTATAATCGAAGGAATATTCGAAAGCTTTGCGGACGTCGAGGCTGGAGAAAAAGTCCGCCGGTATCCCTTCGCCGTCCAGCTTGCCGGAACCTATGTCCGGGTTCGCCACCGGGTTCACGTGGAAAGTGAAAAAGAAGACGGGGTCCGTCATCAGGCGCGGCAGGTCGTCGTAGAGGACGACCCCTTTAAGGCCGCGCACCTGCGGCTCGTAGGGGCGCGGCAGGTCTATGATATCGGCGTCGCCGGCCTCGAGCATAAGGCGCCTGGTCCCGAATTCCTGTACGGTCTTCATTATTATCCGCTTCAGGCGCGGCGGCTTGCCCCAGTAGCGAGGGCTGGCGCCCAGCGCGGCCTGCTTGGTATTGCTGTCCCAGCGGCCCACCAGGAAAGGACCGGTCCCGTTGGCCGCGTTGAAGAGCCCGGATCTTTCCTTCGGGCGGTTGCTGAAAGCGGGGATGGTTTCATAGGCGCCGTTCCATTCGCCGCGCGCGACGCACCATTTTTTGTCCATCACGTAGGACCAGCGCGCCACGATAGAAAGGAAGGGGGCGAAAGGCCGCTTGAGGCGGACTACCACGGCGTTGCCCTGCACTTTTACAGCGCCCTCGAATTCGGCTTTGGTGACGGCCGTTTTGCCGTCGGCGCCGCGGCTGGAAGCCAGGCCGAACACGGGCTCGAGCAGCAGGGACGCCGGGCCGCCGGTAGGATCGGTGAACATAAAGCGCAGCAGGGAATATCTCACGTCTTCGGGCGTAAGCTGGTCGCCGTTCTGGAACTTCACGTTCTTCTGTATCGGGAATTTGAAGGTGAGTCCGTCCGCGGAGGCCAGGCCGTTCTGCGCAGAGGGGACTTTCTCGGCCAGAAGCGGCTCGAAGGCGGTAAGGCTCGAGCCCTTGAACCTTATGAGCGTCTCGTAGACGTTAAGCAGCATCCCCTGGGTGATGGCGTCGTAAGGATAGACCGGGTCCAGCGTGACTATTTCGCCCATGTGGGCGTAAAGCAGGGTTTCGGCCTTGGTGGCGGGGGCCAGTTCCTGGGCTCGGGCGCCGATGGAGCAGCCGCAGATAATAACAGCAAGCAGTAAAGTTCGCATTTTGCCTCCCGGGTTAGCTAATTTATAACTTTTCTGAAGAAGATCTTTTTGCCGCCGGCCACCATGCCGTTCCTGGCTTTCTTGAAGTCGGTCCCGAATTTTTCCGCGAAGGAGATCTCCCTCACGGAATTAGTGTCGCCAGTCGCCTCTATCAGCTTTCCGCCGCCGGCGTAAAGCATGACATGGTTTATAAGGCCGGGCTTGGAGGCCTCGGCCGAGAAGATCAGGTCGGCGGGCTTCAGCTTCTCCATGCTTACGCTCCTGGAAGCGGCGTACTGGTCGTCGGCGTTGCGCGGGAGTTCCAGGCCCCAGGCACGGTAGGCCAGGTTGACCAGGCCGGAGCAGTCTATGCCCCAGGCGCTGCGCCCGCCCCAGTAATATTTGTCGCCCAGGAAAAACCTGGCCGTATTCAGTATGCCGGGGCGCAGGGCCGCAGGCGAAGGCTTTTGCGGCAGGGGGCCGAGGTCCTTTTCGGCGAGGTTCAGCGCCGGGCCGGCAGGGGGGAAAGCCCGCGCGCCGCCCTGGCCGCGTATGACGCGCAGCCTTACTCCGAGCGAGAGCTCGACGCCGCCCGACCTGGCGGTTTTGGCCTTTACTACGGCCGTATTCGGAGCGGGAACGCTGAAGGCGAGGTTTTCGAGCTGCAGCCAGCCCTCGTACGGGGCCAGAGTTTTTTTATCCGGCAGCAGGCTCTCCTGCTCTGCCGCCCTCGCGCGGGCCCAGGGCCCGGAAACCTCCAGGAGCTCCACGCGCTCGTTGAAAAGGAGCTGGCTCTCTATAAGCTTGGGGTGCTCGCCGGGGCGGGGGGTCCCCCACGCTCCTCAATGATTTAAATAAAGAGCAACAGAATGCCGTTAAACAGACCGAAGGACCAGTTCTCATTTTAG
>JAVHPG010000075.1:0-2946 GCA_036170455.1 Elusimicrobiales bacterium
TAAAACCTTAACGTGGTAGCCACGTCCGAGTGCCCCAGGTAACGCTGCACAAGTTTCGCGTTGCCGGTGCGCTTCATTAATTTAGTGGCGGCGGTGTGCCTGAGCGCGTGAGGCGTGAATTCCCCCTCGATCCCAGATTCTTTAATCCACTTCTTAAAATCTCGCTGCGCCTGCCGGCAGCTCAGCCTGGCGCTCTCTCTGGAAACAAATAACGGCGCTGCCGGCGCTAGGCTTTCACCTTTGCGGCGCTTGAAGCGGAGGAACTGCGCAAGACGCTCCTGCAGGGCTTTGGGGAAATAGACAGTTTTCGACCGTATCAACTTTTCGCCGTCGCGCGTCCAGCCTTTAACCTGCACGTCCACCTTGGCGCGCTCCGCATCGCTGACATTAAGGCTCAGGGCTTCGCTGATCCGCAGCCCGGTCACGAGCATGAGGCGGTAAAGCAGGTGCGCACGTTCCGCGTCTTTGCGTTTAGCCAGGACGTTTAATAGCGTTTCTTCTTCTTTCAGATCGAGGCATTTAATATTAGGGCTCATTTCGTCTGCTCCACAGGGCCGGGGGTATGCAGTTCCAGGCATTTCTCTTCGCCGCCGAGCCTGGCCGACAGCATCCAGTCGTAAAGTCCTTTTTCTATAGACACTATTATCGGCTTTCCGTCTGCGGTCTTTTGTTTATTTAATTCTTTAATGGCTTTCCCGAATACGCTTTTTCTCCCGCTTTTATCATGATGCCAGGCGGCCACCGGCAGAGAAAGTTCTTTAATAAGGTCCGTCAGGGTTTTATTATATTCCACTCCATCCAGCCCTATAAGTATCGGCTCGATAAACAGTCTTATTAAAAACGCAAGCTCGCCGTGGATATGAGGCAGTTCTTTGGGACGGCTTACGGCGTGGCGATCTAAAAGCTGGACGCTGAGCGGCGTTGAGAATTTAACCTTAAGGACGGTTTCCGGCTGGCCGCGCTTCTTGCCTTCGGCCAGCTCGACATCCCCGAGCAGGCTGAAGCCGTAACCGTTTATATTTTTTAAATTCAGTGAAGTCAGATCCAGATAATACGGCTTTGTTTTAAGATCATAAACCATATCTGTTAGCCAGGTTAAATCTTTGCCGCCGAATGTCTTCCAGTTTAAAGCCCGGGCAAGCTCCCTGATGGAGACGTAACAAAAACAGGTGACGGCGCCGGAAGGGTATTTGTTGCGCGGGCAGTCTTGGTCAACCCAGAGGCTTTCTATCGCAGCCAGTATTTTCGCATGCTCCGCTGTTAGAACGCCGCGCTCCTGGCCATTGGGTTTAATTCGGCCGCGAAATAAAGGAATAACAGAAACCTCACCATCAAGTGATCTGAATTTCGCCTGAACCCGGTCGGACTTGGCTTTATTGGTGGAAAGAGTAAAAAAGGATGAGCTGATGAAAGTGGCCCAGGGGATAATTTCTTTCCCGTAAGGCACAGCCATTTTCCCCTGGTCGACTTCCCCCTCTTCCTTAACCGGCCGGAAACTAGAAAATAAGGTTAACTGAGTTTCTTCAAAGTAGGTATTAATCTTCTTTTTAGGCGCTGCGGGGTTTTGTTTCTCTTTCCCCTTTATCTGGTTTAAGCGCTTCTTTAATAAGGCTGTCAGGTACTTAGCCGGGTTGTGGACCTGGCGGGTTTGTATCTGATATTTCAGTTCGCCGAATTCTTCGGCCAATACCGGCTCCCCCAGTTCCCTTAAAGCCTTTTCAAAGAAAGGGCGGCTTTTATGGTCCTTGGTTAGCTCAAGTATTTCATCTATTAAATACGAAGTCATGCTGCTTCCTTGCGATAGTTATCAACAGGGTTTTGCTGAAAATCGTTAACGATTCTAACCGTTATATTCTCTCTGAATTCTAGAGCCCTGTTTTTCATAGGAGACCGGCAAACCCATATCCCATAGCTTCCAAACCCTTATCCCATAGCTTTATAGCGGGTTCAAACCCATATCCCATAGCTTTCATGCCTAAATATTGCCGCCAAGCTGCGATTGTTAATAACTTTCCCCCCGCAAATATCTACCGCTCTATTCCCTTCTCTTTATTCCAGGCAGCTCCCAGCTCGAAACATCTGGAACAAACGGTGGCATACTGATGTTCACCGATTTTTACCCCGTCTGTTATAGGTCTGGCGCACCAGCCACAACATAACCCCGGGACCCCATCCGGTTTCTTTTCGCTTTCCGGGGTATGTGTTCGAAGATAGGTTATTAAATCCCATTTATCCTTAAACTGTTTAAAGAATTCGTGGTGTTTGGTTTTCTCTTTCATATAACGGTGTTGTTTTATGAGTAGCAAGGTGATCCGGATTTAAGCCCGGCCGTCTTCTGCCCGGATTGCGGCCAGGGCTTCAACAAGATCGTTGGAAAGCGGCGCGGTCCGGAGCGCCAGTTTAACAGCCTGGGAAATTGAGATCCTTTGGCCGTTAGTTTCCATAAAAGAGCGGAGGCCATCAAGCTTAGCCATATCAGTTTTAAAAAGTGATATGCTCAGCTTCTTGCATTTTCGATCATCCCCCACCGGCAAAGCCGCGGGGGCCGCGGTGTGGGTTTTCGATTCGCGCTTATTCATCTGATCCAGGGACCGGGCAAGCCGGGCCTGCAATGTGTTTTGTTTGGTCATACTTTCCTACTTTATTACTCTGTTACTATTTCGAGCGCCGCCTTAAACAATTCTTCCCGGGCAGCCAGGTCCAGCGCCTGCCAGCCGAGTAAAGCTGCATGTTGATAGCACTGCCGGCGCGAGATTGTGGTTGTAAGCGCTTTAACGCCTATTCGTTTTGCCAGGTCCGGAAGCTCGCGGGATAAAACGGTGTTTGCGAGAACACCGTTAAAAAGTATTTTCAATCTTGCTTTCCTGGGCAGGTGCGGCCGGATCGCTTCCGCTGTGTCGCGGGTGGTCCAGATATCCGCAGGGGATGGCGAACAGACCAGGACAG
>JAVHPG010000076.1:0-2942 GCA_036170455.1 Elusimicrobiales bacterium
ACCCGGTTGGGTAACACCGTTGCAGCTTATGCCGTTGGTTTGCTTAGAGTAGGTCTGCCCGGTAATCGGCCCCGTTTTATAGCTGGACAGGGATGACCATGAACCTGCCGGACTACCGGCCTTGGAGACCGAACCGGCGCCAAGTGCGGAAGCGCCTTTACCCTTATCCGCTGCATCGTCGCCTATCGTAATCCCAACCCCGCCGTTGAACAAAACCCCAAGCGGGAAATCTCCGGAAGAAGTAGCGCTGCCGACATCCCAATTTTCCGTAGTTGATTGTGGGGAGCCCTGTGAATAAGTTGTCTTTGGGGCTATCCATTTCCTCCGCTCCGAAGCCGCCACGGGTGACTGGCACAAGAAAAATACTGACAACATAACAGTTAATAGCCGCATGATTACGCCCATTCCGAACCGGCGGCATAGGCGCCGCCATCTACACGTGCCTGCATAATCCGTGGGTGGATCGCAGGGTTGCACATCCCCGGCCTTGTAAGCCCCGGAGGGGACAGCCGCCAGGAAAAAAAGGGAAACTGCGAGTATCTTCTTCACAAGGCTGCCTCCGTCTGCGACTTTATTGAACTCCGGAACCCCGGCTGGCCGTGGTAATAATGTATCACGCCTTGGCTGCATGGTTACCACAAAATAGGCGCTACACTAGTCGTATTCCCGAAACGACAATACACCGCACGTCCTGTCATATTGTACAGCACAGGTATTGACTTGTCAAGGCTTACCCAAAAGCTCCAGGAAAATCGAAAGTAGTTTTTTTCCGCACCGGACAGCGGAATATAATTCCTATAGGGGCCGGCCCCGATAATTGTGCGGGGCGGCTTAAATTATTTTTCTGCGGCACCGGACCGGGGCCCCGGATTTTTAAAGCTCCCGGAGGATATCCTCGATACTTCTGCCTTCCTTTAACCCCTTGGCTATCGCAGCCTTTAAATCATTCTTGGTGGCAGCTTGCGTCGCCTCCCGTGTGGCCTTTTCAACTTCTTTGGTCACCGATGCTGTCACAAGTTTCTTGTATTCGTTCGCCTGAAAAGAACCAACCCGGCCATCCGGCGTATAAATCATGATGGAAGGGTGGCCCAGCCGCTCGCCTTTGGGCGGACGCTTCAGCCGTGGTAATTCCTTCTGGAAACTTCCGGGATGTTTCCAGGCACAGCAATTCTCGGCGTTATAAAGCTGTAACACGAAGTTTATCCGGGCGCGTATCGCATTGAGGTTCCGCCCAGCCAGGGCGTCCAAGTTCCATCGCTTCGTTAAAACCCAGAAGCCCTGGTTCTCCACCGACCAGCGCCGGCGGTAATAAGTTCGGATCTGCTGCACGGATTTCTCATCAGCCGGATCCACGGCCAGGCTGGTCACATACCGGAATCGCGGCCGCTCCGGCAACCGCCGCCCTTTCAGGTCATACTCTTCCGCTATTACCACCTGGCAGGGGCCATGATCCTTGTTTTCCCCGTCGTAAAGCGGTAAGCCGGTAAAGCCGGCCACCCGCACCAGCATTGGTCCCAGACGGCTGTGCTGTTCCGCTAATTCATGCCACTTTGTGCTCTCAAGCCGCGCCAGCCCATCCGCCTCACGCGCCACATCAACCTCGTCGTCCCGCGTCCGGGTGACATAATCTACGCCCTCCGTGCGCTTCAATTCGCCCAGAAATTCGGCGCCCCAATAGCCGCGGTCCATAACCAGAACCTCCATCCAGTCCCCAAGCCGCCCGAATTGCTCCCGCAGGCCCTTCAAGATCTCTTTCAACATCGCCTTCTCGCTTCGCGCCAGCCCGCCCAGCGCCCGACCCACCACCCGCTCATGCCCCTCGTCGATATTCAGCACCACCACAAGTTTATATCCCACCCCCTCGCCGCGCTTTTCCGCGCCCTCGTAATTCTCTTTCCGGCCGTACGGAAGCGTGATATCGGTGCCATCTACCGCGTAAACCCCGCCGCGGTACCAGCGCTTTGTTTTCAGCAACTGAACATGCTCCCGCCAGCTCCGCTGGACCGACGCTTCGCTGATCCGGCTTAAATGGTTCGACAACGTCTCCGGATCCACACACAGCCGCCCATCCGCACGCGCAGACTCTATCTGCTCGGCCTGAAACCCGACCAGCCGAAGCAGCGCCTCATCCCCCAGGATCTTCCCGCTTTGCGCTATCCGTTCTACCCCCGCCAGTTCGCGCAGCGCGCATAGGCCGTTCAGCACCCTCGGCTGATAGCCGTTCCCTTTCTTTAACAGGTCCGCCCGCGTTTCCGTCAGCACCGACCAGAAACCTTCCACCATCAGGAAACCGATGATCAGATCGTTGTCCCCGAACGCGCTGTTATGCCCTTCGTGCCGCAGCCCCTCTTCCAACTGCCGCGTTACCGCCGCCTTGTCTTCGCGCCACAATTGCCAGGTCTTCATCGCCCACCCCCGAGGTCCATCTTCACGCAGCGGCCTTCGCCTATCCGGCGCAGCAGGCGCTCAACTTCATTGTTGACCCGCACCCACTCCGCCATGGCACGGCTGAATTCCCGCCAGGCACCGGTCTGCCTGCGGATAGTCTCTACATCGGCCTTGCGCACATAGCGGTGCCGGCTTGTGCCCGCCGGATTGGGGATGGATAGGTAATAGGCTGCGGGAGCGTTCTTGCGGAAGCGCCGCTCAAGAAGGCTGGCAGCCAGCATGGGAACAAACCCCATGGCTGTGCGCTCCAAACTAAAGCGCCGACCGGTTAAAAGACGGATTTTCTGCCGCAATGCCGCGAGCTGGAGTTTTGTCATATAACACTATATATAATAATATAGTGTTATGTGTCAAGCAAAAAAACAGGAATCCGGCAAAATACCCGGAATCCCTGAATTTATACAGCTAAAAATCTACTTTCGATTTTCCTGGAGTAATTTCAGCCTTGAAGAGTGATTGATTTTTCGCACCAAATCCCCTCTGTAGTGCGGTTT
>JAVHPG010000077.1:0-14348 GCA_036170455.1 Elusimicrobiales bacterium
CCTCCGAGAAGGCCCGTCGAACCCATACCCTTGCCACCCCTCCGTTCAGCTTTCTCGTCGCCACATTTTTCGTTAAACCGAGTAATCTGGGCGGAGACCGTGGGGATGGGGTCAGCAAAAGCCCCTCGGAAGGCGAGGCTTGCGTAAGCGCCGAGCCTGAGAGCGGCAGGCGCGCGCACGGTGTGCGCGACGCCGGTTTTGATGACCCCGTCCCCACGGTAGGCCGCCCAGCCGCCTGCTGCTTACGGGGTGTGGAGCGGGGCTTATTTGTCTTCCCGCCCGGACTCGTTCGCGCGCTTGTTAATTTTCCTGAATAATTATGTATTATATTATCAACACGGGCCCTGCCCGGGGTTATTTATTTGGAGGAAACATGAAACTTGAAGTACGCAATATCAGCGTCGGTTCCCTGGTGACCTCTTCGGTGCCGCTGGTGATCTTCAGCCTGGCGCTGCTCGGCGGGATCGTGACCTTCATGATCGTCCCGAACGTGCAGCTGGCGTCCATGACCTCCGGGCAGAAACTGATGAGTGTGGGCCTTTACGCCCTGCTTTACGTGGTCATAAGCACGGCGGTGCTGGTGTTCGCTTCCTTCGTGTACAACGTGCTTACCGGAGTGCTCGGCCTGCGCGGCATCACTTTCGACATCGAAGAAATACATCACGATTAACGAGTTCTGCCGACGACAGCGGTTAAAGCCGGCAACGGCCTGAACGCGTAATCGGTCGTCAGCGGTTCCGTTCGCAATTTAGGAGAAACTGTGAAAATAAACATCATTTTTGCCTCGAAGGACCTGTCCCGGGCTTCGCTGATACTGGAGATGCTCGCGCGCCAGGGCTATGCCGTCGCCACCGCGCACCGCGCGCGCGAGGTGATGGGGATGCTGGCCGAGAAGTCCTTCGACATGGTAATGGTCGGCCAGAACCTGGCCGACGAAGAAGGCCTGACCTTCTTGCGCAACCTCAGGGCCAAGAACAAGAATATCCCGGTCATCGCCATGCTGGAATCGCCGGATACCTTCCTGGACCATATGCCGTCCGGCCTCAGCATGGAAACCCTGCTGCCGCACGGCCATACCGGGCGTGAGACCCCAAGGATCTCCTACAAGCTGGCTTTCTTCCAGCTCGGCGCGGACGAGTGCCTGGCCTACAGCCAGGACCTCCACGAGAGCGTGGCCCGCGTGCGGGCCGTCGTGCGCCGCACCGTGAGCGTGCAGGCGGACGAAGTGCTGAAGATGAACGAGATCGAGCTGAACATGTCCAGCTACACCGTCAAGATCAACAACAAGGAAATAAAGGTGACGGCCAAGGAATTCGACCTGCTCTACGTGTTCCTGAGCTCCCCCAACCGCGTGCTCTCCAGGCCCTACCTGATAGAGCGCGTCTGGGGCTACAATTATTTCGGTTCCCCGCGCACGGTCGACGTGCACGTCCGCAGGCTGCGCTCCAAGATGGGCAAGGCCTCGCGCTACGTGCACACGGTGCCCTGCGTGGGCTACAAGCTGGTTCCCGCTAAATAGGGCGGGGGTAAGGCAGGGGAGCGGGCAGATTTTAAAAAACTGGAGAAAAATTATGGCTGCACAAAAAATCCTGGTAATTGACGACGACGCGCACCTGCGCGAGAGCCTGGCCGAGGTCCTGGATATGGAGGGCTTCACCTGTTTCCAGGCGGGCAACGCGAAGACCGGCATCGACTCCGCCAAGAAGCATAAGCCCGAAGTGGTGATCATGGACATCCAGCTGCCCGACTCCTCCGGCTTCCAGATCTGCCAGGAGCTGCGCAGGTTCTCGAAGGATTTCATCCTGATCATGATGACCGGACGCTTTCTCTCCGCCGAGGAGAAGACCCAGGGCTTCTCCCTGGGCGCCGACGAATATATGACCAAGCCTTTCGATATCCCGGAGCTGTGCATCCGCATCCGCCAGCTGCTCACCAGGAAGGGTAAATAAATGAAAAGAGCCGCCCTGACCCTCCTTTCTGCCCTGCTCGTCAGCCCGCTTTCGGCGCAGCAGCCCCCGGCGGCTGCAAAGCCCGCCCCAGCTAAAGCCGCCGTCACCGCCGTTAATCCCGCGGCGGGGCAGCTGGAACTCTATCTCGAGGCCATGGACGGCCAGGGGTGGCAGTGGTTCTTCCTCGCCGATACCGTCAGGCGCCGCCTGGCCGGGGCCGGGCTTAAAGTGTACCCGCTGGTGGCTAAAAGCTCCGACGGAACTTTCGCCGCCCGCCGCGGGGAGACGGAGCTGGCCGAATCCGTGCGGCTCGCCGTGCTCGCCAAGGCCTATCCCGGCAAGCTGCTCAACTATCTTAACGCGCGCTCCCTCAGCCCCGCGGCGGACGGCTGGCGCGACGCCGCCGTCTTCGCCGGCGTCAACCCGGACGAGCTGGAAAAGCTCGCCGCTTCCGAAGGGAACGCCGACCTCGCGGACGCGTATAGAAGGTCTTCCGCGGCCGGCGTGACCGGGACTTCGCTGTTCCTCGGGGGGAAGCCCTATGCGGGCTCCCAGCGCCTGATGCCGCTTTACGCGGCGGTCAACAGCTCCCTGCCCGCGGCGAAGCGCGCCCCACCCCCGCCCGGCTATACCCCCAAGCCCAAGGCGCCGCCCCCCGGCTTCTGGGTGGTGCTCAGCTCCGGAATTCCCGCCAATGACGCGCTGGTCGGAGTGTTCGACAGGTATTTCGAAGGCATAAAGCCGGTCATGCTCGATTACGGCTCGGCGGACCGCGCCGCCCGCTTCCCTTCCCTGGAGTTCGTTCCCGCTTATATCCTGGCCGCCACTCCGGAGGCCAGGGCCCGCCTGGACGCCGAGATAAAGGCCGGCCTTTTCAAGGAGAACGGCGGCTACCTGGTTTACGAGGACAGGCAGCGCGCCGGGCTTTACGCCGGGCGGCCGGAGAAGAAAAATACGCTGGAGATCTTCGTGATGAGCCAGTGCCCCTTCGGCGTGCTCGCGGAGAACGCCGTGCTGGAGGCCGAGAAGAACAAGCTGCTGCCGGAAGGTCTAAAAATAGAGATACACTTTATCGGCGACGCGAAGAAGGACGAGAAAGGCGCGTGGGTTTTTTCGAGCCTGCACGGTAAGGCGGAGTGGGAGGAAGACGCCAGGCAGATCTTCATGACCGGGAAATTCCCTGACAAGTTCAACGCTTACCTGCTCGAGCGCAACAAGGCCATAACGTCCCCGGACTGGGAGAGCGCGGCCAAAGCCGCCGGCATCGATCCCGCGGCGGTGACCGCCGGCGCCGAGGAGGCCAATAACCTGCTGGCCGCCGATTTCGCGGCCACGGGAACGTTCGGGATAGGCACTTCTCCGTCCTTCATGGTGAACGGGCAGAGTTTCATGGTGGGGCTCGGCGAGCTGACGAAGGTCGCCGGCTTCGGAAAAATCCCGCCGCCGGGACAGCCCGCAGCCGGCTGCGCGAAGTAGGCGCTAACGGCCGGCCTCCAGGCCGGCCGTTTTCTTTGGGGCGAAACAATTTCGTAACAGCCTTTTAGGATAATATAACTGCCCTGTACGGTTAAGGTTCGGCTTATTATATGACAGAAGTTCCAAAGAAAAGAGGAAGGCTGTTTTACAAATTCCTCCTTATTTTTCTCATCGTTTCGCTGGTTCCCCTCGGCATCGTCGGCTATTACCTCGTCAACCTCAGCCAGGTGACCCTTAACAAGGCCATCTCCCGCGACCAGGAGTCGCTGGCCGTCGGCTTCGCCGACACCGTCTCAAGCTACATCATCAATTTCCGCAACGTGCTCTCCGACGCCGCCCACCTGGAGGACTTCGCTTCCATGGACACGGTCAAGCAGCGGGGGCTGGTGGACCATATCATGCAGCTGCACGCGGCCTTCCTCGAGATCTCCGTGATCGACGCCTCGGGCCAGGAGAAGGTGCGGCTGGGGCGCTTCGAACACGAAAGCACGATGCGCGACTTCTCCGGCGACGCGCTGTTCGCCAAGGTCATGCGCGCCGGCGAATTCGTGGGGGGCCTGGAAAAATACAGGGGCTCCTATCCCGCCATCACCATGGGCGCGCAGATCATCAACCCGGCGACCAATCAGCCGGCGGGGGCGATCCTCGCCAAGATGAGCCTCACCGCCATCTCGAGCCTCCTGAAGACCGGCTTTCCCGAGACCACGCACACCCAGGCCGCCGTGATAGATTCCAGCGGCTTCCTGATAGCGCATTCCAACTCCAAGGAAATTTACAAGGTCGACGCAAAGCTGCCCGACGACGTCCTGCGCGTGCTGCTGCAGAACGACGCCAAGACCGGCGGCGGCGAGCTGATCCTTGAATCCGGCGAGCGGGTGCTGGGCGCCTTCGCCGAGGTCCAGGACTTGGGCTGGGTGGTGTACATACAGCGCTCCGTCTCCGTGGCATACTCGGCCTCCAACGACATGCTGAAGCGCACCCGGAACATGATGCTGATAGTCACCGTTTTCGTGCTCTTCCTCGGCTACGCCGTCTCCCTGATCATCACCCAGCCCATCTCGGCCCTGCGCGAGGCCGCGATAAAACTGGGCGAGGGGGATTTCGATTACCTGCCCGACCTCAGCATGCCCAACGACGAAATCGGCGAGCTGGCGCACACTTTCATGCAGATGAGCGAATCGCTCAAGGTCAAGACGGCCGAGATCATGTCCGCGAAAGTGGAGCTCGAGCGCCTGAACCGGAGCCTGGAAAACCGCGTCGAGGCCCGCACGCGCGAGCTGAAATCGGCGCAGGACGAGCTGATAAAGAAAGAGCGCCTGGCCGCCATCGGGCAGATGGCCTCCGTCGTAGGCCACGAGATCCGCAACCCGCTGGCCGTCATCAATAACTCCATCTATTTCATCAAGACCAAGACCAACGCCCAGCCCAATCCGGAGCCCAAGGTCATCAAGCACATCGCCATTATCGAGTCCGAGATCAGGCAGGCTAACGGCATCATCGACGAGATCCTGGGCTTCGCCCGCACTAAAGAGCTGAACCCGAAGCTGATGCACCTGAACTCCTACCTGGAGGACCTGACCATGTCCTTCCCGGTGCCCCCGCATATCGAGATGGTAAAGAACTTCGCCGGCGAGAACCCGACGGTGAACATCGACTCCGACGAGATGTCGCAGGCGCTCCGGAACCTGATCAAGAACGGCATAGAAGTCATGCCGGAGCACGGCAAGCTGTACGTGCGCAGCGAGATGGTCGACGCGGGCACCGTGCGTATAGACGTGGAGGATACCGGCTGCGGCATGCCCAGGGAAACGGCCGAAAAGATCTTCGCCCCGTTCTTCACCACCAAGGCGCGCGGCACGGGCCTGGGCCTCGCTGTGGTAAAGAAGGTGGCCGACCGCCACAAGGGCAAGGTGGAAGTCTCCAGCGTGGTGGGCCAGGGCACCTGCTTCAAATTTTTCATCCCGGTCGTGCAGAACCCGCCGCCGCCCGCCCCGCGGTAATAGCCCTTGTATTCCGACTTATAAAGTAATATAAATATGATGAGCGTGCGGCCCGCGCCGCCCGCCCCTACACCATGGAAAGCAAAATTTTAGTAGTTGACGACGACGCCCACCTGCGCGAAACGCTCCGCGACCTCCTGGAAATGGAAGGCTACAAGGTGTTCGAGGCCGGCTCCGGCGCCGAGGCCATGAAGATGGTCGTCTCCGATTTCTTCCACGTCATCCTGATGGACTTTAACCTGACCGACAAGACCGGCATCGAGGTCATCAAGGATATCCGCAAGCTCAACACCGACAGCCAGATCCTGATGATGACCGCCCACGCCTCGCTCGACACCGCCGTGCGCGCCATCCAGGAATCGGTCTACGATTTCCTCATCAAGCCCGTCGATTTCAACTACCTGCGCCGCTCCATCAAGAAGGCCGAGGAGAAACTTTACCTCGAGCAGGAGAACAAGCGCCTCATCGACATGCTGAAGCACAATAACGAGGAGCTGGACCGCCTGAACGGCATGAAGAGCAAGTTCATGTCGATGGCCTCCCACGACCTGTCCAATTCCCTGATGACGCTGCAGATCAGCTTCGAGATGCTGGCCGCCACGGTCAAACCGAACCCGGACCAGAAGAAGAAGATGGATTTCATCAATACCAGCATCGCCCAGATCTCCCGCCTGATAGGCGACCTGGTGGACTGGGCCTCCATCGAGCAGGGCAAGCTCCGCATGGAGAAGAACTATTTCGAGATGGACAAGATGGTGACCGAGATGATCGTGGGACCCAGGGCCCGCGCCCAGCAGAAGAACATCGAGATCACGGCGGAATGCTCCCCGGGCCTCAAGATGGTCTGCGCCGACAAGCGCCGCATAGGCCAGGTGCTCCTGAACCTGCTTGAGAACGGCATCCGCCACACCCAGCGCGGCGGAAAGATCACCGTTTTCGTCACCCCGCTCGAGGATTCCGTCTGTGTTTCCGTGAAGGACACCGGCGAGGGCATAGACCCGGAAGTCCTCCCCAAGCTTTTCCAGAGTTTTTATCAGCCGGCCGGCGGCAAATCGCCGCACGGGCGCCTGGGACTGGGCCTCTCTATCTCGAAGGAGATAGTGCAGAGCCACGAGGGGAAGATAATGGTGGAGAGCGAGGGCGTGGGCAAGGGCTCGGCTTTCAAGTTCACCATCCCCTTCGCCAAGGAGCCGCCTCCCGCGGACGCGAAAAGCGGGCAGGCCCCGGACGAAGGGCATCACTAGGGGAAAGCTGACAGACAGCAAATATCGGGCACAAGGAGCTTAACTATGGCCGTTGCAAAGAAAAACGTGACAGTGCTGATAGCGGATGACCAGACGCTTTTCAGGGAAGGCATCAAGGACCTCCTGGAAGACGAAAAGGGCATCACTGTGGTGGGTGAGGCCGCAAACGGGCCCGAAGTGGTCGCCATGGCCAGGAAGCTTAAGCCTGACGTCATCCTCATGGACATCAAGCTGCCGCAGATGGACGGCGTCGCCGCCACCCGCATCATCCGCAAGGAATGCCCCAATACCAACGTGCTGATCCTCTCCGGCTATGAAGACGAAGCCCACGTGACCGAAGCCATACAGGCCGGCGCCAACGGCTACCTGTCCAAGATGCTGCCCGCCTCCGAGCTGGTGCACGCGCTCAAGACCTTCAATTCCGAGGGCGTGATGATCCCGCAGCCCATTATGGGCAAGCTGATCCAGGGCCTGCGCCAGATGGGCACCCCCGGTTACGACAGCGCCCCGGACGCGCTGACCGCCACCGAGATCAAGGTCATGGCCCTGCTCGGTAAGGGACAGAGCAACAAGGAAATAGCCGCCGCTCTGGGCTGCAGCGTTAAGACGATCAAGAATCACCTTAACAGCATCTTCCAGAAGCTGGGCGTGAACAACCGCACCGAAGCGGTGGTAAGGGCCATAGAGAAGGGCCTTATCTCCCCGGAAGACGGCAGGTAAGAACAGCGCTTCCAGCAAAAGCGGCCGGTCCCTCAAAGGCCGGCCGTTTTTCTATGTTAACAATAAAGTAACATTGGTATGTTACACTTGAAATATGCGATTTTTGGTGGTATAACATTGGGAGAACGGGGAATCTAAAATCGAGAGTCGGGAGTCAAGGGTCGAGCGAAACGAGACTGTGCTTGTCAAAGACAAAGGGAAGATTTGAGATAGATGAAGAAAGTCGGGAAGATTTCAGAGCTTGAGAGTTCGCTGCGGCGGGTATACCGCCTCGGGGAGGCGGCTTTTTATTCGCTGCCCTGCCCGCTGCTGCCGGTCTCCTTCCGCCCGAGGCCAGGCCAGAGCACGGTGGAGTACCTGCTCATGCTGGCCGTAGTGGCCGGCATGGCCTCGATGATGGGCGTGCTCTTCCACCGCCGCATCCTGGGCGGTCTGTTCACCCTGGTGGGCATGATAGTGGGCGCTGGGACGCCGACCACCTCCTGACTTTATGAAGAGGACCACGGGTAAGATATTCAGAGGATTCCGGCGGCCCGCCGCCCGGGCCGGGCAGATCCTGATTCCCTCCCTGCTGGTCATCCCGTCGCTGCTGATCTTCGTCTACCTTCTTTTCGAGACCACCAAGCTCTCGCGCGAAAAAATACGCCAGCAGTTCGCCACGGACTCCGCCGCTTTCATCCAGATGGGCGACTATACCAATCTGCTGAACCGCACGGCCTACGTCAACGGGGCCTTCCCTTACCGTATTTTCAAGGAAGCTTACGAATGTCCCAACCCGGAGACGCCGCTGCAGATGGCCTCCGGCTCGGGGCAGATCTGCCCCTACGACATGCTTTACGCGGCCGGGCTGTTCCCCAAATATACCGGCGACGTGAAAGGCGCCCAGCCGGCTTCCCTCGACGGGAATAAAAAATGGGACATAGTGTTCGATCCCTCCGCCAGGCCGGAGTTCGCCTCCAACCCCACCTCCAAGACGGACAAGCCGGTGCTGGACCTGATAACGCAGGACCAGGGCGTCAAGATAATGATAGAGTGGGGCACCGCCATCGGCTATTACAAGTTCTATTCGCAGGTCTACAGCCTGTTGGGTTCCGTAGAGGAGTCGCAGTGGACGGTCTTCGACCGCCTGACCGAAAGCTTCAACTTTTTCCGCAAATCCTACTATTTGAACGCGAACACCCCCGACTGCGTGAAGAACGCCGGAACCTGCGGGAACGACGGCATCTACAGCAGCGGCGGGTTCAATTCGAACAAGCTGACCAAGGGCGGCAATTTCTTCATGCATTACGCCCTGAAAATACAGTTCCACGCCAAGGTTTTCACCGGCGGCAGCCTGCCCCCGTATTACCTGGGCAAGACAAACCCGCCCATGGATATGACCAGCATGTCCCCGGACGGCCTGTTCCAGCTGGCGACGGTCTCCGACGGCAGGCTGAAGAAATTCGGCGACGGGCTGGACGTCTTCCAGGGCTGGGACACCCCTGCGAATTACTTCAAAGTGGACTTTAACCAGATCGGGAAATGCACCGAGACCGGCAGGCCCTGCGTGCACGCGCTGGTGACCTCCCAGTGCCCGCAGCTGACTACGGCCGGGAACAACTGCGTCTGGCCGGCGCCGACGCCGAAGTACCAGACCAGGCTTTACCCGTAAACGCTATGAGAAAGACCATGAAAACCATCTCAGGACGCCTGGCCCGCGCGGCCTCCTGCCTCGGGGAAGGGCGGCCCGGCCAGGCTATGACCGAGGTGGTCCTGCTTTTCCCGCTTTTCCTGCTCATCGTCTTTATAACCGCCAAGATCTTCGCGCTTCTGGTGCTGATCCAGAAGCTCGAGATAGCCTCCTATTACGCCGCCCGCCGCTGGCAGCTTGAATCGCACCTTAACGCCGACCAGGCCGTCTGGGACGAGAATACCCTCAAAAAAGATATCGAGAAGAACGTGCGCAAATATATCGGCTTCGACAAGGCAGCCGTGAGTAAATTCCTCAACCTCAAGGAAATGAAGCTGGAGGTCGTGCGCACCCAGGTCTGGAACGTGATAACCCTGACCGTGACCACGACCCCGGCCGGCGTGAAGATGCTGTGCAAGTATCCCTCGCAGGCGGTCTGCGCCTACCCCTACGGCAAGGCCTGCGCCGACGGCTACGCCTATCTCTGCCAGGGCGGGAAATCGATGGAAGTCATAAAGTACGTGCCTAACCGCGACCGCCCGATCCAGTTCGTTCTGCCGGGCCTGAAGTAAAGGACAAAGACATGCTTTGGTTTAAAATAAAACTTTTTTTCCAGCGGCACTGGGTGGGGCTTTCGATAGCCGCTATCGTCGTCGGGGCGGTGCTCTTCCCTATCTGGTACCTCGCCGGCGTCGAGGAGAACACCAGGCGCTACATCATCAGCATGAACGTGGCCAGCATGCCCTGGATGGTGCTGAATACGGTTATTTTCGTCGGGTTCCTGTACCTGATGCAGTCGGGCGGCCTGAGCGCGCTGAAAAAGAGCAAGGTGGACGCCGCGGCGGTCAATATCAAGTTCTCCGACGTGATAGGGCTGACGGAGGCCAAGCGCGAGGCGTGGGAAGTGGTGCAGCTCATCAAGGACCGCACCCGCGTCAAGGCTATCGGCGGCAAGATCCTGAAAGGCGTGCTTCTCGTCGGGCCTCCCGGCTGCGGCAAGACCCTGCTGGCCAAGGCCGTGGCGACGGAGGCCGGCGTGCCGTTCATCTCCATTTCCGGGTCCGAATTCGTCGAGGTTTTCGTCGGGGTAGGCGCCAGCCGCGTGCGCAAGCTTTTTAAGCAGGCCAAGGAATACGCGCAGGCCCACGGCTCCTGCATAATTTTCATCGACGAGATCGAGGTCATCGGGCGCAAGCGCGTGCTCTACGACGCTTTCGGCGGCGGCTCCGAGACCAACAGCACGCAGAACCAGCTGCTGGTGGAGATGGACGGTCTGGAGTCCGGCGCCAACGTGGTGGTCTTCGCGGCCACCAACGCGCTCGAGGAGATCCTGGACGACGCTCTCCTGAGGCCGGGCCGCTTCGACCGCAAGATCTTCGTCGGGCGCCCGACCCTGGAGGAGCGCGAGGCGCTGTTCGGCTACTACCTGGGCAAGGTGAAGTACTCGCCGGAAATAGAGATCCCCCGCCTGGCCCGCAAGGCCGTTCACAAGACTCCGGCCGAGATAGAGAATATAGTGAAAGAAGCCGCCCTGATAGCCGCCCGCGGCGCGCGCGACCTGATCGGCTATAAGGATTTCAGCGAGGCTATCGACCGCATCGACCTGGGCGTGGCCCACCGCCTTAACCTGAACCCGCACGAGAAAGAAATGACGGCCTTCCACGAGGCGGGCCACCTGCTGGCGCTCTACCTGACGCATCCCACCAATGACGTGTTTAAAGTCTCCATCCTGAACCGCGGCGGCGCGCTGGGCGTGGTGCATTCCATGCCGTCGCAAGAGATCTACGCCTCCGACGCAAATACCCTGCTGGCCCACATCCGCACCTCGCTGGGCGGCTACGCCGCCGAGAAAATAAAGTACGGTGTGACCACCGAGGGCGTCAGCTCCGACTTCGCCAATATCACGAGGCTGGCGCATAATATGGTGTGGAAACTGGGCATGGGCAAGACCGGTTTCCTGGGGGATTTTACCGTGATCCCACAGCACGAGCGCTCCAGCGATATCAACAATACCCTTAACCGCGAGTCGCAGGACATAATAAAAGAGCAGTACGCCCTGGTGGACGCGCTCCTCAGGGAGAACTGGCCCATAGTGGAGCGCTTCGTCAAGGAGCTAATCGCCCGCGAGGAGCTGGATTACGACGAGATAGTCGCGGTTTTCGCCGAATACGGCAAACCCCCGAAGCCGCTGAAGACAGGAGTTCCCGGGGCCTAGTCCGTGGCCCAGGGCTTTTACGGGCCGGAGCTTTACCCCTTGAATTCCGGCGTTTCCTCTGCTATAACATTCAGGTGAAATAAAGGCCTTGGAGATGGTTACTTAACCAGTCCCCGGACCTTGGTTTGTTTTTTCGTATTTGCGGCCGGAGGTTTTATGCCTTCAGATGAAGAAAAAGACGCGGCGGGACAGGAAAGCGCGGAAAATCAGCCCGCCGAACGGGAAATAACCGACCAGTTCGCCGACGGACAGGCGCCGGCGGATGGCGATAGCCCCGGCGTGGAGTCCGAAGAGCAGGAGCCCGAAATAGAAGAAACCCCCGAAGAGAAAAAGAGCGGCAAAGAGAAAAAATTCTGGCTGCTTTCGCTGGGCCTTATCCTCCTGCTGCTGGCCGGCGGCGGCTTTTACGCGGTTACCGGCATGAGCAAGGCCGCGCATAAGCTGGGCAGCGGCCAGGACTATGAACAGCTCTCGGCCAACAGCACTATTTACGAGGGAAAGGCGGGCCAGGCGGGGAACAGGGAATATTTCCGGCAGGACGAGGAAGGCGCCGGGCAGCAGGCCGCGGGCGGGCCTCCGGGCGGGGCCGCCGGCGACAGGGTCAATCCTTCCCTGGTCCGCACAAAGGAAGATCTCGCGGCGGCCGCGGCGGGGAAGCGCGCGACGCAAGTTTCCGGCGTAGGCTCCGGCTCCGGCTCCGGCAGCCAGGAGGGGGAGTATCCTTCAGGAGGAACTCCGGGGGCTTCAGCGGTAGGGCAGGGGGCGATGGGCGAAAAATTGCATGCCAGGGCCTTTCTTTCGCCCGGCCCTTCGGGCGCTAAAAGCGCAAAAGGTTCCGTTTCCGCCGCCGCCGGCGGCCCGGCGGCTTTCCAGGGAAACAGCGTCTCCGTAGGCAAGGCTTCCGACCAGCGGGAAACCGCGAAGATGTCGCCCAAGCAGGCCGGACGAAGCTCGGTGATGTACGCTATGAAAGGTTCTTTCAAGGCCTCTCTTTACGGCGCGCGGCTCTCCTCAAAGGACGCGGCCAGGGGCTGGACGGCCCGGGCTTTCGACGGCAGCGCCGAGGCGACTACCGCTATCCAGTACGAAGAGGAAATGCGCAAGCTGGACAAGGTGAATCCCGACGCCATCCCCGGGTTCCTGCGCGACCAGGACCTCAGCGCCGGGGGTGCCAAGGGCCTGTCTGTATCCGACGTTGCCAAGCCTAAGTTCGACAAGGAAGGAAGCAAGGAGGCGCTGGCCGCCGACAAGGACTACCAGGCGAAAAAAGAGGCCGGCGAGTTTTCAGGCAGCATGATCAATAACCTGTTTAAAGGTCTTCCCGGCACCAATTCACCCGGCGACGAGGACACCAGCCGCGCCGGGCCCAAGCCTCCCGGCGGCCCGGCCGATCCCGGCGGTTCCAGATCCTTTGTCGATCCGAATGACCAGCCGGGTATAACCGCAGCGGGCCTGGAGGACTTCGTGGCGACCGAAGGCTTCGGCGGCGAGTGCGGCTGTACGGCCGAAGCGCCCTGCTGCTGCCTGCCGCCTAATACGGCCAGCCAGAATTGCCCGCTGTACGGGCCTTTCCTGCCCAACGATCCCTGCGGCGACGCGATGTACGGCGGAGGCGACGCCACTACGAGCGGCGCCGTCATGGCCGGGCAGTGAGCGCACGGCGCCAGTCAGACTTAATGTTCCGGAGCTATTAATGAAGAAACTGTTCCTTTTTTGCTTAGCGCTTTTCGCCGCGGCCTGCTCCGGGAAGGTTCCAGAGCAGGAAGTCCTTAAAATATTTTCCCGCCACAGCTACGAGGAGTATTCCCCAGGTAAGATCTCCGGCCTGCTTAAAGAGAAAGGCGCAGCCGGGCTCGCCGAGCTGGACCGGCACGCTCTGGTGCTGAAGGCGAGGCGGCCGGTAAAGGCCAGGCCCTCGGAAAGGAGTCTTTCCTCCGGTCTGCTCTTCGGAGAGCGCCGCGGCGGGCTCTTTATCCTGAAAGTTTTCAGCGACTCGCCCGGGGCCGCGGCCGGCTTCAGGGACGGGGACCGGGTGCTTGCGCTGGACGGCGAGGCGGCCTCTCCGGACGCGGTCCGACGGCGCGTGGAGGGCGGCGCTTTCTTCCGCCTGAAGGCGGAGCGCCGCGGCGCGGCCGGGCCTCTCGAGGCCGGCGTGGCCAGGAACGACTTCTTCTTCCCGCCCTCTTTCGCTTTTTACGACCGGGATTCCCGCACGGCTTTTCTGCGCCTGGGCCTTTTTTTCGAGGGCTCGGCGAAGTCCGTGCTGGCCGGCCTCGACGCGCTATACCGCGTGGGGGCCGTTAACGTTATTTTCGACCTGCGGGACAATCCGGGCGGCGTGCCGGCGGAGACGGCCGAGATCCTTAAAGCTTTCGCACCCAAAGCGGGACCGGTTTTCGAGGTCAGATCGCGCCATAAGGGCTATTCGGCCATTTACGGAGCGTCGGAAAAGGGGCGGTTCGCCGGCATGAAGCCGGTCGTGATCGTTAATTCAGGCACCTCCATGGCCGCTGAAGTTTTTGCCCGCTCACTTAAAGATCTCTCCGGGGCCATGCTGGTAGGGGAGGCAACCGCGGGCAGCGTTTCGCTGGTGCGCGCTTTCAGTTTAAGCGACGGCTGCGGCCTGGAGCTGTCTATAGCGAGAATGTTCCCGCCTTCCGGGCTTGATATGGAGGGGAAGGGCGGGGAACCGGACCTTAAAGCCGGCGGGCCCGGCCGTGTCTGGGACGATTCCGGTGAAACGACCCTGCTCGGCGACGCGGCCTATGCCGCTGCCGCCGGCCTTCTTGAAGCCGGGGCGCGCCGCTAGCCGCCTGAAGATCATTGCCCTTTTATACGGCGGAACCGAGGGCTTGACAAGTCAAGAATTGGGCCTTGACAACAGCTCTCTATCTGCTATAATATATTTGCAGCGCGGTGTAGTGAAGCGTAGTGCAGTGCCTCGCCCATCTGGCTTGGTAGTGAGCAGGTGCGGTGCGGTTGCGGGCAGATGCGGTCGCAGACAGACAGTCGCGGTGCAGTGCGGCGCGGTGTGTGTCCCAGATGGGCGAGGCGTTTATTTTGGTAGTGTCCGAT
>JAVHPG010000078.1:0-2911 GCA_036170455.1 Elusimicrobiales bacterium
GGCAGACCCCGGCCTCCCTAGCCTGCCAGAGGGATCAGCACTTCCACTATAGCGCCGCGCTCTTTTTTGTTGGAAACTTCCAGCGTTCCGCCATGCTTTTCGGCTATGCGGCGGGCTACGGCCAGGCCGATGCCGGCCTTTCCTTTTTCGGTGGTATTGAAGGGGGCGAAAAGCTTCGACAGCGCCTCCTGGGAGAAGCCGGGGCCGCTGTCCTCGAAGCGTACCGAGGCGTAACGCCCGTCTTCGGTGCTTTTCAGCGTGACGCGCAGGCTGCCGCCCTGCTGCAGGCGCTCGTAGGCGTTCTTTATAAGGTGGTAGAAAAGTATCTTCATGCTCTCGGGCGCGAGGGGCGCGCGCAGGCGCGGGTTAAGTATCGCTGCCGAGATGGAGATCTTGCGCTGTTTGAACGCCCTTTCCCAGGCGCCGACCTCGGCCGATACGAAGCCGGCCAGTTCGGTATCCAGAAGCTCGGGGGTTTCGGGGTCCAGGTATTCCTGCCAGCCTTTCAGCAGATTGACCGAGGCCAGGAGGTTCTTCATGGCCGGCTCCAGGCTTTTGCGCTCGGCGGCCGGTATGCGCAGGTTGAAAGTTTTCAGGTCCTTGGCGGCCCTCTCCAGGGAATTTATCATCCGCGAATTGAAGTCCGTCTGCTCCCTTTTAAGAAAGCCGCTGAACTTGATGTTCTTGCGGCGGAGGTCCTCGTTCTCTATTTCAAGCTCTTCGATCTTTTTCAGGTCCGTCCTGAGCTTGTCGATCTGCAGGTCGCGGTCCTCTACGGCCTTCAGCACGCGCGCGGCGTAATCCGCGGCAGCAGTTATTTTTGTTTTAAGGGCGTCTATTTCACCCTCGAGGGATTTTATTTTTATACCGGCGCGCCGGGAGCTTTCCTTTTCGGCGGCCAGGCCGTTCTTGGCGTCCCGCAGCAGGCCGTTGACCTTTTCCATGTCCGCTTCGCGGCCGTTAAGCTGCTCGACAAGGGAAGCGTTCTGTTCCTGGGCCTGGTTCAGCGCGCTTTTCAGGGCGGCCGCGCGCTTCTGCAGCTCGAAGACCTGGTTTACGGCGCCGCTGAAATTAGAGCGCTGCTCCTGTGCCTGCAGGGCGTGCTCGTCCGAAGCCTGGCGGAGTTTTTCGGATGAAAATTTAGAGGCGTCCAGTTCGGCGCGCAGCGCGGCGCAGTCGGAGAGCGCGGTTTTCAGGGCGGTCTCTTTTTCCGACAGGGCGGCGCCGAGGGCCGAAGCGCGGCCTTCCAGGGCGGTTTTCTCTTCGGTGGAAAGTTTTTCTTTTGAGGCCGCTTGTGCCAGCGCCGTCTCCAGGTCGGTCAGCTCACGGCGTTTGCCGGTGAGCTCCGCGCGGAGGCCGGAGAGCTCCTCCTCCGAAGAGGCCAGCGAGGCTTTGAACGAGTTTTCCCGCTCGGACGCAGCGGCCAGTTCCGCCGCCGCCGATTCGGCTGCGCGCTTCCCTTTCTCCAGGCGTTCAAGCAGTGTCTCGTAAGCGGAGGTCTGTTTTCCGGAGAGTTCGGCGTCCTCCCTGAGGGTGCGGGCCAGCTCCGGCAGGGACATCAGGCCGGCGACCTTTTCCTTGAACGATTCTATGGCCGCGTCGCGCGCGGATAAAGCTTCCCTGAGGCTGATTGTCTCGGCCCGCAAGGCGGCAAGTTCCGCGCCGGCCATCGCCCACTCGCTTTCTTTTCTGACGAGCGCGGATTTGATCTCGGCGGCCTCGCGCGCCCGGCCAGCGGCAAGGGACAGCGTCTCGGCGTCCCGGTTTATGGAAATTCTCAGGCTTTCGGTTTCGGCTTTAAGGCGGCGCTCCCGCTCGGCGCTTTCGGCCAGCAGCCTCTCGAGATGCAGCGCTTTCGCCGAGGTGTCGAGGAGGCCTTTCCTGGCGTCGGCGCGCTCCGCTTCGGAGCGGGCGGAGGCGTCCTGGGCCTCGCCGACCGCGCGCCAGAGATAGTCGAGCTCGGTGTTGAAAGCGTCGGAGGGGAGGCTCACGCCGCCTCCTTTATGACTATCCTGCCCTTGGAGTTCAGCTCTATCGCGGCCGAGATGATCTTGGCGCGCGCGATCATTATCTTTTCTTCCTCGGGCTTGTTCAGCATAATGTCCTTGACTATGATGCGGATATCCTCGGGCAGGAGTCTCGTAACATTGCCGACGGCGGTCTCCCCCGCCGCGGAGAGCGCGGCGGCCCAGTCCGCGTAAGGCAGGGACACCACCAGCGGGCGCAGGTTCTTTTCGTCCAGGCGGCAGAGGTCGTCAAAAGTGACCATCTTGCGGCGCAGTTCCTCTGAACCTTTGGGGTTCGTGCGCGTGAGATTGTCCATTATCTCGGTGCGCTCGGCCTCGTTGACCAGCGAGAGCAGGCGGCCCAGCTTCTCCGCACCCTTCAGGCTTTTTTCCAGCTTCAGGCGCAGGTCGTTCTCTATCTCGTAAACTTTTTCAGGGTCGGCCTGCTTGAGGCCGAGCAGCTGGGCGGAGACCGCCTGTTTTTTAGCAGGCGCGAGCGCAAGCAGTATTTTGGAAGAGATGTGCGGCTTGCGGTCCGCCATGTTGGCGATGATGATGGCGGCGTCTTCCTCCGGCATATCCGAGAGCAGGTCCGCGGCCTCTTCGGGCGGGAGCTTTTCCATGAATTCAAAGGCCGACCCCGCCGTGAGCATTGCGCTGCCGGAGGCGGCGCGCGATTCCACGTCTATCACGTTGCC
Organism: Elusimicrobiales bacterium; assembly: GCA_036170455.1. Taxonomy (GTDB): domain Bacteria; phylum Elusimicrobiota; class Elusimicrobia; order Elusimicrobiales; family UBA9959; genus UBA9959. The sequence goes on from JAVHPG010000078.1 coordinate 2,705, forward strand.
GAACTCGTCTTCCTCGGTGCCTTCGCCTCCCGGGCCCATCGCCCCGCCGCCGGTAGTGGTGACGTTCGTGGAGGCGGGCGCGTTGATGCGGGCGTAATCCACGAAGCCGCTGAGAAGCTTGGAGGCCAGGATATAGCCGAAGATCAGCAGCACGGCCAGGGCCAGGGCTCCGAAGGCCGAGGCGATCAGGACGGGGCGTATCTCCGG
>JAVHPG010000079.1:0-2896 GCA_036170455.1 Elusimicrobiales bacterium
GAGGGATATCCCGCTGTAGCTGTATTTAATGGCGGGCCGTCGTCTGACAGCCATGGAACCTACGGCGCTATGGAAGGCGACGCCCATTCCGGGAAGCTGGATCTTATTTTTATAGACCAGCGCGGTACGGGTTGTTCGGACCCCTATCCTGCCGGCGAGAGCTTTGAGACCGCCCGGCGCCTTGCTGGTTACACCAGCCGCGCTATCGTCAAAGACGCCGAACGGATCAGGGAGAAAATTTTAGGCCCGCGCAAGAAGTGGCGGATTTTCGGGCAGAGCTACGGAGGAATGATAGTGCACCGCTATCTTGCCGTAGCGCCCCGGTCGGTAGAGGCCGCTTATTCGCACGGCTATGCAGTGATGACCGACCAGGCCGGGTGGATGAAGGCACGTATCCTTTCCCAGAACAGGGTTGCCCGGAACTATTTCCTTCAATATCCCCAGGACAGGCCGGCCCTGGACGCGCTTAAGGGGCAGATCCCCGCGGATAAATGTTTTAACGACGCGGGCAGCAGCGTCTGCGGCCCCGCCCTGCTGGACGCTCTCAGGCACCCGCTTGGCTTCCAGGATTCCTGGGAGGGCATGCACTGGTGGATAGAGAATCTCTCGCAGGACTCCGTGCTCAGCGAAAATATGCTGGAAGGCTTCTGCAGGTTCTATGTAACTGATTTTACCCAGTCCAGGCTGGCCAGCTCGGTGATAAACAGGGTCGAAATAAATAAGGGTTCAAGCGATATTGAAGAGTGCGCCGAAGCTGCCCGCCGCCTTAATATCGCGGGTGACCCCCCGGATGCCTGGCCGATAAACGAGTGCCGCATCATAGCGGCGGTAAAAAATCCGCAGCTGGACCCGCTCATAGAGTCGGTGACTGATACCGACCCTCTCACGCTTGCGGACGTGCGCTCTTCATTAGAGCAAAACCCGTCCCTGAAGCTATACCTGTATGCCGGACAAAAGGATACCTTTGTGCCGGTAGAGACGTTTAAGGAAGAGGTGTCCTCCCTGGGCGGCTTCGTGGATTACAAACTTTTCGGCAACAGCGGGCACGAGGGGTACCACACGGAAGGGCAGGTCTGGGACGACCTCCTGGCTAAACAGCGCTAGGAGCTCGCAGCTGATAAAAGGGCTTTATAAGAATAATAAGAACGGTTGCTATTGCGTGCTGTACCGCTGCGGTCAGGCAAGCGGCAGCTTAAGAGTGAAGGTGGTTCCCGCCCCCGGCTCGCTGGTAAAACCCGCCTCACCCCTGAGGTAACGCTCCCCGATCAATTTTATGCTGTAAGTTCCCAGACCCCTTCCGGCGCCCTTGGTGGAGAAAGAGCGGTTGAATACCTGCAATTTGACTTCCTTCGGCATGACGGCCGGATTATTAACGCTGAAAACAGCCCGGCCGGCCTCCACGGAAACATCTACGCTGACCGTCTCGCCGGGGGCTGACGCTTCAAGGGCGTTCTTGAGCATATTGCCGAGGACGCGCGAAAGGAGCGTTTCGTCAGCGGTAATCGTTAATTCCGGCGCTGCTGGCAGTGAAATGTTTTTTCCTTTAGCTACGTCGTGCAGTTTGTATGTTTCTATTACGCGGGCAAGCAGCGCCCGGGCCAGTATTTGTGACGGCGCCGGGCGCAGTTCGCCGTTCTCCGCCTGCAGCAGCTCTCTCTGCGCGACTATTTCCTCTACCAGGCGCTGGGAGATCCTGTTTATAGTCTGCACGTGAGAACGCAAGTCCTGCGGGTTCTCTTCCTCGCTCATTATTCCGGATAACCCTTCCAGCGCGCCTGCCGTGTTCAGGACGTCGTGGAAGAAAATGCGTTCGAGGGCCTTTCTCCGCTTTTCGCTGCTGATGTCTGAAACATAAAAAGCCGTGAACAGCTCGCCTTCCACCTGCATCGGGGCGGCCGTCACTTTCAGGTCCAGGGCGTCTATGCCGTCGCCGCCTTTCGCAAGTATGCGGCATTCCTTTGAGTTGCGCTCACCGCGCTGGCTGGACAGTATGGCCAGGACCGCACCGCAGGTGGAGCACTTTTCGGCGGTTCCGCACCCGCCGGGGCAGCCGGAATTTACGCATTTAACGGCCTCGCCCGGGCGGAGGCCCAACAGCCCTTCCAGGCCGGGGACCCCGAGGAAATCCAATGCCGGCCTATTGGCGTAAACTATCTGCCGGTTGCCGTTAAGCACCAGCAACAGGTCCGGCATGGTGGCTACTATCCCGGTAAAAAGGCCGCTGTTCTCCGCTTTACCGCGCTGCAGGGCCAGCGTCTCTTGCTTGCTGCGCCCCGCGGGCGCGAAATCGGTGTGAAGCTCTGATTCCTGCATTGTGTCCCCCTGATAAACCTTTACCGCTATTTAGGTACGCCGGGCACAAACCCTAAATCACGCTGGTTCCTACACTTCCTTTCCAACAACCAGTTTGTTAAACAATAGCATTTTTCCGGATTTTTGTATAATTGGCCGCAGGTCGGTAATGGAAGTAATCGAACGATTGTAGTGTTCGACCCGGAGAAAACCGGGCCTGAAGCCCTCTTTTTGCATCAGCTTAAGGGCAAGGATAGGCTGGTGATCTTTGAGATTAACACTGGTGAATATAGCGTTCTTTCTGCGCCTGGCATTGTTTTGGTATATTTGCCGAAAATGTGATGCTGTTGTTGGTATCTTGGCGCACCACCAAGATTTCACCTAATCTCGGAAGTTGGTTATCAGCAGGCATCACTAGGCATCACTCTCCAGGATTTTTTCCAGAACCGATCCTAAATCCGATCACCATCATTTGGGTGATCACTTTTTAAAGTCGGGAGGTGGAAATTAAAAACCTGTAAAGCCCTGTTTTGTCGTCGAGGAACATTGCTATTGCTTCGGCACCTGTGGTATAATACATGTGCGGGGTAGAGCAGCCTGGTAG
>JAVHPG010000080.1:0-2881 GCA_036170455.1 Elusimicrobiales bacterium
GGCCGTGATCACCGCTTTTTATTTTTCCGCGCTGCTCTTCACCCGCCGCCGGGCCGGCCCGGTGGCGGCCCTGATGGGCGGCGCGGGGCGGGTGTCCGCGGGAGAGTTCAAGGTTCCGGTGAGCGAGGAGACGGAGTTCTCGGAGCTTTCGGCCCTGCTGCGGGCCTTCAACTCCATGATGCGCGAGATGGACCGCTACCACGGCATACAGGTGGAGAAGGTTTTCGAAGAGAAGCAGAAGCTGGAGCTGCTGGTCAGCCTGATCCACGATGTCATCATCCTGGCCGATATGCGGGGGGAGCTGCTCTACGCCAACGCCGCCGCTAAAGCCCTCCTGGGCCCGGAGGCCTCTGCGCCCGGGGAGAACGAGACCGTCAGGCGCAAGATCGCGAGCCTGGTGGATAAAAGAGCGCATTCAAGGAACGGCGTGGTGGAGCTCGAGCAGGGCGGCGAAAAAAAATTCTACCGCGCCAGCATCCAGACGCTTTCCGCCAAGACGCAGAACCCGGCCGTCTTCATGGTGCTGCGCGACATCACCCTGGAGCGGAAGATCCAGCGCATGAAAGAAGATTTCTTCCATTCCGTGGCGCACGACCTGCGCGCCCCGCTGCTTACGATGCAGGGCTATATAAAGCTGCTCGAAAAAGAATTCCCGCCGGAAGCCAGGCAGGCCGGCTATGTCAGGAACGTGAAAGATTCCAGCGACCGCCTCTTCAAGCTGCTTGAGAACATCCTGGACATCTCGCGCATGGAAGCCGGCCAGCTTAAGCCGGACCTGGCCAGGATCAACGCGGCCGAATTCCTCTCCTCCGCGGTAGAAAGCTTCAGGGCTATTTTCGAGGAGAAAGGCGTGGCGCTCTCGGTAGAGACCGCCGGAGCCGCGAAGACGGAATTTTCGGCGGACTCCTCCCTGCTGCGCAGGGTAATAGAGAACCTTGTTTCCAATGCCTGGAAATTCACCCCCAAGGGGGGAAAGGTCACGGCTTCGGCCGGCATTGAGAACGGCAGCCTTACCTTCACCGTCTCCGACAACGGCCCCGGCATCCCGCCGGACCAGCTGGAGGCTGTCTTCGAGAAATACAAGCAGCTAAAGGCGGGAGAGGGCGAAGCGGGCTTCGGCCTGGGCCTGGCCATCTCGAGGAAAATAGTTGAGCTGCACGGCGGAAAGATCCGGGCGGAGTCCGGCAAGGACGGCAGCAGGTTCGTCGTCTCTATACCGGGATAGATATTAAAAATGAGCGTTTCCAATTACTGCGGAACATTAACGAGGGGTGGATTATGAAAAATAAAGAAATTTCAGGTAAAGCTGGAAAAACCTTATATATATTCGGGATAATTTTTTCAATATTCATGTTGCTGAACATGGGTCTGAACTCTTTTCTCCGCGGCTGGTGGATCAGGGCCCTGGATAATAAGTGGGCTGAAACAAGGCAGTGGCTGCCAAATATGCTGCCAACGGATGACGGAAAGGATTTTATCGATAATTTTGGAAAGTACTATAACAGCCGTTCAGACGACAGGATCTTTATCGCTGCGATAGACGAGCACACTGTGGATAAAATGGGCTATCCTTTTAAAAGGAAACATTACGCCACTCTTATAGATAAACTGTCACAGTTAGGCGTCAAGGCCATAGGGATCGATGTTACCCTCACGGACCCCGATAAAGACGACCCTGCCAGCGACGCTAAAATGAGTGAGGCAGTTAAAAGGGCGGGGAATGTTTCCGTATTGGTTTATAAGAACCCGCAGACGGATAAGATGCTATACCCGTTCCCGGGACTCGGGGGGGCCGCCAAAAATATTTCGCATCCTCACGTTGAGGAAAACCAGGAGGAAAACGGCCAAATTCGTCTGGTGTCCCTTTTTAGCGACGTTAACAAATACGATACTCTTCCCTTTAAAACACGTTGCGGCAAAGACTGCGCCGGGGTCGGGCTCCCCCTCCTGGCGGTCGGTACATATTCCATATACAAGGATCTTTCACTGAGAGATCTGGAGTTTGAATATGGAACGGAACCGGTATGTCTTAATTTCAGAGTTCCGCAGAAAAGGCTTTATCACCCCGGCTGGAAGAATGCCGAAAAGAACAAGCAGAATGATTCGGTGTATAGGCATATTTCCGTGCTGGATATAATCGAGAACCGGCTCTCCAAGGAAGAATTAGGTGCGATAAAGGGCGGAATAGCTTTTATCGGCTCTACCGCTACGGGCGCGTTCGACCACTATCCATCCCCGTTCTTTACCGCCTGGCCTGGCGTCGAGCTTCACGCAAATGTCGTGGACAATATGCTGCACGGCGACTTTTTGAAGAAGTTCCCGGCTTTAATAACCGTCGCGCTGGTGCTGTTCGCGATCTGGCTGCCGATAATGCTTTCTAATCACGCGATAAGGACTATCTCGCTGTCTTCGGCCGGTTTTATGGCGCTGCTGATGGTAGTTAACTTCCTCGTCCTGGTCAAGCATTACGACATGCCGTACCTCAGCATCTTCGTCACCATGCTCGTTTCATTCATATTCGTGACGGTAAACAAGGCCCTTATGGAGGGCCGCGAGAAGAAGTGGATAAAGAACACCTTCGGGCAGTATCTGTCGCCCAAGGTCGTGGATATCATCACCAAGGACCCGTCCAAACTGTCGCTCGGAGGCGAGAAGCGCGATATGACCGCCTTCTTCCTGGACCTGGCCGGCTTCACGACCATGTCGGAGAAGATGACGCCCGAAGAGCTGACCAGCATGCTCAACGAGTACCTGTCCGCCTTTACCGAGATCATCCTGAAGCACGACGGGACCGTGGATAAATACATCGGCGACTGCATCGTGGCCTTCTGGAACGCCCCGCTGGACCAGAAGGAACATAAAAAACTCGCCCTGCTGGCGG
>JAVHPG010000081.1:0-5827 GCA_036170455.1 Elusimicrobiales bacterium
GCCGAGAGCGGCAGGCGCGCGCACGGTGTGCGCGACGCCGGTTTTGCGTTCCGGCACGGCTGGCGGCCTGGTCTCCTGATACGGCTTATGGGTAAAATCTTCTCAATTAATTGCAGCTCCGCCAAAGGCGTGCCCAAGGAGCAGGCGCAGAAAGCTTTGCTCGTTAAGAACCACGGGATTAAGGACGACGCGCATGCCGGCACGCCCATCCGGCAGGTCAGCCTCCTCGACATCGAAAGCGTCCGCCTCCAGATAGCCGACGCCAAAGCCAAGAAAGCCACGGTAGAGATCCGCCCCGGCGTCTACGCCGAGAACATCACCACCGAAGGCATCGAGCTCGCCGCCCTGAAAATAGGCGACGAACTCAGCGTCGGTAAAACCGCCGTCCTCCGGATCTCCAAAATAGGCAAAGAGTGCCATAAACGCTGCGCCATTTATCACCAGGTAGGCGACTGTATCATGCCCCGCAAAGGCGTCTTCGCCGAAGTCGTGGAGGGCGGCGACATAGCTGTAGGCGACAGGATCGAAAGTCGGCCGGCTAAGTGAACTTGAAAACCATGGAAGAAATAAAAACAATTGAACTCGCCGTGCTCACTTCCAGCGACCGCTGCTCCAAAGGAGAGACGGAGGACGTAAGCGGCAAGCTCGTCTCGGAACTGGCGAAGGCCATAAACGCGCATACCGCCGCCTACGATATCGTTCCCGACGAGATCCCCGCAATAAAAGAAAAACTCCTCCATTACTGCGACGACCTGAAAGTGAGCGTCGTCATCACCACCGGCGGGACCGGCTTCAGCGGCCGCGACGTCACTCCCGAAGCCACCTCCCAGGTAATAGAAAAAAATATCCCCGGCCTCCCCGAGCTTATGCGCGCCGAAGGCCTCAAAAAAACAAAAAAAGCGGTCCTCTCCCGCGGCATCTGCGGGATACGCGCGAACACCATCATCATCAATTTGCCCGGCAGCCCTAAAGCCGTGAAAGAATCACTCGAAGCCGTCCTGGACCTGATCCCGCACTCGCTCGAAATGCTTAAAGGCGGAAGGCATTAAAACCCCGTACGGGATCCCTTTCCAGGCCGTCACAAGGAGAAATTCGGAATGCTTACACTTATGATATTGCTTATGGCCCTGGCACTTGCCGGGGCAGGAATGCTGTTCGTAGGCGTACGCGGCCTGCTGGCCCGGCGCGTTACCATCTATTCCGGGAAATGGCTGTTAGCCTTGGTAGCCCTTTGTTTCCTCCCTCAATTCATGAACGGGCTGAAACTGCTCGGCACGATGCCTTCCCTGGCAGTGATCAACCTTATCATGTACCCCGGCCTGGTGCTGGTATTCTGGTTCATCACCAAGGGCTACATCTTTTTCGGCGTTTCCGAGGAACTCGTCAACGAAGCGCTTAAAGGCGCCTTCGGAAAGCTGGGGCTGAAACACGAACAGATGCTGGGTTCGGTAAAACTGGAGGACGGCGGGATCTTCCAGATCTCCATACAGGAATGGGTGGGGACCATGCAGCTCAAGCCCAAGAACCCGGCGGCGAAGGCCAGAACGAAGGAACTTGTCTCCGCGCTTTCTGAGCATTTCTCCTCTTCGACCGCGAGGATCCGCTTCATGCCTTACTGGATCTACACCTTCTGCGGCGGCCTCCTCCTGGCCACGCTTCTGTTCTTTGCCTCTATGGTAGTGAACCACCTGGGTCACAGGCCTGCGCCACCGGCGGAGCAGAAACAGGCCGCCGCCGCGGTCCTGCCGGGCGGGAGCGCTGTTCCCTTTCCTGCCTAATAGAGGATCTTATTATGCCTGATATCAAGTCCCAGCATGGAAAAACCCTTGCCGTTGTCGGCGCATTTTGCGGGGCGGTTGTCGGTTATTTGAAAGCGCAATGGATAGTTGCCGGTTCATATCTTCTTTTGTTCCTTCTTTGCGGCGGAGACTCGATGAAGGACATGAATGGTTTTTTTAAAAGCGTTATAGCGACATATGCGGTCTCGATCTGCGGTTTTATCCTGATAGGGGCTTTGATCGGCTATAAGATCGGGAAGATAATACTATCACCGCGTAAACTTCTGGCGGCCGTCGCGGTGTTCTGCCTGTTTACCGGGGCCGTTTGGCGGACCCATTCGACGCCTTGGCAATCCGAACAGAAAAAGACCGCCGCCGTAGGCGCTAAATTTTACGATACGGACGGGTATAAAAAGGTTACTGACGCCGAACTCCGGGTAAAAGGACGGACGCAGGGCTGGGAACTTTTTGTCAAGACCGCCGGAGCCCGCAGCGGAATTTATTGGTTGATCTGCAGCGTAACGCAGGATTTTAAAAGTCCCGATCCCAAACGCGGCGTCGGATCTGCCGGCCTGTTCTACAGGAAGATACGGCTGGACCTGGCTGCCGGGGAACACGATACTACCGTGACGATCCCTTCCAAAGAGATGGCTGAGAAGTATAGAAGCGAGATGGCGAACTTTGCAAGAATCCCGGGTTTGCAACCTGCTCAAACCAGATTGGAAGTCTATCTCGAAGCCGACCTCCCCAGTGATTCTGAATACTATGGATCACAATGGATGATATTGGAAAAGAAGCGAATGGATATCTCTCTGAAAGATATTGGTATCGCCCGGTAACTCAACTCCTCGGGAAATCATGAAAAAAACAATATTGGCGGCTCTTTTAGCTTTAGCCCCGGCTTTGGGCGCGGAGGAACCGGGATCCATAGCCGTGCATGGCCACCGCGGCAGCCGCGGCACGGCGCCGGAAAACACCATCCCCGCATTTAAGGCGGCGCTCGCTGCCGGCGCGGATGTGCTTGAAATGGACATGGGCGTGACGAAAGATAATGTAATAGTTATTTCCCACGAGCCCAGGATAACCCCGGAGCGCTGCCTGGGCCCCGGAGGGGAGAAACTTGAAAAGCCGGTGCCTCTCCGCTCTCTGACCCTGGCCGAGGTGAAAAAATACGACTGCGGTTCGCTGCCCAATCCAAGATTCCCGCGGCAAGTTCCCGCGCCTGGCGAGCGCATTCCCACGCTGGACGAGGTCTTCGCGCTGGTAAAGGCCTCCGGCTACGGGGCCGCCGGCAAAGTCGAGTTCAACATCGAGACCAAGATCTTTCCCGCCGAGCGGGAGCTCTCGCCCTCCCCGGCCGAGTTCGCGAAACTGGTGGCGGACGCCGTCAGGAAGAACGGCATGGAAAAACGCGTCATAGTGCAGTCTTTCGACGTGCGCACGCTTAAGGAAATAAAAAAAATAGCCCCCGTGATACGCACCTCACAGCTGACCTATGAGGAGTTGGTGGACATAGTGCCCGCCCTCAAGAGCGCCGGGGCGGATATCTGGAGCCCTAACTCCGATTGGATGACTCCGGAGTCGGTCAAAGAAGCCCAGGCGGCAGGGATAAAAGTGGCCCCGTGGACGCTGAACACGCCTAAAGAGTGGGACGCCGCCATCGCCGCGGGAGTGGACGCTATAATTACCGACTATCCCGGCGAGCTTGCGGCCTACCTGCGGTCAAAAAAACTGCGCTAAAAGCCGCCGCTTTTTGTTATTATTGATAAAATATACTGAAAGGGAACTCTTTCAGGCGTACGCAAAGCCGCGGATTTTTATGAAAATTACGGTCAAACTTATCGGCCCGCTCATCTACGAGGCGGGGTTCAGCGAGAAAGAGCTGACTTTTTCCGGGCCCATGACGGCGGCGGAGCTCTCGGCGCACGTGAAAATAGACAAGAAGCGGGCTACCATAATCACTCGTAACGGCAAGGCCGCCGCCGCTGGTGAAGCGCTGGAAGACGGGGACAGGGTGGCTATTTCGTACATTTATTCCGGCGGTTAGCCGGAGGGCGCGGCTTTGCTGAAGACGAAAGGTATAACGGTAAATTTACGGAAGAGTAGAAGGCGGCCCTCTCCGTCAAAATATTCATTCGCCTTGAACATATCTAGATTAATGCCCGCAGCAGCCGTTGCACTTATGGCCGCCGGGATTTATGGGGCAGCCGCCCTCGGCCCCGGAGCCTTTCTTCAGGCCGGGAACGTCGTCCGAAACTTTGACCACCTTGCCCAGCTTTTTGTCATAGACATAGCGGCCGGTGGCGGTTTCCTTCTTTTTTTGTTCTTCTTTATGGTCGGCCATAAGGTCCCTGTAAGGGTTTTTTGTTAAATTTGGTGCGCCCGACTGGAATCGAACCAGTACAACCGCCTTCGCAGGGCGGGACTCTATCCGTTGAGATACGGGCGCAGAACCGAGGTATTGCTGAAACAAACGGCTGAAGTATTATTTTATAATTTATCTGGGGGGGATAACAATGATTACTCAGATCCCCATCAGTTTTCTCCACCAGGACTTTTCCTCTTCCTTGAGCTCGGGGGCCTGTTCGAAAACCGGCTCCTCCGACTGGCCGCGGTAAATAGGCATCGCGACCCGGAAAGTAGTTCCGCGGCCGGGCTCGCTTTCGAGGGTTATCCTTCCTCCCTGCATTATGACCATAGCCTTGGTGATAGAAAGGCCAAGGCCGGTCCCGCCCACCTTTTCGCCGGCGGCCACCTGCACGAACTTTTCGAAGACTTTGGCCTGGTCTTCCTTTTTGATGCCGCAGCCGGTGTCTTTGACCGAGAGGAAAGAATAGCCGCTCAGGGCCTCCTTGCCGGCGTCGGCCGAGACCTCGATGGTCCCGCCCTGGGGGGTGAACTTTATGGAGTTGGAGATGAGGTTGATAAGCACCTGCACGGTGCGGCGCTTGTCGGCGTAAATATTCTGCACCCCGGGCTCGCAGGCGACGGTGAGGTTCACGCCTTTGGAGGTGGCCCAGGCCTTCATCGACTCGACGGCCTCTTTCGCCACTTCGGAGGCGTCGGCGCTCTCTTTGTGGAAGATCATCTTGCCTGACTGCAGTTTCGAGAAATCCAGGATATCGGTGATTATCGAGTTCAGGCGCTCGGTATTGCGGATGGCGGTGTTCAGGATCCCCCGGCCGGCTTCCTCTTTCGCCGCGTCCCGGCTCATAAGTTCCAGCGCGGCCTTTATCGAGGTAAGCGGGGAGCGCAGCTCGTGGGTCATATTGGCTATGAATTCCTGCTGCATCTGCTCTACCTGTTTCAGCTTGGCGGCGTCCGTGGGGATCGAGACCGTACCGACGATCTTCCCGTCCTCGTTCTGGATTATCGCGGTGGCTTTTTTAACCGTCTCGGCCAGGGCGGCCGACCCGCCCTTTTCCAGCTCTTTCGAAATATCCGTCTTGTCGTCCGACTTGATCTCTTTGGCTAGGGAGACCACCTGGCTTTCCAGCTGGGACAGGTCCATTATTTTTTTGCCGGAAAGTTCGGACAGGGGTTTTCCGGAAATAGCCTCAGCCTGCGGGTTCATCATTAAAATATTGCCGTTCCCGTCCACCACCACGACGCCGTCCGCCATGCTGGTCATCACGGTTTCGGCGCGAACCATGTCGTTCTCTACTCTCTTCTTTTCGCCGCGGATCCCCACGAGGGCCTTGTTAACGCTCTCTTCTATCTCCTTCCTGAGTTTTGCGGCGAGGATATCCATTATCCGGCGCTGCTCTTCGGGGTCGGCGGTGCTGCGGGCTATCACGGTCCCGATGGCCGCTTCAAAGCCCTGGTCCGAGATCTTTTCTGAAAAGTTAGCGTAGGGCCCCGCGGCCTGCTGCGCCTGCTGAGCCGTTTCCTGGCCGGCGGAGGCGCCCTGCCCGGTTCCCGATCCGGGTCCGGCCCCTGCTCCCTCCCCTGCTCCCGCTCCCGCTCCCGCTCCGGCTCCAGCCCCGCTTCCTGCTCCGGGTCCGGCGCCTGCTCCGGCCTGCGGCTGGTTCACTTCCACCTTCGCGTAA
>JAVHPG010000081.1:5927-14073 GCA_036170455.1 Elusimicrobiales bacterium
TCCGGGTCCGGCGCCTGCTCCGGCCTGCGGCTGGTTCACTTCCACCTTCGCGTAAATCGCCTCGCTGAGAGTGATTTTCTCGATACCGCGCTCTTTAAGGAAAGTTTTGGCGTCGCCTTTGTACGCCTGCACCTGGCAGAGGGCCAGGAGGTCCTCCTCGGAGACTCCGCTGGCGAAGGTTACGGTCTGTATGCGGGACTTGGTGAACAGGTTCCTCAGGGAATTCGGAAGTTTGTCCGAGGCGATCAGGGGCGTGCTGTTTATAAGCAGTTTGTCATTGTCCAGCGTCATCGAGAACTCGGCGCCGCCCAGGGAGTCGGAGATCTGCCCGAGCAGGGCCTTTCCCTCGATCAGCGCCTGCTTGACCTGGGGGTGGTCCGGCTTATAAAGGTTTATCTGCACCAGCCCGCGGGTGAAGACCTTTAAAAAATTGAACCAGAGAAGTTTGGGATCCTGCGTTTCTGTCATAGGCGGAAGAGGTTCTTTCCTTTCAGGCCTTTGGTGGCGTTCCTGGTGTCGAAAACAAGCCGGGCTTTTTTAACTATTTCGGCGTAATCTATGCAGGAATGCGGGGTGACGATCATGACGCAGTCATAAGACTTTATTTTTTTCAGCGCGTCTTTCTTCGAGCGGCGCGTCTCCCCTTCCAGGTCCGTCTCGGCGACGTAGGGGTCGTAGTAATCGGCCTTGGCCCCGGTTTTTTCGAGGAGCGTGAGGACGTCGCGGGCCGGTGACTCCCGGGAATCGGAAATATCCGGCTTGTAGGACATGCCTATCATCAGTATTTTGGACCTGCTCAGGGCTTTGCCCCGGGTGTTCAGGATCTCGCCCAGGCGCGTCACCACGTGGTCGGGCATGGCGGAATTTATGGCGCCGGCCAGCTCGATGAAGCGCGGCTCAAAATTGAGCGTCTTCATTTTCCAGCCTAAATAATGCGGGTCCAGCGGGATGCAGTGGCCGCCGATGCCGGGGCCGGGGTAGAAAGGCATGAAGCCGAAAGGCTTGGAGGCCGCGGCGTTGATCACTTCCCAGATGTCCAGGCCCAGCTTGTCGCACATCAGCGCCATCTCGTTGATCATTGCGATGTTGACGGCCCGGAAAGTGTTTTCGAGGAGCTTTACCAGTTCGGCCGCTTCGGCGCTTGAAACCTCCAGCACTTTATCTATCACGGAAGCGTAAAGCATCCCGGCCAGTTTGGTGCAGGCCGCGGTGATGCCGCCTACTACTTTAGGCGTGTTCTTAACTCCGTATTTTTTATTGCCTGGGTCCACGCGCTCCGGGGAGAAAGCCAGGTAAAAATCCTTGCCGGCTTTAAGCCCGCCCTGCTCCAGCATCGGTTTCACCAGTTCTTTGGTAGTTCCGGGGTAGGTGGTGCTCTCGAGTATTATGATCTGGCCGCGGCGCATGAATTTGCGTGTCTCCTGTACGGAGGCCACTATATAGGAAACATCGGGATCCTTGCTCTTGCGAAGCGGGGTGGGGACGCAGATTATAACGGCATCCATCTTCTTAAGAGCGGAAAAATCCAGGGTGGCCGTAAGCAGGCCTTTTTTCACCATGGCTTCAACTTCGTGGCCGGGGACGTCGGGAATATAGGACTCGCCGTCCTTTATATCGCGCACTTTCTGGGCGTCGACCTCGAAACCGGTCACGGCGAAGCCGCCCTTGGCGAATTCCATGGCCAGCGGCAGGCCCACATAGCCCATGCCCACTATGCCGATCTTCGCCTTTCTTTCCCTTATAAGTTTCTTGATTTTTTCCATTTTTGATATCCTTCCGAATCTAATTAAAATTATACTAAAAAGACAAAGGATTGAAAGGGGTCCGGAAAACTGTGCTTTAACCGGTTCTTTATGCTCCTTTTCTAACCGGGTATATAAATAATATAATTATCTTCTATGGAGTGGATTCTACAGCTTCCGGTCTTGTTTTTCTCGGTCATTTTCCACGAATTCGCCCACGGCTACATGGCTTACCGGCGCGGGGACGATACCGCTTATCTTTCCGGCCGCCTCTCTTTCAACCCGCTGCCGCATATCGACCCGGTGGGGACCGTGCTGCTGCCGGCCGCCTGCGTTTTCATGGGTTTCCCGGCCATAGGCTGGGCCAAGCCGGTGCCTGTAAATCCCTACAGGCTGCACAGCCCGCGCTCGGATATGGCCGTGGTGGCTTTCAGCGGTCCGCTCTCTAATATTTTACTGGCGCTGGCGGCCGCAATAACCTTCAAGCTCACTTTTACTTTCGTCGGCGGGGAGCTGGGCGTCACGCTGCTCAAGACTTTGGGGTTCGCCGTGGTCATAAACCTGCTGCTCGCGGTCTTTAACCTTATCCCGGTGTTCCCGCTGGACGGCAGCCAGATAGCGCTGGGCCTGCTGAAAGGCAGGGCCCTCGAAATTTACGAAAGGCATCTGCCCTACGGCGTTTATATAATAATCGGCTTGATGGTCACCGGCCTGCTCCCGCGCCTTATGCACCCGGTGCTCAACCTGGCCCTGCTTTTAATGACCCCGATAATGGGGGGCTGACTTTTATGGAAAATAACAAGAAACCAGTGGTAGTTTCCGGTATAAGGCCCACCGGGCGGCTGCACCTCGGTAATTACTGGGGCACCCTCAGGAACTGGCTGGAACTGCAGGAAAAGTACGAATGTTATTTTTTCATCGCCGACTGGCACGCCCTCACCACCGGCACCGACAAGAGCGAGACTATAGCCGAAAATACCCGCGAGATGGTCCTTGACTGGATGGCCCTGGGCCTGGATCCGGCTAAATGCGTTTTTTTCCGGCAGTCCGACGTTAAAGCGCACGCCGAGCTGGCGCTGCTGCTCGGCATGGTGACGCCTATAAGCTGGCTGCTCCGGAACCCCACTTTCAAGGAGCAGCTGCAGGAGCTGCACAAACAGAAATACAAAGGCCAGGAAGACAAGACGAAGAAGGCCGAGGGCGTCACCAAACAGTTCGCCGAGGCCCACGGCCACGACTCGGAAGAGCTGGCGCTGCAGTCGGATATGGCCGTGCTCGGTTTCCTCGGCTACCCGGTGCTGCAGGCCGCCGATGTGCTGCTCTACGACGCGAAGCTGGTCCCTATAGGCAAAGACCAGCTGCCGCATTTGGAGATCTCGCGCGATATTGCCCGCCGCTTCAACCACGCTTTCGGGACGGACCTCCTCTGCGAGCCAGAGCCGCTGTTCACGAGCTCCCCGCTGGTGCCGGGCATCGACGGCCGGAAGATGTCCAAGTCCTATGGGAATACCATAGCGCTGGGCGAGGACTCGAAGAGCCTGGCCGACAAGATCAAGAAGATGTACACGGACCCGCTCAAGATAAAAGTGGACGACAAAGGTCACCCCGAGGGCTGCGTGGTCTGCGCCTTCCATAAACTTTATAACCCGGCCTGGAAAGCGCAGGAGGAAGCCTGCCGCGAAGGGAAGGCCGGCTGCGGCGCGTGCAAAAAACAGCTTATCGAATTAATGGAAAAAGAAGTCGGCGCTTTCAGGGCGCGGCGCGCCGCGCTGGCCGCCTCCCTGAAGGCGGAGGACGTCCTGGCGGAGGGCGCCGGAAAGGCGGCCGCCGTCGCCGTCCTCAAAGTGAAAGCCGCCTCCAAAGCCGCGGGGTTGATCTAATATGAACGCGATAGACATACACCTGGAAAACTTCGAGGGCCCCCTCGACCTGCTGATGCACCTGATCAAGAAGAACAACCTTGATATCTACGATATCCCGATAGCGCAGATAACCACCGAGTACCTCTCCTATCTCGACGTGATGAAGAGCCTGAACCTGGACGTCGCGGGGGAATTCCTGGTGATGGCCGCCACGCTGATGCAGGTGAAAGCCAAGATGCTTCTGCCCGCGCCGGAAGTGCTCGAGGGGGAGAACGGCCCCGACCCGCGCGGCGTGCTGGTGTCCATGCTGGAGGAATACCAGCGCTATAAGGAAGCCTCGAAAGAAATGAACGGCCGCTTCGCGAAGTTCAAGGACGCCTTCTACCGCGGCTCCCCCGTTTTTTCCAACGAGGATAAATACCTCGACCTGGACCTTTCCGCGCTGATGGACGCGGTCAAGCGCGCTTTCGAGCGGACCGAGCCCAGCCGCGGGGTCGACGCCGACCAGTTCCCCATCGAGTCCCGCGTAGCGAAGATAGAGAAGCTGCTTGAGGGCCGGGAGTGGCTGCTCCTCGACGACGTGTTCGCCTCGGAAACAAAGCGGCTCGGAGTTATAACGTGCTTCATGGCCCTGCTCGAGCTGGTCAAGCAGAGGAAGATCATGGTCTCGCAGGACGACGCCTATACCGAGGTACGCATTTATCCCGCGCCTGCCCCCGCGGCGGTTCCCGAGGCGCCTGCCGCCGCGGACGGGAACTCCGGAGAAACTGTTTAGAAGGGCCGTTCGCTAATCACTGTTTTTAAAGAGGTAACTATGGAAGACGCAGAACTTAAAAAAGTGCTTGAAACCCTGCTGTTCATTACCGACGCCCCGCTGCCGGTAAGCCGCATCGCCCAGCTTTGCGAGATAAAGAACAAAGAGCGCATAGAAAGCGTCCTTGTCGAGCTGCGCAAGAGCTACGACGACGAGGGCCGCACGCTGCAGATCATGCAGGTGGCCGGCGGCTGGCAGCTGGCCACGCGCCCGGAATACGGCCTGTGGGTGCGCAAGCTGTTCCAGAACAAGATGACGGTGCGCCTGACGCAGGCCGCGCTGGAGACCCTCTGCATAATCGCCTACAAGCAGCCGCTCACCCGCGCCGAGATCGAGGCGATACGCGGCGTGGAAGTGATAGGCCCGCTGGAAACCCTTACGCAGCGCAGGCTCATCACGGTCGTCGGCCGCCGCGAGAGCATCGGCCGCCCCATACTTTACGGGACCACAAGCGAGTTCCTGCGCCAGTTCGGGCTTAACTCCCTGGACGATATGCCCAAGCTTGAAAGCTTCAATATAGAGAATATGGCCGAGGCCGCCCAGTCCACCGCTATAGACCTGATCGAGCAGGAATCAATCCCGGAGCCGGCCCCCGAGGACGCCGCTCCCGCCGAGCCCGTGCAGGGAGAGGCGCATTCCGGCGAAGGCGCCGCGCAGGACGCGGTCGAAGCCGCGCCTGAAACCGTCGAGCCCGCGGCGGAACAGCCCGCCCCGGCCGCGGAGGAGCCCGCCGTGGAAGCTTCGGTCCCCGCGCAGCCCGCCGACGAGCCCGGGGAGAAGCCCGAATAGCGTTCCTGGCGCCGGTTTTTTTGCCGCTGAACATCACTAAATGCCTGAAATTAGAAAAGATCCGGTTTTCGGCCGCTGGGTAATAATGGCCTCGGAGCGCGGCCTGCGCCCCAACGAATTCCTCGCCGCCGGAGAAGAGGCAGGCTACGCCTGCCCTTTCTGCGCCGGCAATGAAAGCCTCACCCCGCCGACCCTTTACTCCCTGCCCGGCAAGGACGGCTGGCGCCTGCGCGTGGTCAGCAATAAGTACCCGGCGCTGGTTCCCGAAGGCTCCCCGGCCGGCCGCAGCGAGGGGCTCTATACCAGCATGGACGCCCTGGGCGTTCACGAGGTGGTCATCGAAACCCCGGAGCACGGGCGCCCGCTGGAGGAGCTCCCCGCCGAAGCGGTGTCGGACGTGCTTAAAACTTTCATGCTGCGGGTTAAAGAGATAAAAAAAGACCCGCGCATAAAGCACGTGCTGATCTTCAAGAACCACGGGCGCAATGCCGGCGCCAGCCTGCTGCACCCGCATTCGCAGATAATAGCCATGCCGATGGCCCCGCTGCGCGTGACCCAGGAGCTGGACGGCGCTGCGGCTTATCACAAAGAGCGCGGAACCTGCGTCTACTGCGACGTGGCGGCGGCGGAGCTCTCCTTTAAAAAGCGCGTAGTGGCCGAAAATTCCTCCTTCCTCGCCGTGACCCCCTACGCCAGCTGCTTCTCTTTCGAGACCTGGATACTGCCGAAAAAACATTTAAGCCATTTCGAGGACCTGCCGGAGGCCGAAGCTCCGGCGCTGGCCGAAGTGCTCAGGACCGCGATAAGCAAGCTCGCGGCTTCCCTGCCGGACCTGTCCTACAATCTTATCGTGCACACTATGCCCGTGCAGGAGCCGGAGGCGCCGCATTACCACTGGCATATCGAGATAACGCCCAAGCTCACGCGCGTAGCCGGCTTCGAGTGGGGCACCGGCTTTTACATCAATACGGTGACGCCCGAAGAGGCCGCCGGGATTTTGAATTCAGGGAAGAAGTTCAGGATTTAGAGGAGAACCATGAAGATCCTTATTGCCGCGAGCGAAGCTTTCCCGTTCTGCAAGACCGGCGGCCTGGCCGACGTGACCGGGGCCCTGTCCCAGGTGTTTTCCCGGACCGAAGGCACGGAGGTCGTGCTCTTCCTGCCGCGCTACCGCAACGTGGGCGGAGGCGCTTTCTCGCTCAAGGCCGCGGGCGGCAGCTTCCTGATCCCGGTGGGCAACCGGGTGGAGACCGCCACCATGAGCCGGGTGCAGTGGGGCAAGGTGGCCGTCTATTTCATAGAGAACCCGAAATATTTCGACCGGCCCGGGATGTACCGCACCGCGGGCGGCGACTTCGAAGATAATGACGAGAGGTTCCTCTTTTTCTCGCGCGCCGTGCTGGAGGGCGCCAAGTTCATCGGCTTCAAGCCCGACATCATACACTGCCACGACTGGCAGACCGGCCTGGTGCCCGCCTATTTGCGCACCCTTTACCGCATAGACTCTTTTTACGCCAAGACCGCCTCGGTCTTCACGATCCATAATATCGCCTACCAGGGGATGTTCCCGAAGGAAACCCTCCTTAAGGCCGGCTTCTCCTGGCAGGATTTCACCCCCGAGCGCCTGGAGTATTACGGCGGCATAAATTACATGAAAGCGGCCCTGTCCTTCGCCGACCTGGTCACTACGGTCAGCCCCACCTACGCCAGCGAGATCCAGTACCGCCCGGAGTTCGGCCACGGGATGGAGGGCGTGCTCAAGCACCGCACCTCCGACCTCTTCGGCATCCTGAACGGGATAGACGAGGAGACCTGGGACCCGGCCACCGATACTTTCCTGGAGCGCGGCTACGAGCTGAAGAGCTTCCAGCGCGGCAAGGCGGCTGCCAAGAAAGCGCTGCAGAAAGAGCTGGGCCTGGCGGAGAACAAGGAGCTTATTCTGGCCGGCGTGGTGAGCCGCCTTGACCACCAGAAGGGGCTGGACCTCCTGCTGAAGATAGCGCCGGAGTTCCTGGACAAGATGCAGTTCGTGGTGCTGGGCTCGGGCGATCCCGGGCTGACCGACGCTTTCGGGGCGCTGGCGGCGCAGAATCCGAAGAGCGTGGCTTTCAGGTCGACTTTCGACGAGGCCCTCGCGCACCGGATCTACGGCGGCTCGGATATTTTCGTGATGCCTTCCCGCTTCGAGCCCTGCGGCCTGAGCCAGATGATCGCAATGCGCTACGGCTCGCTGCCCGTGGTGACGCGCACGGGAGGGCTTAAGGATACGGTATTCTATAACGGAGAGCCGAAGGACTCCAACGGCTTCGCCATAGACAACCCGGACGAGGGGCAGCTCCGCTCGGTGCTGGGGCATATCATCTCGCTTTACGGCTGGCGCGAGAACTGGAATTTGATGGTGAAGAACGCGATGCGCGGCGACTACTCCTGGGGCAAGTCCGCCGAAGCCTACCTGAAACTCTTCGGCATCGCCGCCCAGCGAAGACAGTTGTAAGCCGGCGGCCGGGAAATAAAAAAGGGAAGCGAAAGCTCCCCTTTTTTTATTGGAGCGATTTAAGCCCGGGCTTAGACTTGGGGCGTTTCCTTCATATATTTCTTCCTGAACCAGATCTCCAGGTCGTCGAAGAGGGAGTAGGTGACCGGGGTCATCAGCAGGGTTATCAGCAGCGACAGAGTCTGGCCGCCGATGATGACGATGGCCATCGCGCGGCGCGTGCCGGAGCCGGCGCCGGTGCCCAGCGCCGTCGGTATCATGCCGGCGATCAGGGTCAGCGTGGTCATCAGGATGGGGCGCAGCCGGGTTTTATTGGCCTCTATCATCGCCTGGTAGCGCGGCATGCCCTTGGCCCGCAGGGTATTGGTATAGTCCACCTGCAGGATGGAGTTCTTCTTCACGATGCCGAACAGCATGAAGATGCCCATGATGGAGAACAGCGTCA
>JAVHPG010000082.1:0-2869 GCA_036170455.1 Elusimicrobiales bacterium
TTTAGGCCTGTACATCATAGACCACTCGGGGCACGCTGCCGCGGTGCGCGTCTTCGAGCGCTCTTACTTCGTGGTCCTTAATTCTTTCGCCGGGTTCCCTATTCTCAATACGCCCCTGGGGGCTTTCTTTATCGGCAGGGGCAAAACCAAGGTCGCGATGGGGGTGAATATCGCGGGCAATGCGCTGTGCGTGGTCCTGTGCTGGCTGCTTATTTTCGGGACCGGGCCTTTCCCCGAAATGGGGATAAAAGGCGCCGGCTACGCGGCCGCGGCCGGGCAGATGCTGATGACCGGTATCTATCTGACCCTTATCTTTTCGGCTTATAACCGCCGCCGCTACAGGACTTTCAGGCTGGTGGGCGTGCACAGGGCCATGTTCGCCAGGCTGGTAAAGTACGGCGCCCCTAACGGCGTCGGCTTCTTCCTGGACGTGGCTTCGTTCGGCGCTTTCATCTTTATCATCGGCGGGATAGACAAAGTCTCCCTGGCCGCGAGCAATATCATCGCTTCGATAAACATGCTTGCTTTCATGCCGGTGATAGGCCTGGGGCTGGCGGCGCTGACGCTGGTCGGGAAATATATCGGCATGAAAAAGCCCGATGTGTCCATGCGGGTCGCCTATAACTCCGCGAAGCTGGCCGGCCTCTACGCTCTCGCGCTGGGCGTCCTGTTCGCGGCCGTGCCGGGGCTGTTCGTCAATATCTTCGGCTCGGGGAACTCCGCGGAATACGCCGAGATACTCGCCCGGAGCCGCCCGCTCATGAAGGTTCTGGCGGTCTTTATCTTCTTCGACGCCGTGGCGATAATATTTTCGGACGCGTTGCGCGGCGCGGGCGATACCCGCTTCCAGATGATAGGGGCCAGCGCCGCCGCCTGGCTCCTCTTCGTGCCGGGGGTCTGGTTCATCGTGCACCGGGCGGGCGGGGACCTTATCCACGCCTGGGTCTGGGGCGGCTTCTACGTTTTTTTGCTCGCGGTCTTCTTTACGCTGCGGTTCCGCTCCGGCCTCTGGCGGAAGATAGATATTCTCGAGGGCTAACCTGAAAATTGCGGCTGCAATTTTCCGCCCGCATAGCGGGCGCCCTCCGGGAGGAATACACCTCGTCGGGCCTGTCGCGCATAGCGCTTGGCCCTCCGCCCGCTTCGCGGGGAATCCTGCGAAAACAGGATTCAGGTTAAAGGTATAATTGAGTCATGGCTGAAAAAATATTTTCTAAAGCTGGCGGTCTGCCCAGGGTAAAGCTTTCCCACGCTCCCGCCGGGCCTAACGCATTTAAACGCATGATAGACTCCGCCGACCGCGCCGAAGCCGGCGAGATCGTGGCGGTCTACGACAAGAACGGCAACCCTTACGGCGTCGCGCTCTATAACCCGCGCAGCCAGATCACGCTGCGCATCTTCACGCGCGAAAACCCGGAAGAGTTCCAGATAGACGACTTCCTTGAGAAGCGCGTGGCCCGCGCTATCGCCCTGCGCCACGACGTGCTGAAGCTCCCGGAGAAGACTAACGCCTACCGCCTCGTCCACGATTACGCCGACGGCCTGCCCGGCATGACGGTGGATATCTACAAGGACCAGATAGCGCTTGAGTTCTACTCGCTCGGCATGTACCGGATCTGGCCGAATATCGAGGCGGCCTTCAAGAAACATTTCCCCGAGGCGACTTTCCACCACCGCGCCACCGCCTATACCCAGGATATGGAGGGGTTCAATATAAAGCCCGAGCCGGGGCCCTCCCACAAGACCCGCATCACCGAGAACGGTGTGCAGTTCGAGATAGACATGAAGGCCGGCTACAAGACCGGCTTCTTCTGCGACCAGCGCGAGAACCGCCTGCTCGCCTCGTCCCTCGCCTCGGGAAAGAGCGTGATAGACCTTTGTTCCTATACCGGCGGCTTCGGCATCTACGCCGCGAAGCTGGGGGGCGCCACCGCGGTGACCAGCGTCGAGCTGGATCCCGAAGCCAGCGAAATGGGCAAGCGCAACGCCAATATAAACAAGGTCAAGATGGATCCCGTGTGCGCCGACGCTTTTACCTACATGCGCCAGATGCTCGAGCTCAAGCGGAAGTACGGCATGGTGGTCCTGGATCCGTATAAGCTGGTGTCCAGCCGGGAAGAGCGCGACAAGGGCATTTTCAAATACCGCGATTTCAACCGGATAGCCCTGTCGCTGGTAGAGCCCGGCGGGATTTTCGTCACCTGCTCCTGCAGCGGCATGGTGCCTATGGAAGAGTTCGCTTTCATCCTGCGCGGCGCCGCGGCGAACGCCGGGCGAAAGGTGCAGATACTGAAGAAATCAGGAGCCGGGCCGGACCACCCTGTGGCCGCTGACTATCCGGAGGGAGAGTACCTGAAGTGCATCTTCTGCAGGGTTCTATGACCTCCCGGCTCAAATTCATGAAAGCGGCCATAGCCGAGGCCAGGAAAGGCCTTAAAGAGGGGGGGATCCCCATAGGCGCGGTGCTGGTAAAGGGCGGAAAGATCATAGGCCGGGGGCATAACCGCCGGGTCCAGAGGAAATCGGCCATTTTGCACGCTGAGATGGACTGTCTTGAGAACGCAGGCCGGCTGAAAGCCTCGGATTATAAGAAGTGCGAGATCTATTCCACCCTCTCTCCCTGTCCTATGTGTACCGGGGCGATTTTGCTCTATAAGATCCCTGTGGTCGTCATAGGGGAAAACTCCACTTTCAAGGGACCGGAGGCCTATTCCAAAAAGTTCGTCAAACTGGTGAATCTGGACCTGCCTGAGTGCAAAAAGCTGATGGCGGACTTCATAAAAGCCCGGCCGGAGCTCTGGAATGAGGACATCGGGGAGTGATTTTTGCTTGACCTTTAGGCAAATTACTGGTATACTATAAAGGTAGT
>JAVHPG010000083.1:0-2862 GCA_036170455.1 Elusimicrobiales bacterium
ACGGTGGTGTGGTGAGGACGGCGGGTGAACTAATCACCCGCCTCCTACCCGATTGAGCCTCTTCCCCTGCCCCCTCCGGTTTACTTACAATATCTATACAGATTATGATAAAAACATTTTTCATCACCGCCCTGCTCTGCATACTGACCGGCTTGAACGCCCCTGCCGCGACTATAGCTGTTTACCACACCTCCGACGTGCACGGCTGGTATTCGGCGCGGCCGGCCCTTTGGGACAAGGAAAATTCCACCCGCAGCATAGGCGGCTTCGCGGCGCTTTCGGATTTGCTGAAAAAGGAGACCACACCCTACCTCCTGCTCGATTCCGGCGATATGTTCCAGGGCACGCCCGAGGGCATACTCACTAAGGGCATGGCCAGCATGGTCCTTATGAACCAGCTGGGTTACTCGGCCGCCGTCCCCGGCAACCACGACTTCGATTACGGCGAACCCAATCTGAAGACGCTTGTTTCCAGCGCGGCTTTCACTTTCCTGGGCGCAAATCTGTACACTAAGTCCGATGGCGCCGGCGCGGCTTATCTTAAGCCTTACAGGATAATAGAGAAGGCCGGCAA
Organism: Elusimicrobiales bacterium; assembly: GCA_036170455.1. GTDB lineage: Bacteria > Elusimicrobiota > Elusimicrobia > Elusimicrobiales > UBA9959 > UBA9959. The sequence continues at coordinate 575 of JAVHPG010000083.1, forward strand.
AAGAATAGCCGTGCTGGGCCTGCTCGGAAAGCATACCGCCACATCGACCCTGCCCTCCGCGGTAAAACACCTGGACTTCCGCGACGAGGCCGCCGAAGCGGCCAAATGGCTGCCTGAGATAAAAAAACAGCGTCCTGACGCCGTGGTTGTGCTGATTCACCTGGGGCTCAGCGAAGAGCTCAGCCTTAAGCGAATAGACGTTTCCACCTGGACCTTCGAGCCTCCGCCTTTCGGCACGCTGGGCGTGGCCAGGGCCGCGCAGGGGATAGACCTGGTGCTGGGCGGGCACGACCATACCGCCCTGCTTAAGGGCTACCGCGACCCGGTCTCCGGAACCTGGCTGGGCGAGAGCGGCTACGGGCTTTCCTATATTACCCGCGCCGAACTGGACTTCGACGACCTTACCGGCAGCCTGGACGGGATTAAAGTGGCCCTTGTCCCGCTTTGGACGGATATGACCGGCGAAGACCCGGCGGTTTTAAAGACCATCGCCGGCTTTAACGCTGACGTGGAGCGCGAGATGGGCCGGGTGGTGGGCAGCGCCGACATGGACCTGGGCTTCAGCCCGGACGGCCTGGATTCTCCGATAGGCAATTGGGCCTGCGACATCACGCGCGCGGTCACCGGCGCCGAGATCGCTTTTCAGAATACCAAAGGCATAAGGGCGGAAATAAGGAAAGGCGAAGTGCGCCTGCGCGACCTTTACCAGGCCGTCCCGTTCGATAATACCCTTATCACCATGAAGCTTAACGGGGGCCAGCTGGCTCAGGTCATGGCCGATAATCTTTACAAGGGCAGGAGCCTGATGCAGGTTTCCGGGCTGGAAGTTGAATTTACGCAGACTCCCGAAGGGAGAGCCGATAGGATTATCCTGAAGAGGAACGGGCGGGAAATAAAAAAGCAGGAAGAATTCACCGTGGCTACCAACAATTACCTCGCCTTCGGCGGCGACGGCGGCGCCGCTTTCGCCGGCGGCAAGGATGTGAAGGACACTCTCCTCCCGGTGCGCGACGTCATGCTGGAAGTTTTCTCCAAAGGCCCTGTGACCGCGCCGAAAACGGGAAGGATAAAACTATCGAAGTGAAGGCGGGGATCCGCGCTAAAAACGAAAAAAACAACTCGCTTTTTGTTATTATACGGAATAGGTAATTTAGAAATAAATCGTGCAGGCGGAAGTAGATAAACTTCCGGGGGAAATAGCGCTAACTGCTCTTATATTTCCCGCAGACCATTAAGACTTCTGGAGGAGAATATGCCGGGCTATAAACATCCGTGCAGATATTGCGGGGAGCTGGCTCCCGCCGACGCCAAAGCCTGTCCCGCCTGCGGGAAAGTCAACCCTTACGGCGACCTTAAATGTCCGAAGTGCCGGGCCTCCATTAAAGAGGGCTGGAAGGCCTGCGCCGGCTGCGGCCTGAAGCTGGAGGTCGCCTGCCCCGCCTGCGGCAAGGCGGTTTTTTTCGGGGATTACTGCCCCTGCGGAGCGCGCCTGACAGTAACCTGCGGCGCTTGCGGCAAGGAGCAGCCGCCTTTGTCGCTCAAATGTTCTAAATGCGGCAGCCTGCTTAAAGGAGAAAAATAATGTCCGACCAGCTTATAGCTTTCACCAGCAACTACGCCGACAACAGCACGGAAGCGGGCTTCCAGTTCACTTTTTTCTGCGATACCTGCCGTGAAGGCTACAAGTCCAGGTTCATCGAATCCGCCACCTACAAGAAGAAGAATTTCTTTAAAGGCCTGGGCGACATGATAGGCGTCGTGGCGCAGCTGACCGGCCAGTCCAGCCTGGGTTCAAGCCTGACGCGCGGCACTAACGCGATCAGCGAGAAGTTCAACGGCATGTCGCCGGAGTGGCATAAGGAGCACGAGGTAGCGTTCGAGGCCGCCCAGAACGAGGCCAGGGGCCAGTTCAAGCGCTGTCCTAAGTGCAATAAGTGGCATTGCGAGACCTGCTGGAACGGGCAGGCCGGGCTCTGCGTGGCGGACGCCCCGCGCGAGAACGTGGAAGTGGCCGCCGCCCGGGCCCGGAAGATGGTAAAGGATATCGGCGCGGCCGCCGACGCGACCCCGGTCTTTACCGGGAAAGTGGACGCGCGTCAGACCATCTGCCCGAAGTGCTCCAAGCCCTGCGGCGAGGGTAAATTCTGCGATAACTGCGGCGCCCCCCTGCAGCTGCCGGCCTGCCCGAAGTGCGGCGCGCAGAACCAGCCGGGCGCCAATTTCTGCTCCGGGTGCGGCGGAAAACTGTAGGTCCGGCAGCGAAATAAAAAGCCCCGGTCTCAGGCCGG
>JAVHPG010000084.1:0-2853 GCA_036170455.1 Elusimicrobiales bacterium
GGCAAGATACTGGTGAATGAGACCTATTCCTATGACAAGACGGCGCAGGTCGCGCGTCTAACCTGGCATTACAGGAGCGAAAAAACCGGGAAAACGGTCAAAAAATGCCTTAACCTGCGCTGTTTTTACCCTGAGGAACTGCTGGCGCTGGCCCATTATAACGGTTTTTCGGTGGCCGCCCGGTATGGCGACTTCCGGGGCCGCCCTTTCGGCGGCGCCTCGGGGGAGCAAATGGGCGCACGACACGAATCTCGGCTCCCATGGCCCTGGTAGCCATTACAGCCGCCAAATCTACCCCGCCGCAAACCCCGTATAAATAATTGAAAATATAATTAAAAATATTACTTGACATTATGTACACAGTTGTTATATACTGTGTATATGAAAAACCAAACTTTTATAAAACGCATGGCGGAGCTTGAGCGCCGCCTGGAGTTCTGCCGGCCATTTATTCGGGCCTCCGTCGTCATCACCCGCAAGCCATGTATCCGAAAGGGCTGTCGGGCGTGCCGGGAGGGGCACAAGCACATAAGCCCCCTGCTGACAGTTTCGGTTAAAGGCAAACCTAAGAATCGGTATCTTCCTATGAATCTAATTGCCGAGGCCCGGCGGCGGACGGAAAACTACCGAAAGACCAAGCGCGTATTGGAGCGAATGTCCGAACTATGGCTTGAGGAACTTCTGAGTCGGAAGAAATGAATAAACAAGCGCAGGCGGCGCGTACGCGCCAAAGAATTCGTGCGCTCGCGGAACTGCTCCAGGGGCAGGCCCGGCGGGCGATGGGGCACACCCCATTGGTGCGGGGAAGTTACTACCGGTATCGGCGGCGCTGCGGAAAAGCGGGTTGCCGGTGTGCAGGCGGCATGCTCCACGCGGGACAGGCGTTTTCCATCCGCTCAGGGGGCCGGTCCCGGACATTGCCGTTGACGGGGGTGGACCGCGAAGAGCTTTCCCTGTATGTGGGCGCCTATCGGGAGTTGCGCGGGGTGCGCGCCGGAATGGTGCGCACTTTCGACGAACTGCTTAGGCAGGTGGATAAGCTGGAGCGGCTCCGCGAAATCGGGCTGGCGCGGCTCAAGCGCCGGGGGAGTATTCCATAGAACCGGATTGGGACGTTCGAAAGGCTGTCGTTGCCCGCGGCGCTGTAGCGCTGCTTGAGAGTATTGCCGTATCGGAGGAACAGATGCTGAAGCAATCCCTTTCCGAGATTGAGGCCACCCTTCAACAGGGAATGTTGAAACTGGCCCGTGAGATTTTGATGCACCGGCTGGCGATGGACCCCCGCGCCGACCCGGAGAGGAAGTGTGAATGTATGAGGTGTAAGAAGCCGTTGCGCATTCTGGAGGAGCGTCAGAATCGTTCTTTGCCGACGGTATTTGGAGATGCCGACTATCAGCGGCCCTACGGGACCTGCGACCGGTGCGGAATTAGTTACGCGCCGATGGATTGTGGTCTGGGTATTCCGCCGACGGGCGGCAGTGTGACGCGCACGGAGCTGGTTTGCCATGCTGCAGTAACGGCGCACGCATTCTGTGCGGCGGCGGAGATTCTTAAGAAGCATGATAAAATCCAGCTCAGCGATCAACAGGTTCGCCGCATCAGCGAAAAGGAAGGCAAGAGGCTGGTGGAGGACCGCCAACAAGAGGTGAAAGCTTTCCGCGAGGGCAAGTCGATTATCGGACCCGATAAGGCCGCCGACCTAATCGTTGTGGTTGCTGACGGCGGCCGCGTCCAGACGCGCCAGTCTGCGGATTCGCGGCAGGGTGAGGAGGTCATAAGACAGGGGAATGAAGGGGGCGAGGCCCGGCAAGGCACTGATGAGGCGTCACAGCAGAAAGAAAAAAAGCGCGGGGTCTGGAAGGAAGATCGGGTGGGGGCGGTCTATGAGGCGACCCCGAAAAAGGACCCGGATGCCCGCACAGCCGAGGACTACGACGGGGCAAAGGCGCGGATGAAGACCTTCGTTGCGACCTTGTCCAGTTGGGAAGATTTCGGCTGGATGTTGTGCGTGGAGGCCCTTAAGCGGGGCTACGCACAAGCCAGGGAGAAGCTTTTCCTGTCGGACGGGGCGCTAAGCCTGCGCACCCTTCGGGAAACTCATTTTTCGGACGCGACATTCATCCTGGACTGGTACCACGCGGTCGAGCACCTGGCAGACTGCGCAAAGGCGGCTTTCGGCGAGTCAACGGAAGAGTACGTGCGGTGGTACAAGCGGATGAAAACGAAGCTGTGGGAAGGAGACATCGACTCAATCATCCGGGCCATCGAGAAAGAGTCGGCGCGGGTTGGCAAGCCCAGGCCCAATGAGCCTGAGAGTTCGCCGCGAATTATCCTGCACCGGAACGTGGGGTATTTCACTGATAATTGCGCAGGGATGGATTATCCCCGGTTCCGGGCTGAAGGCTGGCCGATCGGCAGTGGGGTCGCGGAAGGATCGGTTAAACAATTCGGCATACGGATGAAAGGGACGGAAAAGTTTTGGAACGGATTTGAATGCGGAATGGGCGCCGAGGAGATGCTCGCCTTGTTGGCGTTGCAGCGAAGTGAAGATGGACGTTGGGACCACCACTGGCGGCGCAGATCGCAACCCTATACGCGGGAGCCCCGTAAGAAGGAAGACTTGTGAGCCCGGCATTGCGCACCGTCAGATTGCCGGCTGTCCTGATGCCCGCTCAACCCACCTGATAGCAGTTTTACACCACAACTTACCAGCCATAAAAAAAGTGCCGAGATTCGTGTCGTGCGCCCCTTTTAATGCGTTTCATATGGAATATGATACAAAAAATTGTATTATAACCTTATATATTTCGGCCCGCAAAAGGCCGGGTATAATTTCGATCGAACATCGGGGGC
>JAVHPG010000085.1:0-2845 GCA_036170455.1 Elusimicrobiales bacterium
GCGCGCGGGACTCTTCGGATAGCTAGTAGCGGTCGTAGGCGAAATTAATGGTTTTAATCGTCGCCTGGCTCTGGAATTCCCCGCCGCGGATCTCGCCTTCGGTGGAGGCGGCGGCGCCTTCCTGTATGTCCAGGGCCGGGATGGTCTCGGTGGCGGTGGTCATGTCCACGGCCGTCTCGTCTGCTTTTTTATTTTTATTTCCGCAGGACGAAAGCGTGAAAGCGACGAGCAGCGGCAGGACAAAAGCGGAGAGCAAAGTGTGTTTTTTCATTAACTGATCCTCCCTGATACTATCATAGTCTATATAATTTATAAAAATTCCCGCGTCTTTACAATAGTAATAATAAGCGCGGCATTTTTTTAAAAAATTGTTTGCGGAGGGGTGGCAGGGGTGTTGACACGCGAACCCTTTGGGGAAGGGGGGGCCCCGCCATAAATTCCAAGGCGGGGGGAAACCGCGCAACGGTTTCCATCTTCCAGGGTTCGCGTGGCGATACCCCTGACAGGGCCCCGACTCCGCATCTCGCGGATTCAGTCTTTGTAATGTGGTTAAGCCGTGCGGGTGCCGAGGGTGAGGAGGAAATCCTTGAGCGCGGCGGCTTCTTCCTGGCGGGGGAATTTGTCCACTAGGATGAAAAGCTCTTTAAGCTTGTCATTGGCCAATTTCCTGGCAGTGCCGGAGAAACCGCCCTTTTTAACAAGCCCGGCAAGGTCGAGCGCGGGGGCGAGGTCGGCTTCAGGCCCGGCTTTAACGGCCGCAAGCAGTTTTTCCGCCTCGGGGCCGGCCTTAGGGTCGTTCAGGGCCAGAATGAGGGGGAGCGTGAATTTGCCCTCTTTTATGTCTTTCAAAGTTTCCTTGCCGCAGGCACCTGCGTCGCCCTCGAAATCAAGGACATCGTCGATTATCTGGAAGGCCGCGCCGGCCTCTTCACCGAGGCGGGCGCAGTCCGCGAGCAGCTGGGGCTTATCAGAGAGCCGGCAGGCCGCCAGGCCGCACCAGCGGAAAAGGGCGCCGGTCTTTAAAGCCACTATTTTCTCGGCCGCGGCGGCGGAGATCTTTTTGCCCCTCGAATTCTCCTCTATAAGGGCGCCCTCGGCCATGCGCTTCACGGCTCCCGCCAGGCTTTCCTGCAGGTCCGGGGCGGCGCGGCCGGCGCATTCGATGGCCAGGGCGAATAAAATATCTCCCACCAGGATCGCGGAGTTCACCCCCAGCTGGTCGTAGAGGGTCGGCAGGCCCCTGCGGTAGCGGGCCAGGTCGATGCAGTCGTCGTGCAGGAGGGAGGCGGTGTGGGTAAGTTCGGCCGCGGCGGCTGCTTTTTCAGCGCCGGCCTGTTCCGCGCCGAGCGCGCCGGCCGTCAGCAGCGTGAAGCGGGCTCGCGCGGCCTTGCCCATGAAGCTGAAAGGGTATTTTTTAAAATCAAAAACCTCGGAATCTATGGCGCCGAGCTGGCCCGCTATGTAGTCGTTAACCGTGCGCAGGGAGTTATCAATGTCGGGGGCTGTTTTTTCCATATAAAATCAAAATATTATAGCATTTCCGGATTCAGCTAAAGCGGCGCGCGCAAAAGTAATATAATCTTTATATGGAACACGACCACAAACACGGGCATCACGGCGCGCATTCCCAGCGCCGGGCCCTCACTATAGCTTTTTTCATAACGGCCGGCTTCATGGTGGTAGAGGCCGCGGGCGGCCTGCTCACCGGCAGCATGGCCCTCCTCAGCGATTCGATGCATATGATGACGGATGCGGCGGCGCTCGGGATGAGCTTTTTCGCCTCCCGCCTTTCAGCCCTGAAGCCGGACTCCTCCCGAACCTTTGGTTACCGGCGGGCGGAGGTGGTGGCGGCTTTGGCCAACGCCATGCTGCTGTGGATACTGTCCGGCTATATGCTCCGCGAGGTTTATGACAGGTTCAATAGCCCGGTGCCGATACTTTACGGGCCCATGCTCGCGGTCGCGGTGCTCGGCCTGCTGGCCAATCTGGCCAGCGCCTGGATACTGCACGGCCACAGCGAAGAGAGCATAAATATCCGGGGCGCTTTCCTGCACGTGGTCAGCGACCTGGCCGGTTCCGTAGCCGCCATCATAGCCGGCGTCGTGATCTATCTCAGCGGCTGGTACCTGGCGGACACCGTAGTCTCCCTCTTTATAATAATCCTTATACTGTTCAGCTCCACCAGGCTGCTCCTGGAAGCTTTCCACATAATAATGGAAGGCGCCCCGAAAGGTCTTTCCCTTAAAAAGCTGGAAAAAGACCTGCGCGCTATAGACGGGGTCTCGGACGTGCACGAGCTCCACGCCTGGAGCCTGTCCTCGGGGTTCAACGCCCTGAGCGCGCACCTGGTGGTAAAGGACCCAGCCAAGCAGCAGTCGGCCCTTAAAACCGCCGCCGGCGGCGTGGCGCCCGCTTTCGGCATCCGCCATAGCGTTTTCCAGGTGGAGAGCGAGCCGGTGACGAATTCCTCCTGCGATACCTGCGCCCAATAAACCTCCTCAGCGCTTCCAGAAGAATGTGACTTAGGTCAAGTGTTACTTTCTTGCCGTGGCGCGGGCGGCCTCTATGCGTTAGACTATCGGAAGTGCTGTTCGCGCGGACGGCGCGGAGAGCGGCCGCAGGTTTGAAGTAAATATGAAGTTTTCCGGAGATTTTTCCCAGCCGGGCCCTGTAGACTATGCTTTGGGAAAGGCGCCGGCTTCATGTATCCCAAGTCACACCGGAACTTTGTTGACATGCGTCAAGCCTTTTTGTTAATTTTATTAAGCATTTTGGTTTACGGCAGGCGGGACGGACAGTTTCGCTGTAAATTAAACTGGAAAGTTACGCTGGTAACAGTTACTAT
>JAVHPG010000086.1:0-2842 GCA_036170455.1 Elusimicrobiales bacterium
AACGCGGCGGGGCTTATAATCCCACTCCCACATGCCGCCGCCCTTCGCGGGCGAGAAATAAAAGTTTGCTTTTTCGCCTTCGGCCAGCAGCTCGGGTCTGCCGTCGGCGTCCCAATCCTCGTGCGCCAGCTTGAACCGCGGGGCCCCGCGGCCCCGGGGCAGAGAGCTTTCCGCCTCGAGGATATTCCGGTAAACGGCCATGCGGATATGCGGCAGGTAGATCCCGCCGAAAACGCCGTGCCAGTAGCCGCAGTTGCACTGCGCCTTGTAGAGGTTAACCAGGCCGAGGCCCGTGCCGGAGGCGCGCACTTTGCGGCTGGCCCACAGCATGCGGCGGTAGAGGCGATTGGCTTCCGGGTACTTCGAGAAAAAATTACGGAAGTAGCCGCCGCGCAGGAGCGGGCGGATATCCTCGGAGGAGCTCTCCCAGAGGGCCGCGAGCTTCCGCGATTTTTCATGCGGCAGAGACCACTGCGAAAGCTCGTGGTATGAAGTTGTAGGCAGGTAGGCCAGGCCCTTCGAAGGGGAAGCAAGGCAGTCGGAGAAGCGGGCGGTGGACAGCCAGGAGGAGTTTTTCTCCAGCAGGCCGAACAGTTTTTCCAGCCAGCCCTTGATATAGACCAGGTCGTGCGTGCCCGGCCACAGGCCGAACTTCTCGCCGTCGTCGGCCATCACCAGCACGGAATCCTCGCCCTTGAAAGTCTTAAGGTAGTCTATGGTCTTCTGCGGCTCGGCGAAAGGCATCAGGTAGCGCAGGCGGTGGTTTATGGGAAAAACATCCAGGTGACGGCCGCCGTACTCGGTGGTGAAGCGGCCCGTCAGTTCTTTTTCGTCGAAACCGGCCGAGAAAAAATGCACGTCGTCGAGCGCCGTATAGCCGACGTTCATGGCGGAAAGCGAGCCGGCCAGTTCCGGCTCCCAGACGCGCTCGGCCAGCCACAGGCCTGCGGGGTCGCAGGAGAAGCGGCGGCGGATATAATCCCGCATCATGTTCACCTGCCCGCGGCGGTCCTCTTCAGGGAGCAGGGCGAGTATCGGCTCGTAGTAACCGCCGGAAAGTATCTCCAGCCGGCCCGCGCTAACAAGGGCGGCAAGGCGGTCGAGGTAATCGGGATGCCGCTCCTCCAGCCAGTCGTAAAGGATGCCCGAGAAATGCACGGACACGCGCACGCCGGGATGGCGCTCCAGCACGTCGAAGAAAGGCTTATAGCTGAGCTTATAAGCCTCCTCCAGCACGCTGTCGAAATTCCCGACAGGCTGGTGGTTATGCAAAGCAAGTATCAGTTTAACCATTAAATTTCAGTTTCTGCTTTCGAGATCTTCGATTATCGATTTCTTTACGCGATCGCTTCCATCAGGTTGAGCGGCGCGTCCGAGGGCACGCCCCGGCCCTCAATCTTTATCCCGGCCGCGGAAAGCGCCTTGAGCGCGGCGCAGTCCTGGTCGTTCAGGAAAATGGCTTTGCCGATGGACAGGTTCTTGCCGGCGGAATAATGCATGCCGCCTATATTGAGCGAGGGGATCTTGATCCCTTTCTCCGTCAGAGTAACGGCCTCGGCCAGGCCCGGCAGGAGCAGCAGCACCTTGCGCTCGGACTTTTCGGCGCCGGGCAGGTAGGCCACAGCCTCGTCCACCGTCAGCACCTTCAGGTCCACGCCCTCGGGCGTGGCGAAGCGCATGATGGTATGCAGCATCTCGTCGCCGGCTATCTCGTCGGAAACCACGGCCAGCTCCTGGGCCTGGAGATGCGGCACCCAGCCCTCCACCACCTGCCCGTGCACCAGCCTGTCGTCAACCCTGTATAGTATGATCATGGTGTTTTCACTTCTTCATCAGGAGGCTTTTTACCTCGCAGATGGCTTTGCGGCCGTCCTCAATTATCTTGGCCCAGAGGCGGTCGAAGTCCAGCGTCTGCCTGTAGGAGAAGGCGGAGGTCATCATATTGATGTTCACCCCGCAGATCACCGCGCATTTCTTGATATCCTTGGCTATCGGCAGCACCACGTTCATCGGCGTGCCGCCCGGCATGTCTATCAGGAAGATCAGCCCGTCCTCGGAGCGCATTTCCTCGATAGCCGAAGAAATTGAATCTTTCACGCGCTCCAGCGTCATGCGCGGGGAGATGGAGACGTTCTTAAGACCCCCCGCCTGCGCGCCCACTATCCCTTCCGCGGCCTCGATAAGGTAGGCGCCGAACTCTCCGTGTGTAATTACAATAAGATTTATCATAAATGCGGGCCTTTATCCTCCGGGCTTTGTCCAAGCCTTTATTTGCGGATATCCCTGTGGTACTCAGAGACGGAGAAGCCGCCGGCGGCCAGGCGCCTGGCCATCTCGCCGGCTATGTAGACGCTGCGGTGGCGCCCTCCGGTGCAGCCTATGGCTATGGTCAGGTAGGATTTGCCTTCCTTGATGTAAAGCGGCAGCAGGGACTTTATCTGCTCGGTGTAACCGGCCATGAAACTCTTGAAGCCCGGCTTGCCCCTGAGATACTTCCCCACGGCGGCGTCCTGGCCGGTCTTGGCCCGCAGGGAGGGCACGTAGTACGGGTTAGGCAGGAAGCGCACGTCCATCACGATGTCGGCATCGAGCGGCATGCCGTACTTGTAGCCGAAAGAGATTACGGAAAGCTTCATCTCGGAGGTGCGCTTGAGTTCCAGCGTACCGGAAAGTATTTCCTTCAGCTCGCCCAGCGTAAGCTTGGAGGTGTCGATAACCTTGTTGGCGCGCGCCTTCAGGTCGCAAAGAATGCGGCGCTCCTGCTTCACCGCGGCGGCGATATTCTTGCCGAGCGGGTGGCGGTGGCGGGTCTCGGAGAAGCGCTGCATCAGCACGGCGTCGG
>JAVHPG010000087.1:0-2841 GCA_036170455.1 Elusimicrobiales bacterium
GGTGCTAGAGAAGTAATCTGTCGAGGCGAAGCCTCGACAGAGTTCTCTCATCCGACAAACAAAGAACCCGGCTAACCGCCGGGGTCTTTGTTTGGGACTGGTTTGGCATAAAGTAGCTTTTATGCTACTACATAGACACAGGTTACGAAGGAGGCGTAAGATGAAATTAACTGAAAGCTACCATGGGGATTTACTAAGACGTCTTGCTAACCCTAAGTATGCGATGATGTATCTTAACGCCAGCCTGGAAGATGAGCACGAGGGCGCCTTCCTGCTTGCCCTGCATGACGTAGCCCAGGTACACGGCGGCCTGGCGCAGGTAGCCAGGAAGACAAGGCTAAACCGCGAGCACCTCTTCCGCATGCTTTCCAGGAAGGGCAACCCCCAGCTCCACAACCTGCGCCTAATAGCCGGCGCCCTGGGCTACAAATTCACCCTCCGTAAAGCTTAATCCTGGTGAGGCGAAGCCTCAGCAGGCAACTCCCTGCGGTTTTTTAGATATTTGGTCATACTGGAGCAGAAACCGCCATCCCGCATAAAGAACTCTTCAAGCAACTTCCTGTTCGTAATCGCGGGAAAATTGTCCCTGCCTGCATAGTCCTGAAAACTGCTCCACTTATATTCCCTCAAAAATTCCATTTCAAGATCCACCGATGGAAAAGGCGGCATGAGTTTGAGAGGATTTGCGTGTATGTAAAAAGGGATCCCTTCAAAATGCCCCTCCTCTTTGATCCTGACGCATTTGAACACACCCTGAAAAAGCACGCCTGTACGCTGGTACTTTTTGTTAAAGAACATCGTGTATGCAGTACCCAGCTTCTGCATAAAGGCGGCAATTCCACCCTTGCTCCGCTGCATCAATAGAAGGTGGAAGTGGTTAGGCATAAGCGCAAATGCCAGGATATCCACTAATTTCTGACCGCCATTTTCAGTTCGGCGCGAACCATCTGAACATGCCGGGCGCGGATGGGCAAAGAAGTAACCTGAATGAAGAACAGCCGCAGCACAGTTCATTCTTTCCAGATCATACACGAAACGGCCTTTATCACGATCGTCGGCAAACACTTCGCGCTTATCCGCTCCCCTGTTATAGATGTGATAGATCTCCCCCTCCGCAAATATAGTCCTTCTCATACCCCCTCCTCTGCCGAGGCTTCGCCTCGACAGATATAGGATAGCAGGCGAACCCGTCAAGGGCGTGTCGACTTGGGAATATAAAAAGGACGGGGCACTTTTCAAAGAAAAGTCCCCTGTTCTCTTTTACTTGCCTTTTGTGATAAGGCCCAGGATATTTTCTTTGGTGAAGATATCGCGGTCGCCGGGGGTTTCTAAAAAATTTTCCGTGTCCCGTTTTACTTTTTGCCAGTCGGCGGCGGCGGTTTTATCGTAGAGCAGTTTACGCCAGGTAGCTTCTTCGGGGAACTCCCCCTTCCAAGCGGACTGTTTAAGCGCGTTGCCGAGCATAACGAGGTTCGGCTTCAGGTCCGGCCATTTAGAGAGGTACCAGCCGATATCGAAGTAATCACGGCCCTTTAGGTACTTGCGTGTATAAACGCAGTGCAGCTTGCCCGCGAAAAGCGAGGGCGTATCATAGGCCTGGAAGGCCACCGGAAAATATTTGTTTACCAGGCGCGTCTCGAGCCCTGCGCCGGCAGGCGGACTGGAATCTATCTCGATTTTAATAGAAAGCAGCTGGGTTTTATGGCTGGTCATACCGGCCGCCCGCAGCAGCCCCTGGAACTTTATGGAGGCCGAGAGGACGGTTTTCTGGTCGTCATAGACGATGGCCGTCTGGTAGCCGGCCAGTTCCAGGCCGTTCTTAAGTTTTTTCAGCAGGGCCGGAAAGGCCCCCGGCGCCGGCTCCACCGCTGAAAAATCCAGGTCCTCCGAGAACCTTGGCAGGCCGTGCAGGAACCGCAGCGCCGTCCCGCCCACAAAAGCGATGCGCCGGAAGGCTCCCGCGTCATGCATCAGGCGCAGGATATATGCCTGGAGGTATTCACGCATTATGTTCAGGCGCTCATTGTAGCCGCCGTGTTTTGCGACCAGTTCAAGCAGGTATTCCCTCATAGGTATTTGCCCTCCCCCGCACGGCTCTTAACAAAAGCGGTTATTTTTTCGGCGGCCTTAATGAGCCCCGGGCCGCCCGACTTTTGCGCGAAAACCCCAAGCCTCTCCAGGTCCAGCGTCTCCAGGTTCTGCAGGCGCAGCTCTTCAAGATACGGTTCGCTGATCTTAACCCCGTCGAGATAAAACAGGTCCAGCAGGGCCTTTTCCGGTGTTGCCACGAAAAGGGCCCCGGCGGCGGTCTCCGCCTTTTCATAGCCCCAGAAGAACCCCTGCCTGATATGCCGGTAGACAAACTCCCCTACTTGGTTGCGCACAGTTACAGGCCGCCTGGTTGTGACGCAGGTATATACCGGCACCCCCTCAGGAATGAGGCCATGGTATTCCAGCGCTTTATGCAGGCTGACGTACGAAGGACTATGAAGCGCCCCGGCAATATAAAGGTCGTACCCGGCAGGCAGCTTAATATAAGGCGAATTCACCATATACAGCCCGCGCCGCAACTGGATAATTTTGCCGGACTTTCTCCAGCGGCTTAGCTGGACGTTCACGGAACGCGGGTCCGCCTTACCGATGCGCAGCATTTCGGCATTAAAGACAGGGCTATCCGCCACAAACTCTGTAAGCTTATCAATGTTCATATCGTTTAGTTAACATATATGTTAACTTACTTCCATGTATAGTATACAGCAGTGCCCCATCACTTGTCAAGGCCCTGCTGAGGCTTCGCCTCGACAGACAGATAAAAGACGAACCCGACAGGGATTGTCGGGT
>JAVHPG010000088.1:0-13942 GCA_036170455.1 Elusimicrobiales bacterium
GATTACTCAGAAAGTGACCCTCCCCGTAGGGATTGAAATTGATGGCGTGCTGCACATGTTTTTGCCGGCGAGGATCTCGTCGAGGTTATGCTCGCGGAACAGCTTGTCCCAGGTCCCGGGCGTGCCTCCGGCTATGCCGGAGATCGCCAGCGGGTTGAAGTTGAAGCCGTAGCGCTCGGCGAAAGAGGCTTTGTCGTAGGGAAGCGGCGCAGGTTCTGAAAGCTGTTCTGACTTGTTCATTGTTTGTTTTCCTTCGCCCTGCTGCAGGGCCCAGTTCTGGTAGTACGGGTTAAAGAATTTACCGCCGGCCCGGGGAGCTTTGCCTTCCCACTTCACCGGGATGCCCAGCGCCGTCATATTGGCGAGCAGGTCGTTGAACTCCGTGATGCCGCCGCGCTTCGGGTGGTTGGAAGCGAGGATGGTCACGTCCGCTTTATCCTTCAGCGTGGAGGTGGCGAAAGCGCTGAGCACGCGCTTCGGGCCGCACTCTATGAAAGTCCGCACGCCCTCGGCGTACATCCGCTCGAGCTGCTTTATGAATTCCACCGGGCTGGTCATCTGCTTGATCAGCATGTCGTAGATGCCCTGCTTGTCCAGCGGGAAGAAGTCGGCGGTGACATTGGACAGGATCTTCATTTCGGCCGGCTTTATCGGGATCTTCTGCAGGAACTTCCGGTACGGGCCCATGGCCGGGGCCACGATCTCGGAGTGAAAAGCGTGGGAGACCGGGATCACCCCCGCCTCCACGCCCAGTTCTTTGAATCTCTGCACCGCCTGGTCTACGGCGGCCGCCTCGCCGGCGATCACGGTCTGCAGCGGGCAGTTCTTATTGGCGCAGATGACGTAGCCTTTTATCTTCTTCAGCTCTACTTCGACCTTGTCGCAGCCCCAGGCTATGGAGGCCATTTTGCCGGGGTCGTCCACTTTTACGGAGGACATCTCCTTGGCGCGGCTGGTGACGGCGCGCAGGCCGTCCTCGAAGGTGAAGATGCCGGCGGCGGTGGCGGCGGCGTATTCGCCAAGGCTGTGGCCTATGGCCATGTCGGGCTCGATGCCGAATTCTTTGAAGAGGCGGAACATCGCTATGTCGGCCGTCAGCATGGCGGGCTGGGTCAGCTGGGTCTGCTTTATCGCGTCCTCGCGCTTCGCCAGGTCTTCTTTGCTTTCGCCGGGCTTGGACCAGAGGACGTCGGTCAGGCGCACGCCTATCATTTTTTCAAGGATCACGTCGGCCTCGTCGAAGGTGGCCTGCACGGTCTGGTACTTTGCTGCCAGGTCCCTCATCATGTCCACGTATTGCGAGCCCTGGCCGGGGAACAGCAGGCCGACTTTCGCCTTGTTGGTCCCGGTCTTGAAGGTATAGACGCCTTTCAGCTTGAAATTGAGCGGCGGGTTCGTCCAGGTCTCTTCTTTGGCGTTAGCCGCCAGGAAGGCGACTTTCTCCATAAGGTCTTTAGGCGATTTGGCCACTATGGCCACGCCCCAGGCGGCCTTTGCCTTTAACTGGGAGGGCTGCGCGAAAGACGACATCGGGTAAGCCTCGGGCCAGGAGACGGCGCTTTCCGCCGCGGCTTTGGCGCCGGCGACAGCTTCCGCCGGGGTAGCGCCGGTGAAAGTAACCGCTTCGCCCTGGATGCCCGCGAAAGGGGTCTTGGGGTTTTCGGCGACCGCCGCGCCGGCCAGAGGGGCGGCCGCTTCGGCGGAGGGTTTCGCGCTGCGCTGGTGGCCGGGGCCGGTATATTCTTCCATGGTGACGTGGAAATTAGTGCCGCCGAAGCCGAAAGCGGAAACATTGGCGCGGCGGATGCCGGCCTTTTTCCACTCCTCGGGCCTGGTTATCACGCGGAAAAGGTCCAGGTTTATGCCTGGGTTGGGCCTGGAATAATTTATCGAGGTAGGCAGCGTCTTGTTGTAAAGCGCCAGCGCCGTTTTAAGGATGCTCACGGCTCCGGCCGCGGCCTTGGCGTGCCCGATCTGGGATTTAACCGCGGTGAGCCCCAGCTTCTTCCCGGCGCTCATATGCGGGCCGAACACTTCCTGGAGCACCTGCGCTTCGGCCGCGTCGCCCACCTTGGTGGCGGTGCCGTGCGCTTCCACGAAGTCCACGTCGGCCGGGGAATAGTCCACCCCCGCAAAAGCGTTCTCTATAGCTATTCTCTGACCCCTGGGATTGGGGGCGGTGATGCCTTTGCCCTTGCCGTCCGAAGACGCGCCCACGGAGTTCACCAGGGCGTAGATCTTGTCGCCGTCGCGGACCGCGTCCGACAGGCGCTTAAGGATATAAATGGAGACCGCCTCGGCCATTACGAAACCGTTGGCCCTTTCGTCGAAGGAATAGGAGCCGTCCGCGGACAGGGCGCCTATCTTGCAGAACTTCACGAAAGCCGGGGGGCTCATCATTTCGTCGGCTCCCCCCGTTATCGCCATGTCGAACTTGCCTGCCCTCAGGCCCAGCACCGCGTAGTCCAGCGCCGCCATGGAGGAGGCGCAGGCGGCGTCCATGGTCATATTGGGGCCGTTCAAATTGAAAACGTTGGCTATGCGTCCGGCGGTCACATTGGACAGCTCGCCCGGCATAGTGTCTTCGGTTATGTTCAGTATGCCCGAGTCTATGCCCGCCTCGTACTCTTTGAGCATGGCGTCGCGCTTTTCCCGGGGCAGGGAGGCGAAAGCCGGCGTCTTTTTAAGGATATCCTCATTGTAAAATTTGTAAACGCGCAGGTCGGTCATTTCTTTGCGCATCGCGCCCATGGCATTGCCGATGACGGCGGCGGCCATTTTGGGGTCGAAAGGTTTCTTGTCGTAGCCGGAATCTTCCAGGGCCATGCGCACGGCTTCTATGGTCATCTGCTGCAGGCGGGAGATCTGGTTGGCGGTCAGGGGCGGTATCTTGTATTTGATGGAATCGAACTTGAAGCCCTCTATGAAGCCGCCTATCTTGGAATAGGTCTTGTCCGGGGCTTTATGATCTTCCGAATAGTAGAGTCTCCAGTCCCAGCGGTCGGCCGGAACTTCGCTGATGCAGTTGCGGTCTTCCAGCACGTTTTTCCAGAATTCTTCCTTATTAAGGGCTTTAGGGGCTATTATCCCGAGACCTACTATCGCTATTTTTTCATTGTTCATAATCTTGTGTGCCTCATTTTTGGCTAATCGTCATATTCCGCCCCGGCAAAGGGGTTCCCTGTAAGTTAAAATTGTATGGGTAAACGGGTCAGAAAGGACCGTTTAAGGATATCATATGTATATTTTATTAAAAATGCCCGCGGGTTGGCAACCGAAAAGGGCGTGAACGGGCAGTTTGCCTATTGCTTTACCGACATCAAGTATAGTACGCCTTTCCGGGAGGAAAGCGGGGTGGAGTATTCGATCTTGTCCAGCACCTTGAAACGCGGGTCGGGTGTGAAAGAGACGATGGCCTTGTAGTCGGTGACCTTCTGCCATTCCCATTCGCTTATCATGCTGAGCGGTTTCATGCTCTTAAGGTAGGCCATATTCTTTTCGTAATTGAACCAGGCTTCATAGTCGAAACCGTTTATTATCTCCCCCTGGGCGGTTTCAGGCCGAGGTTTTAAGGCAAGCTCCCATTTTGCCCCGTTCCAGGCCAGGTAATCCTTCATCCCGGCCCAGGCTAAAGCCGCGCAGAAGACCAGCGCCAGGCCGGCGGCCGGCTTTGAGAAGCGTACGCCCTTTGCCGCGTAGGCCGCGGCAAAAGCGAACCAGGGCAGCAGCGTAAGCAGGTAGCGGTCGAAAAATTTCGCGCCGGCAAGCGAAACGCCGAGCTGCAGAAGCGCCGCCGCGAAGATAAAGCGGAGCGCCGGGCCGCCTGCCCGCAGCGCCAGGCTGGAAGCGCACAGCAGCAGGACCGCCGAGACCAGGGCGGCCGCGGTCGCCACTGTCCAGAAGGCCTGGCTTGCGAAAAAACCGGAGGGCTTCAGGCCGGCCCCGCCCAAGGTAAGCACCCCGAGGCCGGAGCGGGAGAGGGTATTCTCGAGGTAAGGCAGCGGGCCGTAGATCAAAGCGAAAACGGCCAGCGCGGCCAGGGCCAGCCAGGGGCCGGCCGAGGTGACCTTGTGCTGCAGGCCGTTCCTGGAGGAAAACCCGCGCGCGCTGAACAGGAAGCCGGCGGCCAGCGGCAGCAGGCACAGCCCGGTTTCGAGCATGGAGGAAAAGACCCGGTAGACCGAGTCGCCGATAAAAAGGCCGGGCTTAGCTATATGGGCCAGGGTAGCGCCGACCACATAACTTCCCGAGACCCAGGTCGGTCCGTGTATCTTCGTGAACCAGAAATAATACCCCCCCATAGCGGCAAGAGGCAGGGCCCAGACTGCGGCGAGGGTGCGCCGGGCCGGGAATAAACTCCGCCCGGTGCGGCCTTCCAAGAACAGGATTATCGTAAAGGCCAGCGGCAGGGCCACGGCCAGCTGCCTTGTAAGGTAGGCTGCGGCGGCGCAGGCCCCGGCTAAGAAAAGGGCCCTCCCATCCCCCGGGTCTTTCAGCCGTTTTACGTAGAAATAAACCGCCGAAAGCATCCAGAAGAGGTAGTGGATATCGGTCATGAAGGAGTTCGCCAGCACCAGGTAAAGAGGGCTGAAGGCCAGCGCGAGGGCGGCCGCCATTTTTTCGAAAGGGCCTATCTCGAATTCGTCCATGAGCCTGACGAAAACAAAGAGGGCCGCGGCGGCTACAAGCAGGTTGGCGGCTCGCAATACGGAAAAACTGAAGCCGAAGGCTTTGGTGAAGAAAGCGCCGGTTATTATATGCGGCAGCTGCGTCGAGGCGCCCCAGTCCGAAAGGGTGAGCCGGCCCGTAGCGGCGAGCGCCCGCGCGGCCAGCGCGTAGGCCCAATCGTCGTTCAGCGGGAAATCGTACTTCCAGGGAGAAAGCGTGGCGGCGAAGATCAGGAATACCGCGCTGGCCGCGTATTTTGCGTATTTGCCCATAACTTTCATAAGTTTACTAAACTTTGTTTGTGCCGTAACAAGCGCTTGCAACAAAGCGCTATGCGCCACAGACGGCCAATACTTTGGCCTGAAAGTTGCAGCCCAGTGTGACTTTGGTGACTGCGCGTTCTATAATACATAAGTTATTTGCTAATATTATACCGATATGAAAATAAAATTTTGGGGCGCGCGAGGGTCGATCCCAGTATCCGGCAAGAACTATATCAAGTACGGCGGCAGCACCACCTGCGTCGAGATCCGGTCCAGGAAGGACGACTTGATCATCATCGACGCCGGCTCCGGCATAAGGCTGCTGGGCAAGGAACTCCTGAAAAAATCCCACCACAATTTTACGATGCTGTTCACCCATTCCCACTGGGACCACGTCCTGGGCTTCCCCTTTTTCGCTCCTATCTATAATAATAAGACCCATATAAAAATAATGGGCTGCTCTTTTTCCTCGGACCCGGTCCGGGAGATCATCGCCAAGACCATGCAGCCCCCGGGCTTCCCGGTGAAGTTCGAGGAGATCTCCGCCCGCTTCGAGTTCGCCACCATGTGCGTGGCCGGCTGCGAGATAGCCGGGATGCACGTGCTGCCCATCGAGCTGAGCCACCCGAACAACGCGCTGGGTTTCAAGTTTTCAGAGGGCGGCAAAAGTTTCGCTTTCCTCACCGACAACGAGCTCGGTTTCGTCCATCCCGGCGGGAAGGAGTTCGGCGACTACGTGGCTTTCAGCCGCGGCGCCGACCTGCTGGTGCACGACGCCGACTATACCCCGGCCGAATATCCCAGGCGCAGGACCTGGGGCCACTCCACCTGGGAGCAGGCGCTGGACCTGGCGCTCAAGGCCGAGGTCCGAGCGCTGGGGCTCTTCCACCATAACCAGGACCGCTACGATTCGGAGCTGGACCGCATCCTGGCCGAGTGCGCCCGCCGCATCCGCAAGGCGGGCTCGCGCCTGAAATGCTTTGCCGTCAAAGAGGGGCAGGAAGTAAAACTGTAGGAGATATCGCTATGCCCGCTAAATTCAACCTTTATACCGCCTGGATGGACCCGTATTTTTACATACTGGCGGCGCTCTTTGCCGCCGCCCTCTTCGCGATGATCTACTCCATACGCAGGTACCTGGAGCTCAAAAATGCCGCCGACGCGGATTTCGAAGAGGCCGGCGACGCGGGGACAGAGGGAGCTTTGGCTCTGGCGGATGCCGGGGAAGGGGAGGCGGCTGAACCGCTCCCGGAAGCGGAAGAAGAAAAAACGCTCGTGTTCACGGCGGAGCAGCCCGAGCTCCCGGAAGTTCAGCCGGAGCCTCAGCCCGAGCCCGGGGCGGAACCCGCGCCGGAACCCGCCTCCGTGCCGGAAGAAAGCCTGGGCGGCCCTTCCCCCGCCGAGAATTTCGTGCACGGGATCTACGCCGGTATCTCCGACCTTGACGAAAGGATGAAAGGGATCGAGGCCGCTCTTTCGAAGAACCATATCAATAACGATTTTACCGTGAAGTTCCTGGAGGATATCGTCCAGGATATCGATTCCCTGGACAAGGTAAAGATAAAGGCCAGGCTGGAATACCTCCTCACAGACCTTAAGAAGTAAATCCTATAGTGAAAATATTTCCCGCCATTACGCTAGCACTGGCGCTTTCCGCCGGCAGGGCGTATGGAGGGCTTTTCCCTGAAAACGCCTTCAGCGACGACGCCAGGGGCCTGACGGGCGCCCAGTTCCTTAAAGTTCCCCCCTCAGCCAGGTTCTCCGCCCTCGCGGGTTCGGGCCTCGCGCTGGCAGGGGCCGACGCTTTCTTTCTTAACCCGGCCGGAACTGTCGGGGCGGGCCGCTCCGTTACGGTCTCCTACGAGTCGCTGCTGGAAGGCTCGTCGCGCACGGGCATGGTTTTTTCCAGGCCCTACGGCCGGAACGTCTTTTCCGCAGGCCTGCTTTATAATAACTTTACCCCCGGGCTTGAAAAACTGGACGGCGCCGGCGGCGGAACGGGGGCGGAGATAACGGCTTACGACGCCGCCCTGGGGGCGGGCTGGGCGGGCCGGCGCGGCTGGATTGACTTCGGCTTCGTTTTGAAAATTATCAAGTCGCGCCTCGCCGAGGCTTCCGGTACTGCGGCGGCGCTGGACGCGGGGCTCGTCTTCAGGGAGCCGCTTCCTTCGCGCACCGAGATGGCCATTGCCGTCCGCAATTTCGGCCCCCCGATCAAGGTCGGTTCGGAAAAGGCCCCGCTCCCTTTCGAGCTCGCCGGCGGGCTCAAGTGGAAGTACGCCCCCGATTTCAGCATCCTCATCGAGGGCCGGGTGCCCTGCGACCATGCGCCTTACCTGGCCTTCGCAGGGGAATGGTTTTTGCCCTATTCGGCGTGGTCCGGCCTGTTCCTGCGCTCCGGGCTTAACTTCAAGAATTACGACGACCACGGCTTCATGGGCGCTTTCGCCGGCGGCTTCGGCCTCAAGCTCGGCGCGGCCTCTATCGACTACGCTTTCTCACCCTACGGAGAGCTCGGCGCGGCGCACCGCGTGACCGCGGGCCTGGCCTGGGGCGGCGGCGCGGCGGCAACGGCCCCCGAAGTCCCGGCGCTTCCGGAGAAAGCCGGGCTCGCGGTGGCCGCTTTTACCGCCGAAGCCGGCGTGACGGAGACCGAGGCCGCGGTGGTGCGGAACCTGGTGGAGGCCGAGCTCGGCAAGACCGGCAGCTTCAGGCTGGTGGAGCGGGCGAGGCTGGATTTTATAATCGAGGAAAACAAGATCTTATATTCCGGCCTTTCCGAAGAAAAATCGGCGGCCGAGCTGGGCCGGGTTTCGGGAGCGGAGCTGGCCGTCTTCGGGACCGTCCGCAGGGATAAGGACGGCTACCGGATCACAGCGCGCCTGGTCGGCTCCTCTTCGGGGATCGTCCTGCGCACCGAGACCGCCGTCGCCGCTGAAGATTATTTATTCCGGGACGCCGCGCGCCGCCTGGCGGCGGCCATTTCAAAGTAACTATTTCTCTTCCAGCATCCTGACGCGCCAGGCGTTCCTTACCGCCGGGTCGAGCCTGGCCGCCATCCTGGCCGCCTCCAGCGCTTTTTCCTTTTCCCCCAGCTTCTCATAGACTTCGCTCAGGCGCTCGAAATAGGCGGCGTTCGCCGGGTCGTTCTTTACATGCCGCTCAAGCAGGCGGGCCTCGGCGCGCTGCCGGCGGGCGGCTTTGGCCGCGCGGGCTTTATAGGCGGTTTCCCTGTATATCCCGAAAGCGCCCAGGCCGGCCAGCAGGGCCAGGTTGTAGAACAAGGCGGAACCGGGCCAGGCCATGATCACGATCGTATTGGTAAAGTAAACCATCATGCCCAGCAGGGATGCGACGAGGAAGGCGTCGGTGAAAGAGAACGAGCCCTGCCCGTATTTCTTCTCTTTCCGCTCCAGTATCCATACCAGGGCCCAGGCATAAGCAAGCGCGAAGAAAATACAATACGCCGTTACCAGCAGGACCATCAGCGCCTCTCTGCCGCGAGCCTTCTTTTTATCAGGCGCAGCATAGCGGCGTGCAGGCGGCCGTTGGTGGCCAGGGTCTCGGACCCCATGGCCGGGCCGACGGCCCAGGGCCTGCCCGAGAAATCGGCTACGCGGCCGCCGGCTTCCTCGACGATAAGCTTGCCGGCAGCCACGTCCCACGGCTTCAGGCCGAATTCCCAGTAGCCGTCGGTGCGGCCCGCCGCCAGCCAGCAGAGGTCCAGCGAGGCGGAGCCCATGCGGCGGACGTCGTGCGAGAGCTTCATGAATTCGGAAAAAAAGCCGCAGTAAAATTCGGCCTTTTCGGCGCGGTCGTAGCCGAAGCCGGTAACGAGCAGCGCCTTTGAAATGACCGGGGTTTTTGAAACGGCCAGCGGCTTTCCGTTAAGGAAAGCCCCCCCGCCTTTCAGCGCCAGGAAAAGCTCCCGCCTGAACGGGTCGTAAACCCCGGCCGCTTTAATCTCCCCTTCTTCCGAGAAACCTATAGAGACCGCCGCGACGGGAAAGCCGTGCGCGTAGTTGGTAGTCCCGTCGAGGGGATCTATTATCCACAGGCGCCGGTTAGGCGTTTCCCTGGCCGGGCTTTCTTCCGCCATAAAGCCGTCCGCCGGGAAGGCTTTGCTTATTATTTCTAGCACCTTTTCCTGCGAGGCCAGGTCCGCCTCGGTAAGGAGGTTGGCCCTGCCTTTGAGCCTGTAGGTGACCTTGCCGAATTTGTCCGACAGGACCGCGCCTCCGGCGAGGGCCGCTTTTTTTATGATTTCAAGTTCTTTCATGTTTACACAGGGCTATGCGCGCCGCCGCCTCTTCCGCCGGTATCGGCGCCTCGACGAAGACTACTCTGCGTCCCCGGAGCGCCTCCCTCGCGGCTTTTATAAATCCGTTCCTGAAATGGAAATTAGCGATAAGCCCCCCGGCCAGCGCGACTTTTACCGCGCCCCCGCCTTTGCCCGCCGCGGCCTTCAGCAGGCCGGCCAGTTCCTCCTGGGCTTTGGCCGCGAGTTCCGCGGAAGGCCCGTGCCCGTCCAGGGCCAGCAGGAGCAGCTTTTTCGCGTAGGCGGCCGAGCGCCCGTGTCCCATTTTCCCGGCTTCGTGCAGCCGTCCGCGCATCTTTAGATATTGGCGCCCCAGCCAGCGCCCTGAGCCGGGATCCCCGGAGGGAGGGTTAAAGCCGCCGGTTTTCGTGAAGTTCCCCGGCTTTCCGCTGAAGACTACCGCGCCTGTCCCGGCTATCAGCAGCATTCCCTCCCTGCCGCGGAAAGCGGCGTAATGCGCGGCTTCGGCGTCCGATATCACTTCGGCGAGGTTGAGCCTGGAGCCCAGGGCTTTGAAAAGGAAAGCTTTTTTCCAGGGACGGCTGAAAGCGCCCCTGGTGGCTATTACCAGCGGGGCGGCGGGGCCCCCCGCCCAGCCGGAAACCAGCGGTATCAGCTTGCCGGGAAGGGAGCGCAGCGGGGCCGTCCTGAAGCGGGCCGCCCTGACCGGGCGCAGGCTGGCGTCAAAAGCGGCCACCCTGGTCCAGGTTCCGCCCCTGTCCACCCCTATGGCCGCTATTTCCTGAGCTGGTTTTGCCGGTTTTTTCATCGCGCTTCCGCTTCTTGACGACGGGAACTTTTAAATGATATCATATAAGCACAGTGACAGTCCTTATGATCAGACAGCCGGACGGCGTAAGCCTCGCAGCCTTAATTACCCCTGAAAACGTGATTTTCCTGGAGGGAAAGCCCTCTAAAGAAGAAGCCGTGCGCCAGCTTACTGAGAAGATCCTGCCGCAGGTCAGCGGGATAATTCCCCGCAAGGACCTTTTTGACAGGGTGGCTGAGGTTGAGAAGCTTAACCCGGTGCTTGAAAGCGGCTTTTACATCCCCCACGCCAAGTTCCCGGACCTGGACGCTTTCCACTCCGTGCTGGGCATACTGCCCGGGGGCTTTGTAGATCCAGGCACCGGGACCACCGTAAAAGCGGTCCTGCTGCTTCTTTCCCCCCACCAGCCGGCTTTTTTCCAGCGCCACCTTAATATACTTTCGCTCCTTTGCCAGACCTTCCAGCCCGAGCTTGTTGAGAAGCTCGCCGGACTGAGGGACCCTGCCGCCGTCATAGCCCTCTTGCAGGGAAAATAATCGTTTTACCGCAGCTTCCGGCTTCCTTTTTGTCCCGGCCGTTTCCGTTGGTATCTTTAAACAGATATAATTAATACATGGTAGTAAATCCCAAATTCAAGCAGGTCTTCGTCCTGAGCACCGCGATGCTCAGCTTCATCTCTTTCTGGAAGGCCGCCTCCATCGTGCTTTGCGATTTCGGTTCCAGCGCCTATTATGCGGGCGGCATAGCTATGAACGCCTTCGGCCCGGCTTTCCCGTGGTTCATAATGGGCGTGATGCTTTTCTCCGGGCTGATGCTGGGGGTATACACCGAGTCCTGCATTATGTTCGTGCGCGGCGGCGTCTATGTCGTAGTCCGCGAAGCTATGGGCAAGGTCATGGCCAAGCTGTCCGTTTCGGCCCTGGTTTTCGACTATGCCCTGACCGGCCCTATCAGCTCGGTTACCGCGGGCCTGTATCTCGGCAGTCTCTTGGAGAACCTCCTGCCCCTGCTGCATATCAACTGGCACGTTCCCGGCAGGACTTTCGCCGTGGTTTTCGCGCTCCTGGTCACCGGCTATTTCTGGCTCGAGAATATCCGGGGCATCGAGGAATCGGCCGACAATAATTTAAAGATAATAAGCTTCGTGGCGGTCGTGGCCGTGATCCTTATCGCCTGGTCGGGCTTTACTCTTTATTCCCGGGGTTTTACCCTCCCCCCGTTCAGGCCTGTTTTCAGCCGGGAGGCCCTGGGCTGGACCGTCAATTTCCCCTGGCTTAGGACGGCCGGCCTGATAGGCCTGGTGATGGCTTTCGGCCATTCCATCCTGGCGCTGAGCGGCCTTGAGACCCTGGCCCAGGTCTACAGGGAAATAGAAGATCCCAAGGTGCAGAATCTTAAAAAAGCCGTAGTACTGATCTTCCTTTTCAGCGTTTTCTTCACCGGCCTCCTCACCTTTATCTCGGCGCTGATAATCCCCGGCGACCTGATATCCGGCAAATACGCCGACAACCTCCTGAGCGGCCTCGCGCTTGAGCTTAACGGCCCGTACCTGGCGCGCCTGGGCATGCAGATCGCCGTCGTGGTCTCCGGCGTGCTGATGCTGGTCGGCGCGGTCAATACTTCTTTCGTCGGGGCTAACGGCGTCCTGAACCGCGTGGCGGAGGACGGCATCCTCCACGACTGGTTCCGCCACCTGCATAAAAAGTACGGTACCACCTACCGGATAGTCAATATAATCGCGCTGATACAGGCGCTGATAATCCTGGTTTCGGGCGGAAATATCTTCCTGCTGGGAGAGGCCTACGCCTTCGGCGTCCTCGTGAGCATGACCTTCAATACCGCCTCGATGATCATCCTCCGCTTCAAGCACAGGGAGGAGGAGCGCGAATGGATGTTCCCGCTCAATTTCAAGTACAACAACGTCTACGTCCCGGTGGGGATGATGCTGGTCCTGGCGGTCCTTATTTCAGCCACGGGCATGAACCTTCTCACCAAAAAGATCGCCACTGTCGGCGGCCTGCTTTTTACCGCGGTCTTCTATACCATCTTCCACGTCTCGGAGAAGATGAACGAGAAGAAGACGCGCCTGTATGCCCCTGACGAGGATAACGACGAGAAGCTGAACCTGCGCCGGGAGGCGGACATCCACACCGTGGTGCCGGAGCTCACCAAGGCCCGCCGGGTGCTGGTCCCGGTGCGGAACCCGAACAACCTGGTGCACCTGGTCTCCGTCCTGGAGACGGTTAGCGACGACGATACGGACATCATAGTCCTGAGCGCCAAGATCGCCAAGGGCATCCAGTCCGGCGGCGAGACCATGTCCGACGAGGACCGCGAGGTCTTCAGCGCGGTGGTGCTGCTCGCCGAGAAATACGGCAAGACCGTGAAGCCTATTTTCGTTTTTTCCAACGACCCTTTCTATTCCATGGCGCAGGTCGCGCAGGCGGCCGGCGCCGACGAGATAGTGATGGGCGTGTCAGGCTCCAGCGGCGCCGAGATCCAGCTGGAGCGGCTGGCCATGGCCTGGGGCATGCTGAAGAAGGCCGGCGCCCCCGCCAAGCCGGTGCTGGCCCGGGTGGTCTGGGAAGGGCGGCAGATGACGTACCAGCTTTCGTAAAACTATGATCGTGAGGTTTTTATGGCAATAAAAAGGATCTGCAAATACGGCGAGAAGATACTCGAGAAGAAAACCAGGAAGATTAATTTCGACGAGTTTAAAAAAAATCTCCCCGCCATCCTGGCCGACATGTTCGACACCATGGACGCGGTGGGCGGTATAGGGCTCGCCGCGAACCAGATAGGCCTGGACCTGCGCCTGGCCGTGATAAAGATCAAGCGCGAAGACGGGGAGCCGCTCAGCATCGTGATCATCAACCCGGAGATCGTGGAGAAGTCCGGCACGCTTTACGAGGAGGAAGGCTGCCTTTCCTTCCCTGGCCTCTTCGCCAAGATCCGCCGCTCCGCCAAGGTCAAGATGCGCGCCATCAATGAGAAGGGCCTGCCGATAGAGATAAACGCGGAAGGGCTTTTTGCTAAGGCCGTGCAGCACGAGCTCGACCACCTGGACGGCGAGGTCTTCATCAACCGCCTCCCGCTGATGTCCCGCCTCAAGCTTAAACCCTCGCTCCTAAAGCTCAAGTCCCAGTGGAAAAAAATAGACGAGAGCAAGATGAAGCCGATGTGACAGAATGGCCAAACTGAAAATAGTTTTCCTCGGCACGCCAGAGATCGCCTGCGGTTTCCTCAGGCGCCTCGCGGCTTCCGGCCAGGAGCTCGCCGGCGTCGTCTCGCAGCCGGACCGGCCCGTGGGGCGCGGGCTTAAGCTCTGCCGCGCGCCGGTTAAAGCGCTGGCGGAGGAGTTGGGTTACAGAACTTTCACGCCCGCGACGAAGCAGGAGCTTCACGCCGTCATAGCGGAGCTGAAGCCGGACCTCTGCGTAGTGGTGGCTTACGGCCGCCTTATCCCCGCCGAGACCCTGGCCCTGGCGCGCTACGGCTTTCTTAACGTGCATTTTTCTCTGCTTCCTAAATACCGCGGCGCGGCCCCGGTGCAGTGGGCGCTGATCAAAGGCGAGAAAACTACCGGCGTCACGCTGTTCTGGCTGGACGAGGGCATGGACACCGGCCCGGTCTTCCTCCGCCGTGAAGAGCGGGTCCTCGAGTCCGACGACGCGGTCTCGCTTTTCGGGCGGCTTTCGGCCTGCGGGGCCGCTCTCCTGGACGAGGGGCTCGGGAAGATCCTTGCCGGCGAGGTCATACGCGAGCCGCAGACAGGCGGGGCTTCCGCTGCCCCCAAGCTTACTTCGGAGCTCGCCCTGCTCGATTTTTCCCTTGCGGCGGCTGAATTGCTCGGTAAAGTGCGCGGGCTGTCCTGCGGTCCCAAACCGCGCTTCACCCTGGAGCTGCCGGGCCGCAGGCTTGCCG
>JAVHPG010000089.1:0-2824 GCA_036170455.1 Elusimicrobiales bacterium
CCAGCGGGGCGATGTTGCGGGCTGCGGCAAATATGGTTTTCCCGGTGCGGCGGCCAGCGGCGTCGTAAGTAAAGGCCACAGTTATACTCTGCGGGTTCAAGATGAACGTTAAGCGGTTTAAGGCATCGTAGGTATAGCTGTATTTCCCCCACGGCGTGGTCATGCTGGTGCGGTTTCCTACCGCGTCGTAGGTATAGGTTATGGGATAGGTCTTGCCGGCGAAGACCTGGCTGGTCGCTATAGGGCGGTTCAGTTGGTCGTAGGTATAGCTGACCGAGCTATCCCCATTGGCGATATTAAGGAGGTTCCCAACGGCATTATAGGTATAGTCCGTTATGGAATGTATGCCGGCCGTGGTCTGAATATCTTTCTTCGTCAGCCTGTTCAGCGCATCATAGGTATGAAAAGTTATATTGCCGGCGGAGTCCTTAACCTCGGTAACGCGGGACATCTTGTCGTAATTGTAGTCCTTGGCCTGGCCCAGCGGATTTGTGGTGTTGGTCATACGGCCGTACTGGTCGTAAGCGAAAGCCCAGGTATTGCCCTTGGGGTCGGTAAGTGCGGAAAGCTGGGAACCGCCGCAGGTTTGATAAATTAAACCAAGAATCGGATTCATTATATAATCATTATTTACACTACGAGCATTAAGACTTAAGCCCCGAACCTTTTTTCCTTTTAACATCGCTTTTTTTTTGAGGGAACAATTTAAAGACAAAGTACAATGAGACTGGAGTCAATACTCCGAGTAGAAGCACTTCATGAGTGTTTACCCCAAGTCTATCTTTCGCAGCAAACAGAACCCCAATAAGGACTGCAGCGCAACACAGCAACAATCCTTTCCAACTATCTCTCCAAAGATAAAAGACAAATACGAGCCCCATCACCATTAAAAGAATTAGAATCAAGTTCATAAACTCTAAATTTTTCTACGTCTAGTGTCTATCGCCAAAAGTGCATCCCTCAATAAGCTTTGAATATGAATGAACTCCTATCGGTTCTAAAGCTCCAAGAGAAGAGGCTTTCATTACATCAACTAATGCCTCGTTCCGCATTTCTATTTGTGTACAAAACCTTGGATGCGACCATCCGGGATAAGCCATCACTTGCAAAACCGACACCGTTTTTTTAGCATCACAATTAGCTAGCCTCCTGGTGCGTAAATGCGTCCAAGAGAAGATCACCCAACGTGATGTATGAGGTAAAGCAAACCAAACTATTTCCAGTAGGAATCCAAATCGATAGCCATATCTAAAAGAGCTTGTGCGTCGGCCCGCTGATATACGCTATCGTGAGAATCGGTCCGCTTATCCAGCGCGTGGCCCAAGCCGCCGAAGAAACGGAAATGCAGGTTGCTCTTTTTCCAAAGAAGGGCATTCATCAGTTGTACTGCCCTGGCATTGTAAGCCGGGGTCTGATTATCCAGCTCGCCTTGAAAAAATGCGACATCGAACCGGGCGTCTTTAATTATCTCCGCTGACCGTTTATATGCGGCCTCCCGCTTGCGGTATTCCCGAAGCGAAGGGGCATCCAGCAGTATACGGCTTAAATTTCCGCCCATGAATTCATCACGGTCAAGCGAACCGTTCTTATTTAGGTCAAGTATCTGTAGTTGCGCGTTAAGGCTTTTGGCCGATGGATCCTCCTTTGTCAATTCCTCCGTATCAAGCGCTCCGTTTTTATCTAGGTCTAGCGCCTCAAAAATATAAAGCGGCCTATAAACAGTTTGTTCGAATTGTGAAATATCCAAACTTTGTGCCGTGAATCCCACCAGCGCGACGCCGGCAATGGATGGGCTCATGTCCGCGACCTGCAAAGCGACATAGGTTCCCTCGCTATGTCCGAAAAGGTATACCTTGGCTTTTGGAAAGGTTTTGGCCGCGAGACCGGCGAATGCGGCGGCGTCTTTCACAAAATATTTCAGCGGATCTTCGGTAAACTTCCTGAACCCTTTCGACTTTACAAAAGCGGGATCCTTTTCCGCCGTTTTCAGCCATTGATAAGACCTTTTATTGTAGCGTATAACCGCAAAGCCTTTTTTTACAAGGGCGCCGGAAACGTCAGCAAAAAAAGGGGTTCTTTTTCCCGGCGGACACAGCGCTGAGGTCCTCGTCCATGTCATGCTGCCCGGACCCGTGGATCAGAACTATCACCCGGGAGACGTCTTTAACTTCAGGGTAATCTATCGTATATTCCAGCCCATATCCGTCAAAACTCTTCAAAACCGGCGCGGCCTGGGCCGGACAGGCGGACACGACAAGGCTTATCAGGGACAGGATAAGTAAAGTTTTCATTTTACTGTTCCTTTGCCCGCACGGGCCTTAAGCGCCTGGCTTAAATTCCGTATAAACTCGGCCGGCCGTTCCGGGGCAATGACATAGGTGTCCTTCCCCCGTATTATTACCTGGCCGTTTGTTTTCCTGACATATAAACGATAGGAGCCGAGCTTGCTGTTCTGATATTCTCCGTATTGACCCCATAGCCCGTCACAACCCAACAGGCGTGTCGAATCGCTTAAGATCTCCGGCGCGGCTTCCTCTACGCCCGATATCCTGTCCAAGGAGATCAGAATGGATTTCATCGGCCTGACAATCGTTAAAGTATCAGGGCCGATCAAGTACCCTTTAGGGGACAGCAGGTACGAAAAAATAATGATCCCGAGCATAAGGGCCAAAATCGAGAATCCCAGTATTTTTACCCCTAGCACGGGCAGCCTGGCCATCCGAAGCGGCGCATAAGCGCATGCCAGAACCACCGCGGAAATGATTATGGTAGAAATGATGACAGAGTTTCCCCACGGGGCCTTGAAATATATTCCGGTCATTGT
>JAVHPG010000090.1:0-2823 GCA_036170455.1 Elusimicrobiales bacterium
CGGTAGCTCCTCTCCGCCAGGAAATCCCTGCGTATGAAGGCGGTGATGGTGCGGGCCGCGCTCATTTTTCGCCCCCGTTTCTGATCTTTCCCTCTTCCATAACGATTATCTTGTCGGTCGCATCGCGCAGGAGCTCGGGGGTATGGCTGGAGACCAGCACTACGGAGGTCTTGCCGGCCTCTTTTATCAGCCCGAGCAGGCCCCGGCAGGCGCGTTTGTCCAGGCCGCGGAACGGCTCATCCAGAAGGAGCAGGGGGTGGCGCCGGGAAAAAGAGCGTATCAGGGAGACTTTCTGCATATTTCCCTCGGAGAGGCGGTCGAAGCGCTTTTCCAGGTCCGCCGGTGAAAGCCCCAGCCTGTCGGCCAGCAGCTTCGCCCGCTCGAGCGCCTGCGCGGCTGAAAGGCCGGCCAGCGCGCCGAAGAAGCGCAGGTTTTCGGCCGCGCTCAGCCGGAAGTAAAAAGCCCGCGGGTTGGAGGGGCAATAGGAGGAAAGCTCCCTCAGTCGTTCGGCGCCCGCCGGAGCGCCGTCCGCGAGGATCGCTCCCCCGTCGGCTTCTATTATTCCCGCTAAAGTCTTGAAAAGGGTGCTTTTGCCGGAACCGTTAGGTCCTTCCACCCCGAGGACGCCGGGCCCGGCCTCCAGGTCCAGCCCAGCCAGGGCGCACAAAGGCCGGCCCCCTGAAAAAAGCGGCGCCGGAAAAACCTTGATAAGCGCCCTGGCTTCTATTTTCATAACAGTATGATAGCACAGGCGGGAGGGTAGAGGCGAGCCTCGCCAGGCTGGCCGGGCACTGCCCGTTTCACATTGATAAACCGCCTTATAATGTAATAAAATATAAATAAGGACCTTTCCGCCCTTATAAGGCGGAAAAGTACGTGTTTTATTTATATGGAGGATACAATGAGAATACACATCGTGGCCCGCAAAATCAAGATGACCAAGCCCGTAAAGGACTTCATCGAAGTCAAACTCGCCAAGCTTCATGAATACCTGGAGAATATAGTCTGGGCGCAGGTTATCGTTTCCGTGGAGAAGAAGATCCACTCCGCCGAAGTCATAGTGCACGCCGGCCACCAGACCATGAAGGCCGCCGCCGCCACCGATGAAATATATTCCGCCATCGACAAAGCCATGGACAAGATGGAAGTGCAGATAAAGAAGTACAAAGAACGCTTTACCGACCACCACGCCACCGAGACCGTGGATATGGGCGAATTCACCACGCTGGTGGGCCCCGAGATCCGTTTCTCCGTCGTGAAAGACGTGCCGCTCAAGCCTATGAACAAGGAAGAGGCCGTCATGGAAATGGAAAAGCTCGGCTACAACTTCTGGCTGTTCCAGGTCCGCGGCTCCAAGCACCTGCAGGTCGTTTTCAAACGGCTTGACAGCACCTACGGCCTGCTCCAGCCCGTTAAGAAATAGCGAAGGCCCTTTGAAAGGCCGGGCCGCGGGCTGGGACCAACAGCCCTCGGCCTGGATAACCTTACTATGGCGACAGGTAAAGGCGCTCCCATGACACAGCCGGAAAAAAAACCTGGCAAGTTCCTGACGGTTAAGGAACTGCTTAAGTCCCGCGGAAAGATCCTCGGGCTTAAGGCCGTTTCGGGCGCGAAAAACCTGAACCAGCGCATCACGGTCAGCGAAATAAACCGCCCCGGCCTCGCCATAGCCGGCCACATGGAGCAGTTCCGCTCCGAGCGCATCCAGATAATCGGCCAGGGCGAATACGCCTACTGCCTCAAAGAGGACCAGCGCAGGGTCCTGGCCAACTTGCAGAAGATGTTCGCCTCGCCCGATATCCCCTGCGTCATAGTTACCGGCGGCGTAAAGCCGCTGCTTTCCATCAAGCAGGCCTGCGCAAAGGCCTGCATTCCTTTGCTGGTAACCACCTCTGACACCTCGGCCTTCATCCGCGAACTGACCATGTTCCTGGACGACCAGCTGGCCGCGATCACTTACGTGCACGGCGTCCTGGTGAACGTCTACGGCCTGGGCGTGCTGATCCAGGGCGATTCGGGCGTGGGCAAGTCGGAGTGCGCGCTGGAGCTCCTCAAGCGCGGCCACATCCTGATCGCCGACGACGTGGTGGAAGTGAAGCGCCGCATCGGCTATATGCTGGTGGGCAATTCCCCCAAGAATATCAAGCATTACATGGAAGTCCGCGGGCTCGGCATCATCGACGTGGAGCTGCTGTTCGGCATCGGCTCCATCATGGACCAGTCCCTGATAGAAATGCACGTGAAGCTCGAGAGCGTCACCCCGGGCACGCTCGGGAGCTACGACCGCACCGGCCTGGCCACGGCCGAGGTGCAGATCCTCGACGTCCCCGTGTCCTCGCTCCGGCTGCCCGTCACCCCCGGCCGCAATTTGGCCGTGCTTATCGAAGTGGCCGCGCTGAACCAGCGCCTGAAGAACCAGGGCTATTTCGTGGCCAAGAAGTTCAATGAAAGCCTCATCCGGAAGATGGGCAAGAAATAAATGCAGTCAAAAAAAATCAAAGGCAAGATCTTCATCATAACCGGCATGTCCGGCGCCGGCAAAAGCCAGGCCCTCAAGTCTTTCGAGGACCTGGGGTTCTACTGCATAGACAACCTCCCCATCACCCTTATCCCGCAGTTCGCCGGGCTGATCGGCGACCGGCGCTACCTAAAGAACGTCGCCCTCGGCATCGATATCCGCGAGGGCCGCTTCTTCAAGGATTTCATCCGCACGCTGGACAACCTGGGGAAGCTGGGCCTGGACTACAAGGTCATCTTCCTGGACGCTTCCGACGCCGTGCTGATGCAGCGCTTCTCCGAGACCCGCCACCGCCACCCGCTCGG
>JAVHPG010000091.1:0-2814 GCA_036170455.1 Elusimicrobiales bacterium
TTGTCCGCGCCGGCCTTTATTTGCGCCAGACTCCGTCTGACCAGGTCACGAATTCGTCCCACTGGGATGCTTTGGAGAGGGAAAGGTCGCCGTACTTGGTCTCGTAGAGAGCGGCCAGCTGCGGGGGCACGGTCTTTATCTTCATCGTGGTATTGATGGC
The DNA here is from genome assembly GCA_036170455.1 of Elusimicrobiales bacterium. GTDB lineage: Bacteria > Elusimicrobiota > Elusimicrobia > Elusimicrobiales > UBA9959 > UBA9959. The sequence goes on from JAVHPG010000091.1 coordinate 161, forward strand.
CAGGCCGCCGACTTTCTCGTAGTTATAGCCGTTCTCGGCGTCTTTGTGGAGGCCGACCGAGCGCATCACCAAAGTGTTCTTTATGAAGCCCATCAGGTTCTGCGCGGCCAGGCGCGTCTCCTGCGACTTGGCGTTGGCGTCGAAGAGGGCGGCGAAGTCGTAGAGGTCGGCGTAGGCCGAGATGAGCTTCTTCTTGTCGTTCTTCGGGTCCAGGCTGGTGAAGCGGATGACGCTGCCGACGGCGGCCTTCACGGCCTGCTCCTCGTTGTTGCGCATCGCCGCTCCGGCGAAAGCGTCAAGGTAGCCGGGCAGCCGGTCAAGGGCAGCGGGGCGCACTGTCGAGAGCGTTCCGGTCATGTCGGTCAGCGGCACCGTCAGCGGGCCCACGCTCATCCCGGCGGCGTAGAATTCTTTGTACCAGTTCATCAGCCAGCCGCTGAGCTGCTCGTTGGTGAAGGCGGTATTTGCGTTCATGAAGGTCAGGAGCTTCTCGTAGTCGAAGCCCTGGGCCAGCATGGTCTCCTCGGAGCCCACGAACAGGCCGGTATAATCCTTCATCTCGTAGAGCACTTCGGCCATCTGCTGCAGGCAGGCGTTCTGCATCAGCACGTCCACGTAGCCGGCCTGGCGCATCATCTCGCCCAACTGGGCGGTGCGCACGTAGTTCTTGGTCTCGTCGTCGAAGAGGATGCCTTTGTTGGAAGTCCCGGTGCCGGAGGGGGCCTGCGCCATGACCGGGTCGATCCAGCCCAGGCCGTGGTTCCAGAGCACCAGCATATATTTTTTAGCGGGGAAGGTCTTTTTGGACCACTGCACAAATTCCGCCACGCGCTTGTAATCGCCCATGTCGGCGTCAGGGAATTCGCCGTAGACTTTCTCGCCGGAGGAGAGGAAGCCGCCTTTTTCTATCAGCAGGCGGCGGGAGCCTTTGCCGGTGGCGCCGTGCTCCACCACGATATTAATTTTGCCGGTCGTCCCGACTTTCTTCATTTCGGCCATGTCTTTCACGGCCCATTTGCCGGACAGCCCCAGCAGCTGGCTTTCGCTTAGATTGTTCTTGGCGTTCATGAAGACCATCACGGTCCACTCTTTTTCGGGCAGGGCTTCCGGCTTGGAGGGGCTGAAAATATCGAAGATGCCTTTGTCGGCCTGGCCTGCTTTTATGTCTGCGGCGCTCATTCCGTTCAGGTTGAAGTCCTGGGCGCTTAAAGCTGAGGAGCCGAGGACGATAAATGAAAGGGCCGCTGAAAGGAGGTTAAGGTTCTTTTTCATCATGAGTATAGTCTAATGCGGGGCCGGCCATGCGGCCAGGGGCGGAGGGCCCAGGGCTTGGTAGGCCTTAGGGACTTGGATCGCGCTTTAACCCCTTAAAAGCGCGGCCCAAGTTATTGATATAATATCTATATTATCGCGATTGGAGGCACCATGTCGAAAGCGCCCGATTTTTCATATACCCCTGAACAGGTTAAAACACTTTCCGAGGCCGTGATAAAGGAGCTTGAGGAGAAACTCAAAGTCCTTGTGAATATCCCCGGCCCGCAGCGCAATTTCAGGAATACCATGCTGGCTTTCGAGAGCGCCGTCAGCGATTTCGGCGAAGCGGTGCAGGTCCCGATAATGCTTGCCTATGTGTCGGACAACGAGCATCTGCGGACCGCGGGCCAGGAGCTGGAGCTGAAGATCAGCCAGTACTCGGTGGACCTGTTCACGCGCGAGGACGTGTTCGGCGCGCTGAACGAATACGCCGGCAAGGGCGAAAAGCTGGCGGAAGTGGACGCCCGCCTGCTGGAAAAGACCCTGCGGGATTTCAAGCGCAACGGCCTGGGGCTGGAGCCGCGCAAAAAGAACAAGGTGAAAAAGCTGATGAAAGAGATCATCGGCCTGGAGCTGCAGTTCTCCCAGAACCTGCGCGGGGTGAGCGATACGCTGGAAGTCACGGCGGCCGAGCTGAAGGGGCTGCCGGAAGATTACAAGGCCCGGCTCAAGCAGACGGAGAAGGGCGGCTATTTGGTGACCATGAATACCCCGGACTATGTCCCGTTCATGGACAGCGCCGAGGACGGCGACGCCCGCCGGCGGCTGGAGCATAAGGTCAACAACCGCTGCGTGCCGGCCAATATAGAGCTGATGGAGAAGACCATCGCCCTCCGCCGCAATTTGGGGAAGCTTCTCGGCTATCCGAGCTTCGCCGACTATATGCTGGCGGACCGGATGGCGAAGAACAGCGCTACCGTTTTCGCTTTCATGGAGCGCACCCAGGCGAAGCTGAAGAAAAAAGGCCGCAAAGAGCTGCGCGCCCGGCTGAAGCTGAAGGGCGGGGACGACAAGGTTCTGCGCGCCTGGGAATGGCGCTATTACAATAACCTGCTCAAGAAGAGCAAGTATTCCATCGACCACGAAAAGATAAAAGAATATTTTCCCCTGGAGACGGTGGTCAAGGGAATGTTCGAAGTGTTCGGCGAGGTTTTCGGGGCCAGCTTCGTGCCCGCCCCGCTGCCTGCCTGGCACAAGGACGTACGCGCCTACGAGGTGAAGAACCCGGACGGCGCCGTGGCCGCCTATTTCTATTTCGACCTGTTCCCCCGCGAGGGCAAGTACAAGCACGCGGCCTGCTTCGGCATCAGGCACGGGCGCGAGCTCGCGGACGGCTCCTA
>JAVHPG010000092.1:0-13866 GCA_036170455.1 Elusimicrobiales bacterium
GCCGAGCACGGTGTGCGAGAGCCCGTGAGCGAAGGGCCCCTGCCCTTGCCGCCCCGACTTCGCATCTCGCGGTCCCCTTTTGTCTTTAACATATTAGCATCGAGTCGCCGTAGGAATAAAATCTATATTTCTCTTTCACTGCTTCGGCGTAGGCCTTAAATAGTAGTTCGCGGCCGGCGAAGGCGGCGGTCATGTAGAGGGGGGCGGATTCAGGGACGTGCAGGTTGGTGATGAAGGCGCCGGCGACCTTGAACTTATAGCCCGGTTTAATGAACAGGCCGGCTTTGCCGGAGCCCGACGAAACGACACCTTGGTCGTCGGAAAAAGTTTCGAGCGTGCGCATCGAGGAAGTTCCTACGGCGACTATCCTGCCCCCGGCGGCCTTGTGCGCGTTGATAGCGGCCGCGGTCTCCGGCGGGACTTCGCAGGCCTCTTCCATCATCACGTGGGCGGCGGGATCCTCGTTGCGGACCGGCCTGAAAGTGCCCCAGCCGATATGAAGCGTAACAAAGGCGGTTTTAACCCCGGCGGCCTCAAGCCTGGCGAGCAGGTCCGGGGTAAAGTGGAAGCCCGCGGTATGCGCCGCTATCGAGCCGGCTTCTTTCGCGTAGACGGTCTGGTAATTCGGTTCGTCGGGGGGGGCCTCTATCCCCCTGCGCTTGCGGGCGTTAAGGATGTACGTAGGCAGGGGAACTTCGCCGTTCTCCGCCAGGTAAGCCTCGTTCACGGGGGCGGAAAATTTAAAGGTGAAGCTGCCGTCGGGGTTGCGCCTCAGGCACTCCGCGGTCACTCCGGCCGGACAGCTGAGGACCTGCCCGTCGCTGATCTTGCGGCAAAGCCCGGTCCAGACCGTCTTGTCTTCTGTCGAGGGGGCCATCAGGAGTATTTCCGATTTGCCGCCGGTCTGCTTCTTTGTCCAGAGGCGGGCCTTCCAGACCTTGCTGCGGTTGAGCACCAGCAGGTCGCCCGGCCCCAGGAACCCCGGCAAGTCCCGGAAGTTGCGGTGAAGCAGCGTCCCGTTCCTCCGGTCTACGGCCAGCAGGCGCGAGGAGTCGCGCGGCTCTGCGGGGCTGTCCGCTATAAGCGGCTCTATCTCCAGGGCTGAAAATTCGGAAAGGGATTCTTCACTCATAATCGATGATGGCCGCGCTCGGGTAATAATGGCGGAGTATCTTTTTGTAGGTCCTGCCCTTGTACGCCATGAATTTTGCGCCTTCCTGGCACATCCCTACCCCGTGTCCCCAGCCCCTGCCGGCCAGTTCATAGCCGCCCTTTACGGGGCTTATCCTGGTGACAAGCGTGCTGCGGAACTCGAAGGTCCCGAACCGCTTGCGCAGGTCCGTGGTCTTTATCAGCATCGAGTCCTTGTCGGTGGTGAACTTGAAAGAGACCGCGCGCCCGGAGCGGTCCTTCTGGTGGATCTTAATGTTCTTTATCCTGAGGGCAGTGGAGCCTTGCGCCTGTATCGCCCTGAGGAGGTCGGCGGAAGAAAGGAAAAACTCCCAGCGGTAGTGCCGCGAAGTGGTACAGAACGGGTCAGGCACGCCGTAAAGCGGCTTTATCACATCCTCGCCCCAGGCGGATTTAACGCTGGCCGTGTGCCCGCCGCAGCAGGCGTGGAAGAAGGCGGTTATAAGCTTTCCTTTATATTTAAGCACTTCGCCGCGGGTGGAGTTTACCGCCTCCATTATGCGCGAGTTTATCCTGTTTGTGCCGTTATAGACCTGCATCTCGACGCCGTTGGTGATATCATAATCGCGCGCCGGGTTTATGAACTTCATCGCGTAAGTGCGCGAGGCCACTGCCTGGGCCTTGAGCGCCTCCAGCGGCCAGTCAGGGCTCATCTCTGAAGGCAGCACGCCGTAGAGATAGTCCTCCAGCGAAAGATACTCGATGATATCCAGCCCGCCCTCGGGGGTGGCCCGCAGGAGGATGTCACCCTTGTAAAGATTGCCGCCGAGGCGTATCCGCTCCTGCCCGTCGGAGGCGAGGAGCTTGATGGGGGAGAGAAGCTCCTGCCCGGCCACGGTGATCCATTTGCCGGAGGACTTGACCTCGTAGGACGCGTTTTCCAGCAGCAGGTATTTTTGGCCGCTTTTGACTTCCTGGACGTAGATCCTGGAAGCGGTCCTGAGCTTGAGGGAAGGAATGTTTCGCGAAATAGCCACCCTTATGCGAGGGGCGTCGTCAGCGGCGCCGTCTGCGCTCGCGGCGGGGCCGGCACAGGCAAAAAGAAGAAGTAAAGCGAGGAAGCTTTTCATTGTCGGTAGGATCAGAGAAGTTCGGCCTGCCGCGGCAGCTTGAGGCCCAGGTGGGCGGCGGCTTTCGCGGTTATCACGCGGCCGCGCGTGGTCCGCTTCAGGAAGCCGGCCTGCATAAGGAAAGGCTCTATAACGTCGGTAAGAGTGTCGGCCTCTTCGGAAACGGCGACGGCCAGCGTTTCGATCCCGACCGGCCCGCCCCCGAACTTCTCGGCGATGGCCAGGAGTATGCGGCGGTCCAGGTTATCGAGGCCCTCGGCGTCTATTTCCAGCGAGGTCATGGCGGCCTCGGTGACTTCGGAGGTGATTATCCCCGCAGCCTTAACGTCGGCGAAGTCCCTTACCCGCTTGAGCAGGCGGTTGGCGATGCGCGGCGTGCCCCGGGAGCGGCGGGCTATAAGCCGGAGCGCGGCTTTTTCCGCCTGGCTGCCCAGTATTCCGGCCGAGCGCTGCAGGATCTGCGCTATCTCGTCCTCGCCGTAGAAGCCTAGGTTGAAAACTATGCCGAAGCGGTCACGGAGGGGGCCGGTAAGCAGGCCGCTGCGCGTAGTGGCGCCGACCAGCGTAAAGCGGGGCACGGCGAGCTTGAGGGTGGTGGAGCCGGGGCCCTGGCCGGTATTTATAAAGAACACGAAGTCTTCCATCACCGGGTAAAGCGCTTCTTCGACGGCGGCGTTAAGGCGGTGGATCTCGTCGATAAAAAGGATATCGCCCTCGGCCAGTTCCGTGGTCAGCATCGCGGCCAGGTCGCCGGGCTTCGAGAGCACCGGGCCGGAGGTTACCTTGATATTGACGCCCATTTCACGGGCCAGGATATAGGAAAGCGTGGTTTTGCCCAGCCCCGGGGGGGAATAGAAAAGACAATGGTCCAGGGATTCTTTCCTCTTGCGTGCGGCCTGGATGAAAACGTTCAGGTTTTCCTTCAGCCGCGCCTGGCCGACGAATTCGTCGAGGGAGGTCGGGCGGAGGGCGGATTCCATGCGCGCCGTTTCGTCGGCGGCGGGCCGGGCTGAAAGTATTTCTTCGTCTTTGGGCATGGGCGTTTTACTTCGGGGAGAGGCGCCTGAGCGCCAACCTGACTATGGCTTCCGTGCCGGCTGACGGGCCGGCTTCGGCCGCCGCGTCCTCCAGGGCCGAGCGGGCCTCTCCCGCCCTGAAACCCAGGGCGGTAAGCGCGGTAAGGGCCTGCGTGTACACTCCGGAGGCCGCGCTGAACCCGGCCGCCGCGGCTTCGCCCGCGGCTGGAAGTTTGTCTTTGAGGGCCGAGATAAGCTTGTCCGCGGTCTTGGCCGTAAAGCCGAAGATGGCCGTAAGGCGCTTGGCGTCCTTCGCCGCCACCGCGCTCTTGAAATCCTGCATGGACTTCACGGCTTTGCCGAGGTAGTCCATGGCCTTCTTGGCGCCGGTGTTGGGAACCGCGTCGCGCAGAAGGTCGAACAGGCGCTTTTCCTCCTGCGAGCGGAACCCGTAAAGGGCCGTGCCGCCGTACATGCTGATGGATTCCGCGATAAAAACTTCCACGGTGGTCCCCTCCGGCCCCAGGCCGTCGAGAGAGGGCTCGCAGAAAAAAACTTCATAGCCGAGGCCGCTGGTTTCTATAACGGCGCTCACGCCGGATTTCGCCACGATCCTTCCCCTCAGGTAGGCGATCATGCTATCCCGGCCTTTGCTTTCGCTTTAGCCAGCGCCCTGGCCAGGGGGGCGAGGCGGAGATGGCACAGGGCCGCGGCCATGGCGTCGGCCACGTCGTCGGGTTCCGGTATGGCCGCGAGGTTCAGGGTTATCTGGACCACGCGCTGCATCTGCTTCTTCTCGGCGGCGCCGTTCCCGGAGATGGTCTTCTTAATGACTTTGGGATTATAGGAGCTTATGGGCAGGCCGCCCTTTTCGCAGGCCAGCAGGATGACCCCGCGCGCGTGGGTCGTGTTCGCCTGGGTGTCGGCCCGCTTCGAGAAAAAAACCTCCTCGATAGCCGCCTCGTCGGGCAAATGGGCTTTTATCAGCGCGGAGAGCTCGTCGAAAATGGAGGCGAGGCGCTTTTCGAGCGGCGTGTTCTTCGGGGTGTGTACAAGCCCGGAGGCGGCCAGTTTCGGGGGGGCGGCGCCGTCTTTTTCAAGTACGGCCCAGCCGGTCCTGTCCAGCCCGGGGTCTATGCCGAGGATTTTCATCGGGAACTTAAAACTACTTGTCCAGCTTGGCCATCACCGCGTCGGGGATGTTGAAATTGGAATAGACTTTCTGCACGTCCTCGTGGTCTTCGAGCTCGTCCATCAGTTTAAGGACCGCTTCCGCTTTATCCTCGCCGATGTTCACTTCGTTCTTCGGGAGCATCGTGATCTCGCCGGAGACCAGGGGGATTTTCTTCTCTTCCAGTTTCGTCTTGACCGAGTCGAACTCGGCCGGGGAGGTGATTATCTCGAATTCGTCGGACTCGGGCACGGAGCGAAAATCGTCGGCGCCTATTTCCAGGGCCAGGGACATCAGTTCGTCCTCCTTGGCGTCGGTTTTCTTGACCGTGAGGTAGCCTTTCTGCTCGAACATCCAGCCGACGGCGCCGGTGGAACCCATATTGCCGCCGCGGGTGTCCAGGATCTTGCGGATCTCGCTGGCGGCGCGGTTCTTGTTGTCGGTAGTGACGTTTATTATTATGGCTATGCCGCCCGGGCCGTAGGCCTCATAGGTGATCTCTTCGTACATGACGCCGGGTTCCTGACCGGTGCCGCGCCTGATGGCGCGCTTCACGTTATCCAGCGGCATGTTGGTGCTTTTCGCGTCCTGGACGGCAGAGCGCAGGCGGGGATTGTCGTCGAGGTTGCCGCCGCCGGCCTTTGCCGCAATGGCTATTTCCTTGATGATCTTGGTCCAGACCTTGCCTCTCTTGGCGTCCGTTATGGCCTTCTTGTGCTTAATGCCTGCCCAGTGAGAATGTCCGCCCATGGTAGACTCCTTGAAAATGCCCGAAGAATTTGAACCAGTTCCGCCGCAATTATGCCCGCGGCTAAATAAATTCTATAATAATACGGCTGAATGCACAACCGCCCCCTTAGCTCAACTGGATAGAGCGCCTGCCTTCGAAGCAGTAGGTTGGAGGTTCGAATCCTCCAGGGGGCATGTTCTTGGCGGATACAGGCGTAATCTTTTTGTAACTAAAACTTAACCTTACCGCAAACAGGTTAGGCTAGAATTTATATATGGCCGCTTTGCTCATTGCCCTGCTCATAGCTGTCCCGGCCCTGCCCGGGCAGGCACAGTCTCTTTCCAAAAAAGACCTGGGCCGCAAGGCTTTGCAGACCGTGGTCAGCCACCTCAAGAGCGACGATTCCGACATGCGCGCCCTGGCCGCCGGGATCCTGGGGGGGGCGGGGAACCGGGCCGCGACGGGCGTGCTTAAAGCCATGCTGGAGGACCGCGACAAATATGTGCGCATCGCCGCCGCCCGCGCGCTGTGGGAGCTGGGCAGCCCCGTCGGGATGAAAGTCCTGCTGGGGATCAAAAACGACGATCCTGCCCAGGGGCCCGTAACGGTAACGAACACGCCCCTCGTAGAGCTTAAAATAATTTCCCAGAACAAGATCAGGGAGAAGGCCATCGAGAGCTATGCCGGGATCAAGGGGGGAAAGGGCGCGGACCTGCTTTACAAGCTTAAGAACGATACTTACGGGCCCGTGCGCGACGCCGCCGCCAGGGAGCTGGCCCGCCTCGGGCACGAGGAGGAACTTTCCCAGTTCATAGAGGCCCTGGGAGCCGAGGACGAGGCCATCCGCTACGAAGGCGCGACCGGCCTGTCGAAGATCTGCAGCGGGGCCGCGGCCGGGCCCCTGGCCAAATTGCTTGCCGCTGAAAAATCGGTAAGGGTGCGTATGGCCGCGCTGGACGCTCTTAAGTGCTCGCCTTCGAAGGACGAGGCGGAGGAAGTGCTCATCCGGCTGGCGGACGACCAGAACCCGACTATAAAGTACAAGGCCGTTTCCGCGCTCTGCGGGATCAGGAGCGCCAGGGTAAAAGGGAAACTGGCGGCCCTCGCCGCGGGGGCTTCCGATATAAGGACGAAAATTACCGTGCAGCGCGGACTGATGCTGTCGGGAGTCCCGGCCGACCTGCAGGTCGCCAGGGACGCGATGAGCGCGGCTACTCCGGAAATACGGCTTGAGGCGGTAGAAGTTTCGGCCGCTTTCACCGATGCCGAGGCCCTGCCGCTCCTGGCCCAGGCTTTGGAAGATGCCGACACCAGGGTAAAGCTTGCGGGCGCCCTGCAGACGCTTAAAAGAGCTGCCAAGAAATGATAATTATGAACAGGAAATATCTCCTTTTAGCCGCCGCGCTGCTCCTTTCCTCCTGGGCGGGAGAGCTGTCGGCGGCCACTAAAGCCGGCGCCCGCCGCCCGTCCCCGCTGGCTGATTCGATGCGCCAGGTCCGTAAAACGCCCGCCCTGGCGGCGCGCGAGGCCTTCCGCGAATTTTCCAGGAAGCAGGGCAAAGGCTGGAACGTCCGCTATAATCCCCGCACTGCCCTCCCCGAGGCTTTAACAGGCGGGCGCACCGCCCGCTACCCAGGAAGCCCGGAGCAGGCCGCTATCGCTTTCTTTGAGGAGAATAAGGGATTCCTTAAGGTAGAGCCTTCCGCGCTGCGCCTGGTCCTTAATAAGGAGTTCGCGGGCATTACCCACCTGCAGTACCAGCAGTACAAGGACGGCATCCCGGTAGAATTTTCTTATGCCCGCGTGCATGTCGCCGCGAACGGACAGGTGTCCGGCTACCAGGGCAAATTCGAGCCTGAAGTAAATTTGAACACCACTCCTGCCCTTACCGCCGAGGCCGCCGTACAGGCTGCTGCCGCGGACCTGGGCCGCCAGTTAAGTGTTACCAGGGCAGAGCTGGTTATCTATCCGGACGAAAACGACGGCGCGCTCAAACTGGCCTGGAAGCTGCGCGGGCGCGGAAACGGTCTCTGGGTCTATTATATAAACGCCGCGGACGGGGGCGTTCTCCTTAAATATGACGATCTGCGCCGCTACTGCGACAATAATGCCTACACTACGTATGGGACATCTTCAGGCACGGTTTACGCAATTTCCCCGCTGCCAGTTTATGACGGCCTGAGCGTGACAAAAACAGAGGACCTCTGGGTGCAGCCGGCAAAAGTTTCCCTGCGCGACCAGTATGTCTGGGTCCGGGACTATTCCAGCATGACAGTCACCAATGCCTCGGGCGATTATTGCGCGCAAAATTCCGGGAAAATGTATTCCTCTCTCAAGGGGCCTTATTTCGCGGTCACCAATTTCAGGAACGCCAGCGCGCATTACGACAATGGCGGCGGCGTATGGAACCAGGCGACTACCCTGGTACAGACTCCCCATCCCTATTCAAACTCTCCTTCTTTTTCTTATACCCAGGCCTATCCTTATAGCATCACTATCCCGGATACCTGGTCGGCGAAAAATTACACTTTCGCCAAGGCCATGCCGAGGTTCACCGATTTCCATGCGGGCGAATTGGACAATAACGGCAATGTCAACGACGCCGACCAGGTTTATGTAAAAGACGGTGACGCCGTCCTGGGCGCCTATATCGGAACCCGGACCTCCCCGTTCTTCGGAGCGGCCGTGGAGAAGCCTTCCTTCGGGGTTACCCTGGAGGCGGATTCAGTGGGAACCGCCTACGGCTTCAATATCGACAAGTCCTACTACCTCGTACTTACGACCGCCCCCACGGCCAGCGTAAACCCCGGCAATGTAATCTGGTCGACGGCTTCCGTCCCGATAGCCTGGTCTACCGCCCCCACCGGGGTATATATGGACCGCACCCTTGGCGACGCCAATGCGCTGTCGGAGGTCAATGCCTTCTACCACCTGAACAAAGCCCGCCGCTTTTTCGACCCTATTAATATCAAAACTTCCGGCGGGGTCGCGGCGGACCTCACCAAGCAGGTGGCGGTGATGGTCCACGCCGCAGGGGACCCGGACTCGATGACCACGTGCAGCGTTTCTTGCCACGGCATGCTCAACGCTTATTATGACCTTGAAAAAGATTATATCGTGATAGGCGACGGCCAGATGGATTACAATAATATATACCGCTCCTTCGCCCTCGACGGGACCATAGTGCGGCATGAATATATGCATCTGGTCATGGCGCGCATCTACCCGATAATAAATTTAGGCGAATTCGGCGCGCTGAGCGAAGCCGTAGCCGATTACCTGGCGATGGCTTCTTTCTGGCGCGAAGGCTATGCTACCCAGAAAACCCTGGGCAATTTCGTCGGCGCCGGAGAAGGCGCCGCGCGCGACATCTCCGCCTCCGGCAACCCGACCGGCCTCAGGAAGATGCCCGTCAGCGACACCGATCCTCTTTACAGCTGGTACGGCGAGGTGCACGACGACAGCCTGATACTTTCGCAGGCGCTCTACAGGCTGGGGAATCCCTCCGGCTCTAATTACCTCGGGACTTTCACGGCCGGGACTTTCAGCGGCCAATCCAAGGCGGACGTGCTGACTTACGCCGCTCTGTTCTATTTCCCGGACAACTTCAGCAACTTTTATGAGGCGATGCTGGACGCCTGCGCCCAGTTCGACACACAATGGGGAGGGGAATGCGACGCGGGGGCGGTGGCCAGTATAGGCGCCGCTTTCGACTACCAGGGGATAGGCGTGGCCAGGGGCGAAGACTCTTACGATATCGCCGCTTACTCCGGACTGTGCAAGAACAATAACGGGCCGGAATGCGCCACCGACGTGAGCAGCTTCACCGCCCTTTCCGCCACTGTCTCCCCGGTGGGCGACGTGGACTATTATTCCCTGCCGCTCTCCGCCGGGAATTTCACGGCGAAGCTGGACCTGCCCGGGATAACGGGGCAGGAAGGCGTATATTTCGCCTACTCGATGTTCCTTTTCGACTCCAACCGCGGCCTTGCCCTCGACTCAGCGGGCAACGGGGTGATCGCCGTCCCGGACATCTACGGCAGCGGCTCCGATTACTGCCCTGACTCCGGCCAGTGCAAGACGCTCGCGCCCTCCGTCATCCTGAATTACAGCGTCCCGGTCGGGGACCGGTACTACCTCGTGGTGGCGGGCGCGCCAAACCAGTATTACGGCAACTCCGAAGTTAATTCGCCGCTGCCCTACACTCTTACTCTGACCCACGCGCCCCAGGGCACCGCCAGCGCGCGCTTCACGGCCGCTGTTTTTGACAATGACGAGATCGCCTTCGAGGTCCCTTATACGAAGTTTTCGATGGTGGGTTCAGTATCCTCGGCGCCGGTCATCGATACTCCTCCCGGCGCGGAGCTTCTTTACGAGTACGCGCAGCTGCGGGACTATAAATTCGAACCCCTGGCTAAAACCCGCACGGACCTCGCTGGCACCTATATGCAAAAAGTGGCTAATTCCCTCAATTACAATAATTCCGACGCTTTGGGCAGGCCACTCCTGTCCGGCCGCGTCAAAGTGCTGCCTGGCTATGCCCAGGCGTATCCCTGGACCGGCACTGTGTACCTCGAGATCTTCGGCCGGAACCACCTGGGGCAGGTCCTTTCCCTCGGCGTCTCGAACCCGATCAATCTTACCTCCGGCGGTTCGGATTCCACCGTGGCCTACAACAATATAATCGGCTCCGGCTTCCATGATAAAGCGATAATCCATTATGTGGCCAGCTCGGCGGGCCCGGTCACGATCAAGATCTATACGCAGACCGGCACGCTGGTAAAGACCATCCCCTCCTTCCCCAGCTGCGGAGCCACCTGCTCGGGTGAGGAGTCCTGGGATGGGCGTAATTCCGACAATGGAAAGGCGGCGAGCGGAATATATTTTGTTAAAGTAAAAGGGCCCGGCCTGGATAAAATAGTTAAAGTAGCGGTGATAAGATAAACCGGCGGCTGCTATGAACATCAAAAAACACATTAAGGGAGGCGGCGCTGCCGCGGCGCTTTTAATCTCAGCCGCCATCCTCGGCCTCACGCCCCCTGTGTCCGCGGGCGGGCCCGGTTCCGCCGGCATGCAGGTCCTTAAAAGCGACATCAGCCCCCGCGCCGCCGGCATGGGCGGCGCCTTCGTCGCCGTAGCCGACGATATCTACACGATGTCCTACAACCCGGCCGGCCTGGGGCAGCTCTATATCCCGGAGGCCTCTGCCGTTCTGCACCAGTCGGGGTTCGACGATTCTTCGATGAACAATATCTCTTTCGGCCTGCCCCTGCCTTTTATCGGGCTCGGCGGGCTGGCCAAGCCCGGCTTCGGGATCTCCCTGATGCTTTCCGACGCGGGCTCCTTCAGCTACCGGCAGCGGATCCCGAATACGGCCCCGGCCCATATCGGGGAGTTCAACACTACCTCCAAATCTTACGACGCGCAAAAGGACGTGGCGCTTACTTTCGGCTACGGCGAGAAAGTCTATTCCGGCGAGGTGAACCTGGAGGGCTATAACGCCAAGATAGAGCAATATCTCGGCCTGAACCTCAAATATCTCAAATCCACGATGCTCGAGCATTATTCCGCTTCCGCCTTCGCCTTCGACGGGGGCTGGCTTATGCTGGAGCCGAACCTCGGGCTTTCCCTGGGCGCCTCCGTCTCGAATTACGGCTCCGGGCTGAAATACGGCACCGAGCAGACCAAGCTTCCCTCCATCCTGCGCGTCGGCGCTTCCTGGGAAAAACCCACGGTAATGGACCAGTCCATCCTGCTGGCCACGGAGGGGGACTTCTATATGGCCGAGGGGGAGAAAAGCCTGCGCTTCGGGCTCGAATACCACTTTGAGAAAATTTTCAATTTGCGCCTGGGCTATAAAGCGGCCGAGGACAACAAAGGCATGACCATGGGCCTCGGCCTGCACTACAATGACATGTCGCTGGACTTTTCCAGCGCTATGGGCAACGAGGTGTATAATGCCAAACAACTGGCCTTCTCCTACAGGTTCAGCGGCGTGACCATCGGAGAATACAAGAAGAAAATGAATTTCAAGGACCCCGAAACCCGGAAGTCCGGCCAGCCCGATGCAGACAAGCGGCCCTCCGCTCAGGAGCAGAAGCCTGCCAGGCAGGACCGGAAGCCAACCAAGGCCGCGCCCGAAAAGAAAAAAGATTCCGACTTCTTCTGGATATATTAGTAACGCCGCCGGTTATAAACCGCAGGCGGGCTTTCTCCGGTTTATCGCGCGCGATTTGCCGGGAGAACCGGGAGAACGCAAATTGACACTGCGGGGTATTGTTTATACAATTCAATGATAGTTATTTAAGGAGGGTTTACAATGAAAAAGGTACTTTTTATCGCGGTTGCGGCCCTGCTGGCAGCCGGCTGTTCCTCGTCCCCGGACAAAAGCACCGTCTCTAATAAGGGCGAAGTAGAGCGGGAATGGGTAGAGGAAGGCGTGACCAAGAATTACGTTTTCGCGCGCGGCATGGGCGCCGCCGATCAGACCCTGGAGAACAAGACCCAGCGCATGGCCACTTCCCGCAACGCCTCGATCGTGAACGGTCAGTACAATATGCTCTCCTTCGTGAAAGGCGTCAGCCTCGAGGGCGGAGTGACCGTGGAGAAAGCTCTCGAAACCGACTCGGTCCTGGCGACGAAGATCAACGCGGTCATCAAAGGCGCGCAGGTGGTGCGCACGGAATGGACTTCAGACGACGGCTGCGTGGTGGTCCTCCGGCTGCCTAAAAAAGTACTTAAGGAAGCCGGCCTGAAGATAGCTGAATAGACCGGCGACAAATGATGAAAAGCCTTTCACTGGTGCTTGCGGCGGCGCTCTTCGCCGCCGCGGGCTGCGCAGGAACCCGCAAGAGCGCCCTGAACCCGGCCTACGAAACCGAAGTGGTGGAGGCCGAGGGCATGGCGCCGGTAGTCAACGGCGACGTCGAGGGAGCGCGCAAGACCTCCCAGGGCGAGGCGATGAAGAACGCGCTGGGCCTGGTGGTAGGCGTTTATGTCTCCCAGGACGCGCTCGTCTCCAAATCCATCCTTATAGACGAAAGCATCACCTCCCAGAGCGAGGGCTATATCGAGAAGTACGAGACCCTGAAGGAATGGCGGGAGGGGGAATTCTTCAAGACCCGCATCCGCGCCCACGTGCGCAAAGAAGACCTGGCCGCCAAGCTGCGCAACCTGGAGACGGAGCCGCAGAAGCTGGGGAATCCCGTTATCGGCTTCGATATAAAAGAATCCGCGGACTCCAAGCCGCAGCAGACCAAATACGCCGAGCTGGAGCTCAAGAACAGGTTTTCCGAAGCCGGGTTCATAACCGGCGAGAAGGATAAAGCCGATATCCTGATCACGGGCGAGGCGCAGACCTCGTTCAATACAAGGGAGGGGCTGGGCGGCTTCGTCTCTTACCGCGCGGGTGTCTCCGTCTCGGCCGTCAAGCAGGGTTCGCTGGAAACACTGGCCTCGGCGCAGGAGTCGGCCGGCGGCATCGACCTCAACGATACGGCCGCCGCCCGCGCCTCCATTATTAACGCCGCAAAGAAAGCCGCGGACCCTTTCAAGGAGAAGATCCTCAGGGCCCTGAGGGAGAAATCGATAGTGAGGCTGAACCTGGCCAATGTGGCGACCATGAACGACCTGAGCGAGTTTACCAGGCTGTTGCGCAATATTCCCGCGGTCCGCGCCTCGTGGGTGCGCGGCTACAGCGGCGGCGTGGCGACGATAGACGTCGGCATGCACAAGGGCGGCGCGGCCGACTTGTCGCAGCTGCTAATGAAGAATTCAAAGCGCCCGGTGAAAGTGAACCGCACTTCCTCATACGACCTGGACGCCGAGCTGCAGTAAAACGGAGAAGGACCCCCCAAAAGAAGAAAGCCCGGGAGCTCCGGGCTTTCTTCTTTTGGCTTCGCGGTCTGCCTGCGGGCCCGTCCGCTATTTCCTTTTTTTAAGCTTTTCTTCCGTGCGCGCGTCGAAATCGGAGAGCTTCTTCTGCTGGCGGTTTATGTATTCGTCGATAAAAGCGTCCCGCTCCTCCAGTCTTTTCCTGAGGTTCTCCACCCTGTTCTTCACTTTGGAATAGCGCAGCTCCTCTTTTTTCATCAGCTTTGAAAGCCTGCCCTGGACCGTAAGGCCGCCGGCGTCCGCCGTGGCCTCGCCGCCGGCGAGAAGCTCTTTTTCCTCTTTGTCGCCGGAAAGCGCCACTTTGCCTTCGAAGAGTCCCACGGTGGTTTCTCCGGAGCTGGAGACTATCATCGAAAAATCCGTGCCCCGCACGGCGCAGACTGCCCTGGGCGTGCGCACGGAGAACTTGGAGGTCACCTTGCCTTTAAACTTGGCCGCCATCCAGAGCGCTTTTCCCTTTAAAAAAGAGAAGGAGAACACCCTTTCCTGCGCCGAGGCCTTTAAAGATTCGGCCGCGGCTTCGGAGTTCTCTTCCAGTTTAATAAAGCTGCCTTCTTTGAAGAGGATCTCGCACCAGGCCCCGGCCCCGGTTTTTATACTGTCGCCTTCAGCTACGGGCCGGCCCTTCAGGGCGGGCTCCCAGGTTTTTTGGCCGCTCTTCAGCATAGTTACAGGACCTTTGAGGTCATAAAGACAGCCCGCCTCACCGCCCATGACCGGGTGCGCGGCGCAAAACAGCGTTAAAGCCAGTAATAGTTTTTTCATCTGTTCTCCTAAATATCCTCACGCTCCTGC
>JAVHPG010000093.1:0-13861 GCA_036170455.1 Elusimicrobiales bacterium
GAGCAGGGCTATGAAGTGATCGCCTACATAGCCGACGTCGGGCAGGCGGGGGATTTCAAGAAAGCGAAGGCGAAAGCCCTGAAGGTCGGCGCCTCCAAAGTATATATTGAAGACCTTAAAAAAGAACTGGTCACCGATTATATCTTCCCTATCTTCAAGGCGAACGCCCTTTACGAGGGGCGCTACCTCCTCGGCACCGCGGCCGCCAGGCCTGTCATCGCGAAGAGGCAGATAGAGATAGCGGCGAAAGAGAAAGCCGGCTTCGTCTCGCACGGGGCCACCGGCAAGGGGAACGACCAGGTGCGGTTCGAGCTCGCTTATTACGCCCTCAACCCGAAAATAAAGGTCCTCGCGCCGTGGAAAATGGAATCTTTCCTCCAGCAGTTCAAGGGCCGCACCGACCTTATAAATTACGCGCAGGCTAAAGGCATCGAGATCAGCTCGACCATAAAGAAACCCTACAGCGAAGACGACAACCTGCTCCATATCAGCCACGAGGCGGGGATCCTCGAGGATCCGGCGCATGAGCCGACCGAGGATATCTTCTCCAAGACCGTATCGCCCGAAAAAGCCCCGGACAAGCCGACCCGGCTGAAGATACAGTTCAAGGACGGCATCCCTGTGAAGGTTACCGACCTGGACAAGGGCCGCTCCGAGACCGAGCCGCTTAAGCTTTTTAATTTCCTCAACGAGCTCGGGGCGAAGAACGGCATAGGCCGGATAGACATGGTGGAGAACCGCTTCGTGGGCATAAAATCCCGCGGGATATACGAAACGCCCGGCGGGACCATACTGTTCGCCGCGCATAAAGATATCGAGGGCATAGCGATGGACAGGGAAGTGATGAGGCTGCGCGATATGCTTTCCCCGAAGTTCGCCGAGCTGGTGTACAACGGGTTCTGGTTCAGCCCCGAAATGGATTTCCTGATGTCGGCCATCAACAAGAGCCAGGAGGCTATCGACGGAAGCGTGACGCTCAAGCTCTATAAGGGCAATGTCATGGTGACCGGCCGGGAAAGCGCCAGCTCCCTCTACAATAAGGACCTGTCCAGCATGGACATCGAGGGCGGCTTCAACCAGAAGGACTCCGAGGGCTTCATAAAGATCCACGCCACGCGGCTGATGGCGCACAGCGCTATCATGAAAAAACACGGCGGTAAAAAATGAAGCTCTGGGACAAAGGCGGCGAGCTGAACAAGGATATCGAGTCCTTCACGGTGGGGGACGACTACCTGCTTGACCGCCGGCTGGTGAAGCACGACTGCGCCGCGTCCCTCGCGCACGCCAAAATGCTGCGCAAGATAGGGCTGCTGACCAAAACCGAGCTCGCCGACCTCGAGAGCGGTCTGCGCGCGATACTCCTGCTCGACGGAAAAAGCGCTTTCCTCATAAAGAAAGAGGACGAGGACTGCCATACCGCCATAGAGAATTACCTGGTCGCGAAATGCGGCGACGCCGGAAAAAAGATCCATACCGCGCGGTCCCGCAACGACCAGGTGCTCACGGCCCTCCGGCTTTACGAGAAGGAAAGCCTCGGGACGCTGAAACAAAAACTGGCGGGCTTCGGGAGCTCGCTGCGGTCCGCCGCAAAAAGGCAGGGGAAGATCCCGCTGCCCGGCTACACGCACATGCGCAGGGCCATGCCGACCACGGCGGGTACCTGGCTCGGCTGCTTCTCCGACTCCGCCGCCGATAACGGTAAATTCTCCGACTTCGTCCTGAAGTTGATAGACCAGTCGCCGCTGGGCTCGGCCGCCGGTTACGGCGTGCCGGTGCTGAAGATAGATAAGAAGCTGACCGCTTCCCTGATGGGCTTCTCAAAAGCGATGGAGAACCCGATCTACGCCCAGATGAGCCGGAATAAATTCGAAGCCACCATCGCCCACCTCTGCTCCCAGGTGATGTTCGACCTGAACAAGCTGGCTTCCGACCTTATCATGTACAGCATGCCGGAGTTCGGCTTCGTAAAGCTGCCGGACGCTTTCTGCACCGGCAGCTCCATCATGCCGCAGAAGAAGAACCCCGACGTGCTCGAGCTGGTGCGCGGCAAATACCATGTGGTGCTGGGCGAAGAATTCAAGATAAAGAGCCTGGCCGGGAATCTCATCTCTGGCTATAACAGGGATATCCAGCTGGCCAAAGGCCCGCTTTTCACCTGCCTCGACGCCACGCTGGCTGCCCTCAATATAATGTCGGTGGTAGTGGAAGGCCTGCGCTTCGACGTTAAGAGCTGCGCTCTTTCCGAAGAGCTGTTCGCTACGGAAGAAGTTTACAAGCTGGTGGAAAGCGGTATCCCTTTCAGGGACGCTTACCGGAAGGTAGCGGAAAAGTACAAATGACGGGGATGAGCGGCGAGCTGCGCCGCCTTCAGGACAACTGAGCCTAGCTCCAGGAGGCAGCTATGAGCGTATCTTCCCACCTTAGCCCGGAGCCCGAGCGGCGCCTCTGGGTGATACACGCCAAGGTACTCGGCGAGACAGCGCGGACCGACCTGAAGCTCTGGGCGCTCACGGCCTTCGCCGCCGCGCAGATGGCGCTCGTGGAAATGTTGGTCCCCGGCGGCCGCCTCTCGCACCCGGCGCTTGCCCTGCTGTGCGTGATCCTGCCCGTGGGCCTTCTGGCGCTCTCTCCCCTGATCGAAACGAACAGGCAGGTCCCATTGCTCGATCCCGGGATGGACGGGAGGCATGCCGGCGATTGCCTTATCTCCGTGCACGATATCGCCAAATACCCGAAGATAGAGCTGGTCATCCTCTTCGACAGGTACCTGGGGGGCGGCGTTACCGCCACCCAGTATTACGAGGATATTGTCGGGCAGATAGTTTCTTCGGCGAGGATAGCCGTCCGCAAGCGCCGCCTTTTCCTGGCCGCGACCGTTCCGGCCGTAGTCGTCCAGCTCGGCCTGCTCTTCCAGCTTGTCTGGCGCTAGGATAGTCCCGGATATTTTCTACAATATTGCCATGCAACATATCTCCGCACTTTTCGGCACGTGGATAATAGGTTTTTACTCTTTCCTCCTCATCGCGGCGGCGCTTCTCTACCTCGCCGGCCCGGCTTCGCGCAAAAGGCTGGGCGGGACCTTTTTCCTGACCGTCAGCTCTATCGCCGGCCTCCTCGCCGTGAAGCTCCTGGGCGGCGCCGCCTCCTCCGGCGGCCTGCTTAAGCTTGTAGAGGTGGTGTCGCGCCTGTTCGCCGTGATAGCCGCGATAAACCTGGCCGGGGTCTTCGGCTTTTCCCTGGTCATGCCGAAGCTCAAGGCCGGGGTCTCCAAGTTCGTGGAAGACCTTATCATCGCGGGCGCTTATATAGTGGGCGCGCTCGCCGTGATCTCGGCTTCGGGCGCCAACCTCAGCGGCATACTGGCAACCTCGGCCGTGGTGACCGGCGTAGTCGCTTTTTCCCTGCAGGATACGCTCGGGAATATCATCGGCGGGATGGTCCTGCACCTCGAGGATTCTTTCGTCGCGGGCGATATGATAAGGGTGGAGGGACATGAAGGGATCCTGAAGGAGATCCGCTGGCGCCAATCCACCCTCGCCACCATCGGGGGAGACATCATAATCATCCCCAACATCGTCCTTATGAAGAGCGCCGTCATGGTGCTGGGGGCCGCGGCCGGGAACAAGCGCTTCCGCTCTGTCCCGTTCAACGTTTACTACGACCGGCAGCCCGGCGAGGTGACCGCGCCGGTGCAGCAGGCGCTGAGGGAGGACCCCCCGGCCGGTGTGGCTTCGGAGCCGCCCCCGGATTGCGTGATAAAAGATTTCCAGCCTAACTGCGTCGTGTACGAGGCCCGCTACTGGCTTACCGATTTTTCGGCTCCCGGCGGCGTGGACGCCCTGGTGCGCTCCCGCATTTTTTACGCGCTCTCGCGCGCCGGCATAAAACTTTCGGTGCACGGCAGGACGATGGTCCTGGCGCAGGGCGCCGAGGAAGTGGCCGAAAAAAGCAGGAAGCAGGAGCAGGCCAGGCGCGCCGCGGCGCTGAAAGGGGTCTACGTTTTCCAGGTCCTGACCGAGGCCGAAAAAGAGCTCCTCGCCGGGCGCCTGAAGCCCACGCCTTTCGCCGCCGGGGAGACGATGACCAGGCAGGGCGCGGTAGCCGACTGGCTTTATATTATTTCAAGCGGCGCGGCCGAGGTGCGGCTGTATTCCGAGGGCGGCGGCGGGTACCGCATGGTAAAGAGGCTTGTGGCCGGCGATTTCTTCGGCGAGGGTGGGCTGCTTACCGGCGAGCCGCGCTCCGCTTCCGTCGTGGCCGAGGGCGAGGTGAGCTGCTACCGGCTTGACC
Source organism: Elusimicrobiales bacterium (assembly GCA_036170455.1). Classification (GTDB taxonomy): domain Bacteria; phylum Elusimicrobiota; class Elusimicrobia; order Elusimicrobiales; family UBA9959; genus UBA9959. The sequence continues at coordinate 4,291 of JAVHPG010000093.1, forward strand.
GGGAGGGCTTCGCCGACATCCTGGCAAGCCGCCCGGAGATAGCTGAATCGATAGCCGGGCTTCTCGCAAAAAGGCGCCTCGAACTGGACAAAGCCAAGGAGAAACTGGCCGGCGAAAGCGCTTTGGCCGGTCTTAAAACCGAGCAGCAGAACCTGCTCTCTACGATCAGGGATTTCTTCAGCCTCAGCTGAAGCGGTACGCTTTTATCGGAAAATTATCTGCCGGCTAGAGCCACTTGTGCCTGGGATAGCGGCGGGCGAGGGCTGGTTTAAGCTTGGGGTAGCTTTCTGCCCAGAAACTTTTCAGGTCCTTCGTGACCTGGACCGGGCGCATGGAGGGGGCGAGGATGTGCACCACCAGCGGAACCCGCCCCGCGGCTACCCGCGGGGTCTCCGTCACTGAAAAAAGATCCTGTATCTTGGCTTCCAGGTAAGGCTCGCGGCCGCGCGGGTACTTTATTTTCGCCCTGCGCCCTCCGGGCATTTCAAGGCGGGCGGGGGCGTGCTTGTCTATCAGGCGGGCCTTCTCCCAGCCGAACCATTCCTGCACGGCCGGCATCACCGGGCGGGTCCTCGCCTCGGCCACGCTGCGCGCCCCGGCGCAGATATCGGTTATGATAAGTTTTTTGTCCTCTTCGGAGAAAGGTTCTATGCCCAGGTCCGGGCACGCTTTCGCCAGGAATTCCACCCTCGACAGCCACTCATCCACTTCCTCGTCCCAGTGCTGCAGTTTCTGATTCCCCGCAATGAACTCCTCCGCTATCAGGTCGGAGGACGGCTTGTCCGGTTTCGCCGCTGTGATCTCCCTGCGTATCGTTATCCCCCGGTATAGCGTCAGCTGCTCCGTCACCGGCGTCAGCATCGCCACGTCCAGGGCAGGGCGGGAGAACTTCTCTATGTCACCGGGAAAAGCCTCAAGCAGCCACTCCTCTTTTATCTCGGCAGCGAAGGAAAGGGTGATATCCGCCCCGCCTTTCTGCAGGCTTTCCATAGCCTCGCCGGCGCAGATGATAGCGGCGCCCGAAGCGGCGCTTTTAGGGCTCAGCCGCGCGCGGCGTCCGCCGGGCAGCTGGTAGCGGGACCGTTCGGCCGAGAACAGCGCGGCTACCCTGTCCGGGAAAGCGCGCAGGAAGCACTGCGAGGCCAGCGCCATGGCTTTCCCGCCGGCAGGTTCGGCGTTCGCCGAGAGACGTTTCGCCAGCCGCCACGCGTCGCGCGCGGCCGGCTGCTTTACCCCGGCCCGCTGGCAGGCGTAGGCGTCGAAATTTGAATCAGCGCAGAATTCGAGGGCTTTTATAACGGCAGCCAGGTCCGAGCGCAGTTCCGCGTAGCGGTTCTCCGCGTGCCTGCTGTCGTCTAGCCGCAGCCCGCGGCCCTGGGCGGCGGCGGCTATCAGGGCGCATTCATAGGCGCAGCCCAGGCGCGCGCCCTCCACCATCATGCGGGAGTAGCGCGGGTGGAGCGGGTACTTCGCCATGGCGCGCCCTTCCGCGGTCAGCGCGCCTTTCTCGTCGGCAGCTCCGAGCTCCCGGAGGAGCGTCTCGGCGCGGGCCGCGTCCTGCGGGGCGGGCGGGTCGAGCCAGCGCAGGGCGTCGAAACCTTTATAGCCGCAGGCTTTAAGCGTCAGGAGGGCCTCGCTTAAGTCCAGGCGCAGGATCTCCGGCTCGAGCAGGACCGGGCGGCCGGCGTTCTCGCGCTCGGTCCAGAGCCGCGCGCAGAACCCGGCCCGGGTCCTGCCGGCGCGCCCCGCCCGCTGCGTCGCCGACGGGGCGGCTATCTTCTCCGTGAAAAGGGTGTTTATGCCGCGCTCACCGTCGTAGCGGGCTATGCGGGCGAGCCCGCTGTCTATTACGGCGGTGACGCCCTCGATGGTAAGCGAGGTCTCGGCGATATTGGTGGCTATGATTATCTTGCGCCGGTAGGAGGGGGCAAGGGCCGCGTCCTGATCGCGCGCCGGCATTTCTCCGTGCAGCGGCATTATGGAAAAGCCGGAAAGCTGCGGGAGGCCCGCGAGCGCGGCGGCGGTGCGGTTTATCTCGTAGGCGCCGGGCATGAAGATCAGTGCATGGCCCTCCTTTACGGCGGGGAGCACCTGGGCGCAGGTCTTTGCCGCGGCTTCCCAGGAGGGCAGCCTCGCCGTTTCCTGCCCGCAGTAGGCTACCGTGATCGGGAAAGCGCGGCCCTCGGCTAAAACGGTTTCGCAGGGCGTCATATAAGCGGCCAGCTTTTTCTCGTCGAGGGTGGCTGACATGACTATCACAAGCAGGTCCGGCCTTGAAGACCGCTGCAGGGCAAGGCAGGCGGCCAGGGTGATGTCGCCGTGGAGGTGGCGCTCGTGGAATTCGTCCAGGATGATCGCGGAATATTTGTTAAGCTGCGGGTCCGAGAGCAGTTCGCGCAGAAGTATGCCCTCGGTCTCGAAGATTATGCGGGACTTGGGCCCGGTCTTGTCCTCGAAGCGGACGCGGTAGCCCACTTCGCCGCCGGCGCTGCCGCCGCGCTCTTTGGCGACGCGGTCGGCCAGCATGCGCGCGGCAAGGCGGCGCGGTTCCAGCACGGCGATCCGGCCCTTGAGGCCGCAGCGGTCCAGGAGGAGCTGCGGAACCTTAGTGGATTTGCCCGAGCCGGGGGGGGAAGAGATGATCAGCCGGCGGCTTTTGGCCGCGGCTTTTATTATCCGCTCCGCGCTCTGCTGTATGGGCAGGACCATGCTGATATTATCCTAAAAATCGGCCACTGAGAGGGAGTTTAGATGGAAAAAGACGGGAGTTTGTGAGGGCGCCGCTCTACTTCGGCGAAAAACCCGGCATGGTCGGAGAGGCGCGCGCAGCAGCCTTTATGGATGACGCTGGCCGACAGGGCCGTGAAGCCCCTGAGGTAAATGCGGTCCAGCGGGAAGACGGGGAGCACGGAAGGGAAAGTCCGCAGTTTGTGGCCGTAAAGCTGAAGCCCGGCGTCCTTCATCAGAAGGCGGGTTTCAAATTCGTTTTTCTTGTTGCGGCGCCACTCATTGAAGTCGCCCGCCACGATAAGCGGCTCGTTCGCGGGCACCATTTTCTGTATATATTCCCGCATCTTCCTGAATTGTTTTGTGCGGGAGCGGAGCAGGAGGCCGAGATGGATGCAGATGCAGTGCAGGCCTTTCTTGCGGCCCGGCAGCTTGAGCTTGGCGTAAAGCATGCCTCTTTTTTCAAGCCTGTTGGTGGAAATATCCACCTGGTCGTAGAACAGGATCGGGTAGCGGGAGAGGATGGCGTTGCCGTGGTGGCCGAAGGTGTAAACGGCGTTCTTGCCGTAGACATGGTCGAAGCCCGCCTCGCCGGCTATATATTCATGCTGCGGCTTGGCGGGCCAGTCGCTGTGCTTGGCGGCCTTGTGGATGTTCTCGCCGACGACCTCCTGGAGAAAGATTATGTCGGCGCTCGTCGAATGTATGCATCGGCTAAGCTGGGGCAGGATAAAGCGCTTGTTCAGGGGCGAAAAGCCCTTATGCAGGTTTATAGTCAAGAGACGAAGTTTCATGTTTACCCCTGACTGTATGATAACAAAAAAAGCCCGGGCAGTCGGCCCGGGCTTTCTTTTGTTGCGGTTTATCCTTAGTAGCGGTAATGGTCCGGCTTGTAAGGGCCGTCCTGGGTCACGCCTATGTAGGAGGCCTGGTCCTTGCTGAGCCTGGTCAGTTTCACGCCTATCTTCTCGAGGTGCAGGCGGGCGACTTCCTCGTCCAGGTGCTTGGGCAGGCGGGTCACGCCTATTCCCATTTTCTTGGTCCAGAGTTCGATCTGGGCCAGGGTCTGGTTGGTGAAAGAATTGCTCATCACGAAGGACGGGTGGCCCTTGGCGCAGCCGAGGTTCACCAGCCGGCCTTCGGCCAGCAGGTACATCGAGCGGCCGCCCGGGAGGTCGAAGCGGTCCACCTGGGGCTTTATATTGACCATCTTCACGCCCTTGGCTTTCTTCAGGGCTTCCACCTGGATCTCATTGTCGAAATGGCCGATATTGCAGACTATGGCCTGGTCCTTCATCTTGAGCATGTGCTCGAGGCGGATGATGTCCTTGTTGCCGGTGGTGGTGACATAAATGTCGCCCTCGCCCAGCGTGTCTTCCACGGTGGCCACTTCGAAGCCTTCCATCGCGGCCTGCAGGGCGCAGATCGGGTCGATCTCGGTCACGATCACGCGGGCGCCGAAGCCGTGCATGGAGCGGGCGCAGCCTTTGCCTACGTCGCCGTAGCCGCAGACTACTACGACCTTGCCGGCTATCATCACGTCGGTGGCGCGCTTGATGCCGTCGGCCAGGGATTCGCGGCAGCCGTACAGATTGTCGAACTTGGATTTGGTCACGGAATCGTTCACATTGATGGCGGGCACCATCAGCTGGCCGGCTTCGTGCATCTGGTACAGGCGGTGGACGCCGGTGGTGGTCTCTTCGGAGACGCCCTTCCAGTCTTTCACGGCGAGGTGCCAGCGCCTGGGGGAAGATTTGAGGATGGCTTTAAGGCACTTGTTCAATTCCTGTTCGTCCTCGCAGTCGGCTTTCGCGTCTAGTATTTTCGCGTTCTTCTCCGCGGCCACGCCGCGGTGCATCATCATGGTGGCGTCGCCGCCGTCGTCGACTATGAGGTGGGGGCCTTTGCCGCCGCCGAAGTCGAGGGCGCGCTCGGTGCACCACCAGTATTCGGCCAGGGTCTCGGCCTTCCAGGCGAACACCGGGATGCCGGTGGCGGCGATGGCCGCGGCGGCCTGGTCGCTGGTCGAGAAAATATTGCAGGAGCACCAGCGCACTTCGGCGCCGAGCGCGGCGAGCGTCTCGATGAGGACGGCGGTCTGGGTGGTCATGTGCAGGGAGCCCATGACGCGCGCGCCCTTGAGGGGCTTTTTGGCGCCGAATTTCCGGCGGAGGGACATCAGGCCGGGCATTTCTTTTTCCGCGATCTCTATTTCGCGGCGGCCGAGGGCGGCCAGGCCCATGTCTTTTACTTTAAAGTCGTTCTTCATGGTTTTTACTTTCTCCTTAGGTGCGGCGCTCATATATGTCTCCTGGTAATTCTGCCTTTCCATAATATTGTACCCTATGGCCTCAATTTAGTAAAATTAATAAATAGCAATCATTGGTTAAGCCACACTTATGCTTACGGATTTCAACCGCCTCAAGGTCTTTTACACTATTTACCGGTACAAGAGCGCCGCCGCGGCCGCCAGGGAACTGTATATAAGCCAGTCCGCCGTCAGCCAGAGCCTCGGCAAACTTGAGCGCGAGCTGAAAACCCAGCTTTTCGTCAGGCTGCATAAAAAGCTGGTTCCGACCGCGGCTGCCGGCAGCCTTTACGAAATAATAGAGCCTTTCGTGCGCAACCTGGAGGGGGGCCTGGCCTGGCTGGAAGCTGAAAAGTCAGGGCCGCGGGGGGTCCTGCGGATAGGGGCCCCGGTGGAATTCGGTTCCCGGAACCTGGTGGAGCTGGTCGCGGCCTTCAGGCGGAAACACCCGGCCGTGTTCTTCGAGGTTTCACTGGGCCATCCGGACGTGCTGCTGCCCAGGCTGGCCGCCGGTGAGCTGGATTTTGTTTTCGCTGATATCTTCCCAGGCAGGGGGGGGAGGAACCGCCCTCCTTTTATAGTTTCCTCCGTAATCGCGGAAAAATTGGTGCTGGCCTGCTCCGCCGGGTATTACTCCGCGCGGCTGAAGGGCGCGGCGGATCCGGCCGCCCTGGCCGGCTGCGACTTCCTGGACTATTCCCACGGCAAGCTCGCGCTTTACAACTGGTTCCGCCACCATTACGACAGGAGCTTCCCAGGGCTGAAGGTGGTTCTGACGGTGGAGAGCGTGCAGGCCATCTTGAACGCCATCAAGAGCGGGCTGGGGCTGGGCATCGTCCCGGAGTACCTGGTGGAGAAAGAACTTAAGGCGGGCTCCTTAAAGGCGGTCAGGACCGGCAGGCCGGAGCTGATAAACCGGATCTCGCTGGTAAGGCTTAAAGGCCGGTCCGCCTCCCCCGCGGAGAAAGCGTTCCTGGAAAATTTTTGATCTTGTTTTCAGCAGACCGGGAAAGGGCAGTCCGGCTTGTTTTGTACAATTGAGCTGTGAAACCGGGAAAGCTCTTTTTAATCTTTAAATGAAAGACCTTACTAACGGCAGCGAAGGCAGGCTGATCTGGAACTTTACCGTGCCGATGCTCATCGGCAATGTGTTCCAGCAGTCTTATAATGTCGTGGACAGCATTATTGTCGGCCGGGCGATAGGAAAATCCGCGCTGGCGGCCGTGGGGGCGAGCTTCCCGATACTTTTCCTCCTGGTGTCGCTCATCATGGGCGCCACCATGGGCTTTTCAATACTTATATCCCAGTTCTACGGCGCCAAGGACATGGCCCGCGTGCGCCGGGCGGTAGATACCTCGTACATTTTCCTGATCCTCTCCTCCCTGGTGGCCACGGCGGCGGGCCTGGCTTTCTCCGGCAGCATACTTAAACTCCTGAATACCCCGGCCGATATTTTTCCGCAGGCGCTTATCTTCCTGCGTATCACTTTCGCCGGGCTTATTTTCCTTTTCAGCTACAATACGCTCAGTTCGATCCTGCGCGGGCTCGGAGATTCTAAGACGCCGCTTTACTTCCTCGTTTTCTCGACTATCCTTAATATAGCGCTCGTTCTTCTTTTCGTCACCGTGCTGCACTGGGGGATAGCCGGTTCCGCCTGGGCCACGGTAATAGCGCAGGCTTTTTCCTTCCTGCTTGCGGTGCTTTACCTTAATAAAAACCACCCGGTGCTGAGGTTCAGGTTGAAGGGTTTTGAGTTCGACTGGGCGATCTTCAAGCAGAGCCTGGCCATAGGCCTGCCGTCGGGGCTGCAGCAGCTGCTGGTCGCGGGCGGCATGATGGCGCTGACGCGGCTGGTGAACGGCTTCGGCACCGACGCCGTGGCCGCCTTTACCGCGGCCGGCCGCGTGGATACTTTCGCGGTCATGCCGGCCATGAGCCTCTCCATCGCGATCTCCACTTTCGTCGGGCAGAATATCGGCGCCGGCAAGATGGAGCGGGTGAAGAGGGGCTTGAGAATGTCCCTCTATATCTCCGGCGCGACTTCGCTGCTTACCACGCTGCTGGTCATCGTTTTCGGCTGGCACCTTATTTCGATGTTCAACTCGGACCCGGCCGTGGTCGCTATAGGCAGCCGCTACCTTTTTATCGTCGGAGGGTTCTATATAGTGTTTTCAAGCATGTTCGTCATCAACGGGGCGCTGCGCGGCGCGGGGGACACCTTCTTCCCTATGCTGGTAACCGTGCTGGCCCTGTGGGGGATAAGGGTCCCGGTCTCTACTTACCTGTCCGGCCGCATGGGCACGGACGGGATCTGGTGGGGGGTTCCGGCGGCCTGGATAGCGGGGTTGGCGCTTTCCTGGCTGTATTTTAACACCGGGCGCTGGAAGCGCATCTCCCTCGTAAAACCGGCGCCCGCGGCCGCGCTGCCGGCCGGCGAAGACGAGGCGGAGTGGAACACTTCCAATTTTTAGGAGAATTTTATGGGCGACAATGACAGGCTGGTCTATTCGACCGGGCCCGGCGGTAAAGTGAACTGCCCCAACTGCGGCAAGACGCCCTGCGCCTGCCCCGAGGGGCTGGCGGGGGCACTGAGGAAGAGGACGCAAACCGAGCCCGTGCGCGTCTTCTTCCGGAGGACCGGCAAGGGCAGCGGGCTCACGCTGGTCGAGAAACTGCCCATGCACCCGGAGGGGAAAGAGGAACTCCTGAGAAAGTTCAAGAAGCGTTTGGGGGTGGGCGGCACCGTCAAGGACGGCGTGCTCGAGATCCAGGGCGACCGCAGGGCTTTCGTTAAAGCGGAGCTTGAGGCGGCCGGCTACAAGGTAAAGCTGATAGGGGGATAAGTTCCGCCGGCAGCTTTTCCTTAACTAGGCCGCCCCCAGTACCATTCTATCTGCACCGGAGTTGGCGCGCCGTCCTGGGTGGTGTCCGCGCTTTCCTGGGCCATGCGCGGCAGTATGTCGCGCAGTTTCCAATCCTCGCCCTGCCGCCCGAAGACCCAGTACTCGGTGAAGGGCGCCGGCGCCGCGTCGCGGTGCAGCTCCTTGCCGTGGCGCAGCATGGCGCGTACGGCGGTGCCGGTTATCCGGGCGGTGAACTCGTCGAGGTGGATCCTGCTTTTCGCGGCCGGGCTGGTCAGCACTATTTCCGCCCTGCGGGTGAAAAGGTTGTCGAACTCGAAGGTCAGGCCCTCGGCTTTCCTGGCCCCCATGACTTTTTTAAGCCTGGCCAGCGCTTCGGCCGAGACGAACTCCGGTCTCAGCAGCGAGCTGTCGTTCTTTCCCCAGGCCTCGTAGACGCTCTCGAAGGCCAGCGTGGCGGCTATTTCAAGTTTCTGCCTGTCCCAGTAATCGGCCCCGGCTCCGGTGATCTGCCTCGCCTGGGCCGGGGGCAGCTCCATGGGCGTGGAGGGAGCCGCCGCGGCGGCCGCAAGGCCGGCCAGGCCTGCAGCCTGCTGGAAAGCCGAAGCGCTCTGCGGGCTGTCTGGCAGATTGGGGGCATGGATGAAGTCCAGCTCGCCCACCTGGTCTATCCGGGCGAGGGCCCAGTTGCCGTTAAACCGGTAGAAGGTCCAGAATTCCTGGAACGTGGAAGGCTCCACGCCGCTTCCGGAGTTCGAAGTCGAGGTCTCGTTTATCGTGTAGTCACGGGCCGAGGCAGTGATGAGCGAGGTAAAGGAGCGCCCTTCAGCCTCCTTCGGACAGCGCACGTGCACGAAATCTATGTGGAGGAGCTTGAGATCGTCCATCATATTTATCTCGCCCCGCTCTTTCATGGCGGCGACTTTCGCGGTGTGGCCCGCGTGCAGGTTCGGCATCATGATCCCGCCCAGCGTGCTGTAGTCGCGGGCCTGCCAGGCGGTCTGTACCCGGATGAAGATGTCCCGCACCAGGCCTTCGAGCATATCGGGGTTGAACATCGGTTCCCTGCGCCCCAGGCTTCTGAGTATATCGAGCGTGGCCTCGGCCCTTGGCGTAACTTTGCCGTTCTCTATCAGGTGGTTTTTTCCCGGACTGACTCCTCCTCCTCCGCTCCTGTCCTCGGACAGGTAAAGGATGCCTTTTATAAGGAGGAAAGTCGCCGCCAGCGCGAAGATCAGGTTGTCCCCGGAAGACCTGCCCCGGCTGTAGTAGCGTCCGTTGCTGTAATAGCCCCTGCTGTAAGAGCCGCCGCCGAAAGAGCCGCCGCCTTTATTGTGGACGATGAAGCCGTCGGCGATGAAAGTGTGCGGGGGGGCGACCTCGATATTGTAAACCGCGGCCACGCCGCCCGGCTTGATTGATCTTATCTTTGCCCAGACACGGCGCCCGTCGGAGAGCATGCCGACTTCCATGCCCTTCTTCAGGTCGCGGACTTCCTTAAAGCCGTAGCGCGTGAGCAGCGGGTGTTCCGGGGTGGCCGTCAGGGCGCCTTTGCTGGTCCTGATGGCCATAAGGCGGTCTTTCTTCTCGTAAAATTCCTTGACCTCGGCGCGGACCAGCCCGGCGTCGGCGCGGACCGCCCGGTCGCGCTCCTCGCGCTGGTCCTTGTGCCGCT
>JAVHPG010000094.1:0-2757 GCA_036170455.1 Elusimicrobiales bacterium
AAATTTGGGGTGGCTGAGGGGACTTGAACCCCCGACCTCTCGGGCCACAGCCGAGCGCTCTAACCACTGAGCTACAACCACCGTACTAGTTATATTTTAGTTTTTTATGACGGGGAAAACAAATGTATAATTGCCGGGGAGGATGATTTATGACGAGAAAACCGGCTGTTGCGGGCAAGTTTTACGAGGCGAGGCCCGAGAAACTGCGGGCTGAGGTTAAGGCCTTTCTTAAGCCGGGAACCCTTCCCGCCGGCCGCGCTGTGGGTTTCCTCTCCCCCCACGCGGGTTATACTTACTCCGGCGCGGCGGCCGGCGCGGCTTTCGCCCCCTTTAAGGATACTCACTTCGACACGCTGGTGATAATGGCTACCGGGCATACTATGGGCCTTTCAAAAGGCGCCCTGCTTGCGGAGGGTTCTTTTGAAACCCCGCTCGGGCTGGTAGAAATTGATTCCGCTTTCTGCGCGGAGCTTCTTAAGGAGAAGAAGTTCTTTGAGAATTCGCCGCGCGCCCACGAAGCCGAGCACGCCGTGGAGGTGCAACTGCCTTTCCTGCAGGCGCTAAAAGGCGACTCTGTTAAAATAGTCCCCATCCTTTTTAATTCTACGGATATTTCACTGCTTGAAGAAGCCGGACGCGCTATAGGCCGCGCTATGAAAGGGCGCAAAGCGCTGTTCTGCGTTTCCTCCGATCTCTCGCATTACCCGCCGGGCAGGATCGCCGAGATTTCCGACCGCTCCGTGCTGCTGGCGCTGCGGCAGGCTATGCGCAATTCGAGCCCTGCCTATTTTGAAATGGCCAATACGCTGTTGCTTTCAAAGGCTTCCCAATATCTTGATACTACCGCTTGCGGGCAGGCCGCGATGACGGTTGGCGCCGCCGCCGCGCTTGAACTGGGCTGCAATGATTTCGAGCTTGCCCTTTATACGCATTCGGGGAAGATCTCGGGAGACGACAGCGCTGTAGTCGGTTATGGCGCGGGCTATTTCACCGAGGCCTCGCCGAAGCCCGCCGGCGCTCTCGATCTGTCCGCTGAGATGAAGACAGAACTTCTCGCGCTCGCGCGGAAAAGCATAAGCGCGGGTATGAAAACAGGTAAACCCACGGAGCAGCCTTTAAGCCCGAGGCCGGAGTTCAACCAGCCCGCCGCTATCTTCGTCACGCTTACTCTGGACGGCGACCTGCGCGGCTGTATCGGCAGCCTTGAGCCGCGCTATACGCTCTCAGATATGGTCGCTTCCTACGCCTGCTCCGCGGCTTTTGAGGATCCCAGGTTCGACCGTGTCTCGGAGGCAGAACTGAAGACGATAAATATCGAGATCTCGGTCCTTTCTCCGCTTGAGCGCGTTAAATCAGCCGACGCCGTAAAAGTCGGCGTGCACGGAGTTTATGTTAAAAGCGGCCGGCGCTCGGGCACTTATCTCCCCCAGGTCTGGGAGCACTTTAAAAAGACGGAAGATTTTCTCTCCTCGCTCTGCATGGAGAAAGCGGGCCTGGCCGCCGACGCCTGGAAGGGAAAAGAGATCGAGCTTTACACTTATACGGTAACCCAGTTTACCGAGAAATAAGTTTGGTATAATTACTTAGCGGACTTGATCCCCAAAGGACAGGTACCCACGGTATGAAAAGAACTTACGGCATCGCCGGCAACGGCCGCGCTTCCACCCATCTTCAGGCCTATTTCAGGCTTCTTAAAGTCACGTATAAACTTTGGCACAGGTGTTCAGGGCTCAAGCCCGAAGCCGCCCTCGGGGGCTGCTCCGTAGTTTTCGTGCTTATCAAAGACGAGGCCATCGCCCCTTTCATCGCCGCCAATCCTTTCCTGAAAGGCAAAACGCTTATCCATTTCTCCGGCAGCCTGGACGTGAAAGGCGCCTACACGATGCATCCTTTCATGCCGCTGAGCGAAAGCTTGCTGTCGCTTGCGGCATACCGCCGGCTCGCTTTCGCAATGGCTCCCGGAGTTTCGCTGAAGAGGCTTGTGCCGGAATTCTTCAACCCGGTCATCAGGATAAAGAAAGGCGAGAAAAAACTTTACCACGCTCTCTGCGCGCTCGGGGCCAATCTGCCCGTGATCCTCTGGCAGAAAGCGATGCGGGACCTGAGCGGGAAATTCGGCATCCCCCGCGAACAGATACAGAACTATTTCCAGGCCTCCCTCGATAATTTCGGGCGGGACCCGGCCCGGGCCCTGAGCGGCCCTATCGCCCGGCGCGACGCGCAGACGGTGGCCGCGGACATAAAAGCGCTCGGCAAAGATCCTTACGGGGAAATATATTCGGCATTCGCGAAAACATATGAAAATAACTGACTTCTACAACTATAAAAAAACGGGACGCAGGATCTCGATGATAACGGCCTATGACTCTACGATGGCCGCGCTCGCGGCGCAATCCGAAGTCGACTGCGTTCTCGTCGGGGACAGCCTGGCCATGGTCATGCACGGCCAGGACTCGACCATAGCGGCCACGGTGGAGATGATGGCGCTTCATACGGCGGCCGTTTCCCGGGCGGTAAAAGGAAAGCTGATAATTGCCGATATGCCTTTTCTCTCGGTGCGCAAAGGGCTCCAGACCGCTATGGAGGCCGTGGAGAAACTGGCCAGGGCCGGCGCGCAGGCCGTCAAGATCGAGGGCCTTGAAGGGCATGAGGAAATAATCTCCCACATAGTTAAATCGGATATGCCGGTGATGGGGCACCTCGGCCTCACGCCGCAGTCGATAAATAAATTCGGCGGCTATAAAGCGCAGGGTAAGG